>NZ_CP088936.1:0-314221 GCF_021165755.1 Borrelia sp. RT5S
TAGTAGCTTTTTTATTGTATAATGATACGGTGAGGGATGTTGGGTATGAACGGGATTTGTGGTTTTGGGTCGGAATGCAAGATTATCTTGAATAAAATCAGAAATATCAGTAGTGTTTTCCCGCTTCTTGTTCTTATTTTTGGGTCTTGCAGGACTTATCAAATAGAATATGATAGATTTGCTCAAGTGTTGTACTCTAAGTATTACCTAGAGACAAAATATTCCACAAGTGGAGTGATTAAATCTTTGATCTCAATAAGATACAACAAACCTAAAAAGGAAAAAGAATACTCAATTTTAGTTAAATCTCAAGCCAGGAGCCCAAGAAAAGCTCAAGTAGACAAGGTAATCACAGATACGCACTTTGAAGCTGTGGGAAAATTAATATCTGAAGATACGAAAAATATCACGAAATATGATGAATCTTACAATCCTTATTTTCCATATGAGTCAACTACCGTTATAGAAAGAAGGGATATTGTGACAGCAATTTCCAAGTTTGTAATTCCAGAAGAAGAGTTTATGAAATTTATTAAAATGAAAAATCAATACGATGAAATGGCCGAGTTTAAAGTGTATACAGCCAGCAGCTATGCGATTGTGAAATTCAGCAAAAGTGAAATTCAAAAATTTTGGAGTGAATTTAATTTAAAGGTAAAAATGATTGCTAACTAAGGATGCAACAAAAATACAAACAAAAGCAAGGATTCCCGTTTCATACTTTTAGTTTATATATCCTCGTTCGGTAATGCCAAACCTTGATATCATTTAAAGCTGTTTAGCCATGTAATTTCCGAGCCAAAAAGCCCAAATTCTTCACAGAAAAGTGGAGGCACTACTTCATTCTTTACACAAAAAAACCCAAATTACAAGCAAAAGAAGCTATTTTTTGTTACACGTTGTTCTAACATAAAATAGAATTCCGCCGTGTGAAAATACTTTTTTAATCCATTATAGGGAGGATATTTTAAATTAAATACTAACCAGATAAAAACTCTCCAAACACAAAAGAGCCCCTGCATTAAACACTAGGTTAAACCTAAAATTCACCTAACAGATAGCATCATATTGCAATAAGTTTTTTTCAATTAACTAAATTAATCTCATGCTTTTAACCAATCTTCTTTAAAGTCAAACCCAACGCCACTTACTTTAAAACTATATGCATACACACCTTCAAAAAAGAAACCCCTTGGGGAAGGGGATTATTTAAAAGAATGTATGGTATGAAGTAAATATTGATAATAAATTCTTTTAATTTTAAAAAAGGAGAATATTTAATATCTAAATTATTAGTTCAATAATTCAATTATTTCCAGTTTTTCTAAATTATTTTACTGTTCTGTTCTTTCTATTCTTAGATGATATGTAAACAATTCTACATTATTTCTATCTAGCATAGGTTATGTAAACAGAAATAGTTAAATATGTTACAATAAAATCGCAGGCTATGAGAGAGCCTATAAATATTTATATCTTTAGGAGCACTTAGTGAGTCATTTTCGTCCTTTGCTTGTGGTTTTATGCGTTCTTTTCTTTCTGATTTTCTTCAATTCTTGTTACGTACCAGGAAAAGTTACAAGGTACTCTACGCCCAATTTCAATGATATAAGTCTAACTGAAATCATAACATTGGGAAAGGGAACGGTTATGCTTAAGGAGTTCAATTTCAACAATAGGTTTCCCTTTTATAAAAGACACGGAATTCCCTATACTCTTCAATTTGTAGCTCCTAGAAATTTCACTCACCTAGTAAGTTCCAAAGATGGCATTAAGAAGATCCATTTAAGAGGCGACACAAGGCTTTTATTTTTACTAGACTCAGGACATACTTTTTCTCTTCCAGCGTCTTCTATTACATCTCTACGCTCCACTATTTCTGAAATTGAATTTATATTTGGAATCAAAAAGTTAGTTACTCAAGTCCAACTAACTACACCTACAGGCATCATATCATATGCTAACCTTTATTACTTTGGTGGTGTTTTATACCTAGATTCTAACGTCTATGATTTTCCTAGCATTTACTTCAGTAAGTACGAAGTAGACAGGTTATCCAGCATACTTAACAAAAGTCGTTATTCTAATCTTTGGTACGATCTTGCGAGGGACTTACATTAAGCCAAGGTTATTGTATTATTCTTTATTTGATATACCTTCTTAAATAGAGGTTATAAAAAAAAGTCCCTACCCCTATATCTTGTTTTGGAGAGGATTAATAGGAGTGTTGGGGACTCTCGATAGAATGATTTCTATCCTACCTATAATGTTATTTTATTTTTTTAATTTTGTAAATATTTTTAAAGATTTTATTTTATAAACTTTAATTACCCGCTTTCTCTATTGCTCTTAAGAGATTCAATTCAGCTTTACTCATTCCAGATTTCCTCAACTTACCCTTTGCTCCTATGCTCATTTCCGGATCAAGTTTCCTATTTGATTCCTGCATTTCTTTAATCTCTATATCGCTAGGCTCATAATCAATCCACTTCCTCTCTATCCAACCTTTCTCCCATTCATAATATCCCTCATTATGGTTATTTCCGCTAATCTCGTCAAAGTGTCTTGAAAGTGCTGATACTACCTTTGCACCATAATAAAGCATCTTCTCAGTTTCTGTATCTGTTATAAATTTATCATAATCATAATTATTACCTGTTTGCATATTTACAATGTCTACTATGAGCTTAAAAGTATTTATGCAATTCATTGCTATATTTCCAAACGGGAGTTCTGGATCGCTTAAAGACTTAATATTAACTTCATATTTATTCTTTAAGCTTCTAGGTATCCTAAAGAAGTCAATAACGTACCCATTAACCCTAGCTTTATAATTTGCTTCATATTCTGCATCTCCAAAAAAAATACCCCCCTTTTTTACGTAATTATCACAAACCAATGCCATAGGGAAGGTTCTCTTATCTACTCGTTTCATCTTTTATCACCTCAAACCTAAATTATTTTCCTCTCTTTATTTCGTGTACATTATTATAATATATATCAAATAAGAATTAATACAATTATCTCCCTTTTATGCTTCCCTTTTGTATACTTTTCAAAAATTCTAGATATGTTTATTGTTTTTTTTATACTTTGTGGTAAACTGTAATCTATCTTTAACCTTTAACCATTTACAAAAAGTCTTGGGAAATGTTGTTTCACATGACTTTTTGTTTATTTTCTCTCACTCGTATCCCTCCGGGACTAGCACGATATCGACACCTGAGTCCAAAGATTTTCTAATTGCATCCTCTGTTTTGAAATTATTCACAATTGCTCCCATATCATACGCATCAGTTATTATGGTGCTACCAATGTTTAAATTGTACCTTATAATATCCACAATATCCCTTGACATGCTAGTTACATCTTTAGAAATTTTGGGGATGAACACATGACCAACCATAATAAACTTTGCTTCCTTGCCAAAAATAAATGGAACAAAATTATTTTTCATTAAAAAATTTTTGCTATACGGTAGCAAGGCTATCTCTTTATGAGTATCCACCCTGGTACCTCCAAGACCAGGGAAATGCTTAACAACTGCGGCAACTCCTTGTTTCTGCAGTGCTTCCACAAATGACTCCACCATAAGGCCAATATTGTAAGTTAAATGTCCAAAGGCCCTGTTAACTAAAGGAGTATCAGAAGCTGTTTTTGAATCGGCTACTGGTGCCATATTTACATTAATACCAAGTCGTCTAAGTTGTTTTCCAAGAATTTCTCCAACTTTATATGCAAGATGCACATCATTTGTCCTACCAACAGATTCCATAGAAGGAAAACTATATACACCTAGGCTTTTCTTCTCACTAACTCTATTAACCAACCCTCCTTCTTCATCCACAGCAATAAAAATATCAGAATCAATATGTTGCTTTAACGATTCAATTAACTCTTTGGTCTGCCTAGCATCTTTAAAATTTTCCCTGAATAAAATAATTCCTATTGGATTGATTTTTTTTATTTTTTTAAGTACACCTGTGTCAAGTTTTTGTACAACGCTGGGGTTTGAAACGTTCCTAATGCCAATGAATAGGTGACGCTTGCCTAACACGTTTTTAGAATCAGATTTTCCCAAAAATCTATCGATACTTACAAGATCAGATTTATCCTGCTCGAAATAATCATAATCTATCTCGGGAATAGCTCCCAAGAAATAAAAATTTAAAAAAACCGAGATTTTTATCAATAAAAACTTAAATATTCCATTTCTCATCTTTGAACACCAAACCATAATCATTTTTCAATAAATTATTAAGAGAACTATTTAAGCAAGCGGCAACATAAAAAATATTAAACGGTAACCTATCCTTCAAATAACCACTATTAACAAGCATATCACTAAATAACTTTGCAGGAAGAAATCTATCTCGCCTATTTACCTCAAAAATTAAGGGATTATCTACTAACTTTATTACTTCCCAAGTTATTTGCTCAATGGAAAAGTATTTACCTATCTCTTTATTTTGCTCAAGAACTCTACTGGGCATCTCTTCTATAATTCTATCAATATTTTTGACCAAGTATTCTAAATTAAAAAGACCCGTCGCACAATTGAACAAAATCTTATCCCCTCTATATTCAAATTTCTGAACGCATTCTTTAGAAATAGCTCCACCAATATCAACACATGTCAAATTATCATCTTTATCTACAATCAAAACCCCTCCTTTTGTATCTAGTGCTGTTTTAACGCTAAATTCAAACCCAGAAGAACTGTTTGTGATGGCCATTATCGCCAGAGCCTTTAAGTTAACAGTAAAACCAATATTATCAATATTCCCAATATATACAAATCTCTTCCCAAGTTCATAAAGCTTCAAATAAATATCTCTTAAAACTCTAAAATTTTGTCCATGCCCAGCAGGTAAAGCTAGTATAGTTTTTTCCCCTTTATTATCATAATCAAAATACACATATTGACCGTTATTCAATTTTTTATAACAATGAACCAACGGTTGAATAGCCGTAAGGATATCTTCTCTTCTAAAAGAGCAACAATTTAGGCTCTTAATCAACTCTTCATCAAAGATATTGTCTAAAAATTTAGAAATAAATGGATCTGTCTTAAAGCTGGTCATCTGAAAAATTGAAGGCTTAACGCTTACACTATAAGAATCCATATACCTCTTAGAAAGCATCAAAAGATGTCGAATTTTTAATGCTAGAAATGAAAATCCATAACTACCATCCTTATTAATATACGCAGGAGTTATTCCCTTGGGTAAATCTTTAAATTTTTTTTTAGCTTCAAGTATTTTATTTTCATACAAAAGATACAATTCTTTATTAAAATCACTATTTTTCAAAATATCAACATAACTAGTTGCAGATCCTCCATTCAAAAGGCCACATGAGAGGTAAGGATATAAGGCTAATCCTAACTTTTCTAATTCATCACCATTGAAAATATAAAAATCCTCCTCTGCCCTTAAAAATTCTGGAGGGTTATTAATATATTTTCTCAAATTATCCTCAACAAACCTCTTTTTAAACTTCAATTTAAAAATATTATCCGCAAGATTAAAAATACTTGCATGATTTTTATCCGGAAAACTCTTAAAAGACACATTTAAAGGCCCAAGCCTATGCATATTAAGGTCATCAAGCACTCTTTTGGAAAAATCTTTGTCTATCATCTCACACAAACTTAAAAATCCTTCTCTAATCCAAAATAAAAAATAATCACATGTTAGTGTATAATATAAGTATAATATATAATATTTCTATTTTATTATAGCTGCTGTGATCAAATTAGGTGTTACAGTGCATCGACTTAGGGGATTGGCATGTTGAGGGGGTATGAGCTAAACACGACGAATCTAAAACACTCCATCTCGGAAATGATACTCTCGCCCTCAGGATTTAGAAAGATATTTGCAAAATCAAAAGACGAAGATTCAACGGACTGTGAGATCGATGATGGCGACAAGGTACTAGTTTCAATAATAGCTTTCACTATATCAGATTATTTTAAAAAGAAAGCAAAAAAATACATTAATATAGGGCTAGACTCAAGAACAACTGGAAATATAATCTCTGAAGTAATAATAAAAACTCTAATACTGAGTGGAAATGATATTAAATTTTTCGGTATACTTCCAATACCAGAGATTTTGGCTTATACAAAGAATAGCAAAAACTCAAAAGGATTTATATACATTTCTGCTAGTCATAATCCTAGAGGATATAATGGACTTAAAATTGGTTTAGACGACGGAGGTGTGTTAAATTCAAAGGAAATAAATAAAATAATACACAAAATTAAATCAAATATTGAAAACGAAATTTTGATAGAAAAAATAATAAAACCCTTAAAAAATTTCAACACAAATGAAGCTAATTTAAAACAATACGAAAGAATTATCCAAGACAGGACTCAAAATAAAGCAAAATCTTACTGTGAATATAAGTCATTAATGTATGAAATAATATATTCAAATAAAAACGATAAAAAGAATATTGAAAATTTGAAAGAAAATATTAAAAAAAATCCTATAGGAATAATAGGGGAAATGAACGGTAGCTCTCGAGTCAACTCGATAGATGGAGACATCATTAGATCTTTTGGAGTAAAGTTGGAATTTTACAACACTCAAATGGGAGTTTTTAAACATGGAATGATTCCTGAAGGCAAGTCTTTACATATGTGTAGGCAAATATTAGAAAAGAAATTTAAAGAAGACGACTCTTTCCAGTTAGGGTATGTTCCTGATTGCGACGGAGACAGAGGAAATTTAGTATTCATTGATAAGATAAGCGAAAAATCAAAAATCATTGAAGCACAAAAAATATTTGCCTTATCAGTACTCTCAGAACTTAGCTATCTTTATCACATTGGAATTAAAAGCAACTTAGCGGTTGTAGTTAATGATGCAACTTCATTAAACATTGAAAAAATAGCAACTTTATTTAATGCAAAAGTTTACAGGGTTGAAGTTGGTGAATCCAATTTGACGGAAATGGCAGATATTTTACGAAGAAAAGGATTGACAGTTAAGATCTTAGGGGAAGGATCAAATGGTGGGAATATTACATATCCCTCAAAAGTACGGGATCCTCTAGCCACAGTTTTTAGCATAATCAAACTACTAAGAATAAAAGAACTTCACAAAGTATGGTGCAGCTTATCTAATAATAAATACGGGGAAAATTATAATCTAAATGACATATTAAAGACAATAAATTTTTATAGTAATGTAGAAACATCATCTCAAGATGCTATACTGAAGCTTAGAGTAAATAATCAAGAGACACTAAAAGCAAATTATGAAAAGCTATTAGAAAAAGAAATGAAAAACAGTAAACTTATTTCAGAATTATTAATAGATAATTTTACAGTGATCAATTACGAAGGCATTAAACAAAGTAAAACCCGTACGGGCGATTCTTCAGGAGGACTTAAAGTTTTACTTAACTCCTCTGCAAAAAAAGAGATAATCGCAAGTCTATGGATGAGGGGTTCAAAAACAGAACCGATATTTAGAGTGCTCAGCGAGATTAAATCTGAAAACCAAGACAGACTGATGGACCTTCTAAAGTTTAATAAAGATCTGATTCAGAACGCGTATTCAGCACTATAAACCATTACCAAAAGTTATGTGTCCAGGGGCCTGCATTTAGATCACTCCTTAGCTTTTTCTGCATTTCGCCTCACAATGTTCCAAGTTTTCGAAAGCCCCATTAATTTTTTAGCACCATTTATAACCTCCATTGCAACTTTTCTAGTCTTACTTGTACCCTCAAAAATCACCTCATCAACATATTTTTTTTTATCTTTAAAAAAAGCTCTTCTCTCCCTAATTGGCATTAAAAATTTATTTAAAGCCTCAAAAAGCCTTTCCTTAACTTCAACATCACCAATCTTGCCCCTTTTATATCTAGCTTTAAGTTCACAAAGCTCATCAACATTATTATTAAAAAAGTCATGATAAATAAAAACAGGATTATTTTCAACTTCCCCCGGTACATCTGCCCTTACTCTTTTTGGATCTGTGAACATAGACATAACTTTTTTACGTAACAAATTCTCATCATCGCTTAAAAATATTGCATTACCAAGACTCTTACTCATCTTATGCTTACCGTAAATTCCTACAAGAGATTGAGAGTCTGTAAAAATAGCTTCAGGAATTGGAAAAAAATTCTCCCCATAAAGAGAATTAAATCTTCTTGCAAGTTCTCTTGCAAGCTCAATGTGAGCCTCATTATCACGTCCGACTGGAACTAAATTGGCCTTAGCCATTAAAATATCGGCACTCATGAGTACCGGGTAACCTAAAAGTCCATAGGGAACCTCCGTAAACCCAGCAGCTAGACTCATATCCTTTATGCTAGGAATCCTCTGCAAACGATTTACCATAACAATCATTGAAAGTATTAAGTTAAGCTCTAGTAATTCTGGTATAGCCGATTGTAAATATATATGAGCTTTTTCTGGATTAATTCCACAAGCAAGATAATCCAAAACCATCTCCCTAACGTTAGAAGATATTTCATTAATACTATTTAAATCTGGTCTTGTTGTAAGAGTATGCAAATCGGCTATAATAACATAAGTCTCATATTCCTCTTGGTATTTTAATCTATTAACAATAGAACCGACATAATGCCCCAAATGGAGCATACCGGTAGGCCTATCCCCTGTAAGCATAACTTTCTTATGCAAACTTAACTCTCCTTACTACTGCTCAATTCATCATTAATGTCGCCCAGTATCTTTGAACCACTTAAAAACACAGAGAAAGGTTTTAAATAATCTATATTATCAACTATCACTTTTATAATCACGGTAAAAGGATAAGCTATTAAAAGCCCTACGATGCCCCAAAGCCAACCCCAAAAGAAAAGAAAACAAAGCAGCAAAAAAGGAGAAATATCAAGCCTATGCCCCTGCATTTTTGGCTCTAGAATATTTCCAATCAATACTTGAACGGAGGTATTGTATACGAATATATAAAGCACCAAATTTAAATTTGGATAGAACTGCACTAAAGCAGCTACCACAATAAAAAACACAGCCAAAATTGATCCTATGCTTGGAATAAAATTAAAAACAAATGTAAGCACTGCCCAAACTAGAGGGAAATCCTGTCCAAAAGAAGTCAATCCTATAAATACTAGAAAACCTGTTAAACAGCTAACAAAAACCTTTATTACTAAATATTTACTAATCTGATTATTTATTGTATCCAAAGCTTCAACAAACCTCTCCGAAGCGGAATACCCAAAAGCCTTTCTAACCTTTATGCCAAAAATATGTATTTCTGACAGTAGAAAATACAACAATAAAAACAATACTACCAAACTACTTGCAAACCCAATAATTTCATTAGATATTCGAGTTAAAAAAGGATAAACGTACCCAGAAAAATCTACAGAACCAATAATAGCACTATCTACTCTATACTTATCAAGGATATCCCTTATGATAAAGATCAACTGCTTTTGATAATAAGGCAATTGCTTGATCAAAACAGTAATACTGTAATAAACAAAATTAAAAACTAAATAAGAAAATAAAAAGAGAAAAAAGAAAATTACAAGAACTACTAAAACCCTCGGAATTAGCAATCTTTTAAGAAAAGTATAAATGGGATACACTAAAAACCCAAGAACTACAGCAATAGCTAAAGGCTTAAACACCGTCTGTGCTATTTTTAATACACTAATCAAAATCACAATCAGTACCACAGAATAAAAAACGGACTGGATTTTAAAAAATTTTAACCTATCCGCAGTATCTAAATTTAAAGCCAACTCACTTCTCCTTTAACTGTCTCCACAATATCCATTAAAAATTTCAAACTAATCTATATATTTAAATGAATTTTTTCCATTATCCAATTATATAATTTAGTTCCTTTACTATAATTAGCTTCAGCCACATCCCCCACCCTCTTTTCTCTGAGCAATCTCTTAGCCTTCTCATCATTCTCATAGTAAACTGTTAATGTATTCTCATAATGGTCCAAATTATTATTCAGTATTTCAAAAGCCGGAACGTCACTAAACCCATCCGCAATATAAAACATATTCTTAAAAGGAATCTCCCTCCTGCCTTTAGGAATCCTCTTATTGATCTTATCATAAGATCCCTTATTCAACTCAAAAATTACCCTTGTTTTTATTGTATGATCTACAAAATAGCATACACTACTTAAAATACTGTTTTCAGAAAATTTATTATCCAAATTCTCATAAAAAGGCATAAGGTATGTATCTATAAATTCGCAAGCCCAAACTTTAGTAATATAAGGAGCTACTCTACTCCCCAAAATCATCTGCCTAAATCCGCTTGAAACAATGTAAATATTTATCACAATACCAGATCCTTTCAAACTTTTATTGATTGTATCTATCTCTTCGAATAATTCAACTACACCTTCAAAAAACTTCAATTTTAAGCCCAATTTAAACAATACCTTATTATTTAAACCTTTAAAAATGCCTTCTCTGACATACGTTAAAAAATGAGACAAATATATCATCTCATTAGCGATAATGTTGTAGTTATTTTTATTATAAACAACAGATAAATTCTCAACTTCATTCCAAAACGAGCGCTCATCAACATCGTACTCATCAAAAAGTACCCGCTGCATATTACCATAAATCAAAGTATCATCAAAATCAAATATTAAGGCTACTGTTTTTCCTTTCTTATTCATAAAACAAAAATAAATTTAAATTCAAACTGACTTGTATTAAAATATATATGTAACTGTGAATATATTCAATATATAAACGAAAAACAAATTAAATAGAAATGTTTATGATAGATATGATTAATATGATTCAAGTAAAAGATATTCTCTTTAGAATATTAGACCTAGGTCTGATCAGTATTTTAATTTATTATGTTTATAAAAATGTGGTTAATTCTTATTCCATCCACTTACTTAAAGGAATGATCATAATTGCATCTGTTGGGATTATTTCTTATTATCTTAATTTACACACTATAAACTGGCTATTAAGCTATATAGCAAGTATCTTGCCTATTGCAATGCTTATTCTGTTTAACAAAGAAATAAAAAAGATTATAATGCAAATTGGGAATTTTAACCTATCTTTTAAGCTTGCAAACCGAAAAGAAGAAACTACTAAAATTGTTTCCGAGATAATAAAAGCAATCAAGCATTTATCGGAACAAAAGTCTGGTAGCCTAATCTGCGTTGAAAAAAAGATACAGCTAGAACAACTAATAAATAAAGGGGTAAAATTAGACTCCATCGTCTCTAACGAAATATTAATATCAATTTTTGGCTATGAAACACCTCTGCACGATGGAGCTGTCATTATTAGCAATAACAAAATCGTTTATGCTGGCTCCTTTCTGCCCCTTTCTAATATTGAATCTATTAGCAAAACTTTTGGAACAAGACACAGAGCGGGTCTTGGAATTTCCGAAAACTCAGATGCAATAACAATAATTACTTCTGAAGAAACTGGATCCATTTCGCTCACAAGTAACGGAAAACTAGAGTATAATTTAAGCTTAAACGAAGTTAGGAAGAAATTAAATCTTGCATTAATAGAATGAACATAGGCAAAAAAATTAGAAACATAACGAAGTTTTTGTTTGAAGACTGGCAAAATAAATCTATTTCTATTTTAATAGCTATTGTTATGTTTACAGCGTTTTACTTGAACAACATAGAATCAATCACAATAGAAAAAGAGATCAAGATTTTACTAAAAGATGAAATTACACTTGGAAAGGTTCCTGATTACACTAAAATACTACTTACGGCAAAAGTTAACAAAGAGAATTTAAAATACCTGGACCTTGACCGCATAATCTTATTAGTTGAGGCTACCAATATAAAAGAGGCAGGAGAATATGAACTTCCAATTAAGGTCAAAAATCTTAATGCTATTCCCGTTGCTGAGTACAAACTTTCAAGGAACACAATTTCACTAAATCTAGATAAAAAAATCTCAAAATTAGTAAAAATTGAACCTAAATTTACACTACTTGAAAAGGAAAGCAAAGGAGAATATTTTATTGCCAAGTATAATATCTCACCTGAAAGATTAAGAATATATGGACCTGAAAAGGCGATAGAAACAATTAATACAATTAAAACTGAAATAAAAGAATTTGACACGAGAACCATATTTATCTCGGAGCATCTTGAAGTATTATCTCCAAATCCACTCATCACACTCGAGAAAAGTCATGTAATGGTTACTATTACACTAAGCAAAAAATACACACATACAACAATAAAAAATCCTGATTTGATTTTCAATAATGTCAAAAGTGGATTAGAAATAAAAAATAAGGATAAAATTCTAAATCCAGAGAACGAAATGTTTATTAAAATAAGAAGTAGGCTATCTGAAAAAATAATTAAGATGCACATAGATAATAAAAACATTAGTTTTAATCTGGATTTAGGCCATATTCAAACTCCAGGAATTTACAACATTAATACAGACATAATATTTAAAAATAATGCACATGGTATAGAGGTATATGAACAAGAACCTAAAACGATAAGGCTAGAGGTAATTCCAAGCGAACAATAAAATTATGAAATCAATAGGATGTGATATAATACAAGTTAAAAGGCTTAACAGTCTATTGGAAAATAAAAGGAAATTAGAGAGGTTCTTTACGAAAGGGGAGATTGAAAGTTTAGAAATGAAAGGGAAAGGGATTTTAGAAAGTCTAGCTGGTAAGTTTGCAGCAAAAGAAGCTTTAATTAAATCTTTAAGTCCTCTGATAAAGAATAAAATAAGGTACTCTCTTAAAGATATGGAGGTCGTTAAGTTGCCGGCTGGGAATGTCGCATTCCAGTTGCATAATGATATTGCAAGCTTGATAAACAAAATGAGCCTAAAATTATATTTAACCATATCACATGAAAGGGAGTATGCTATTGCTTTTGTAATGGTAGAAGATTGATTTATGAACAAAATATCATATTTTACAAAATGCGAAACCGAATGCCCTTTGTGTAACTGTAAGTTTAGAAGAGAAGATCTCCTGACAGGAAGCGGCCGTTTGATATCTGGGGAGTTGAAGGTTGACTTAAAAAGAGAATATGTAAAGAATGAAAAATATGGAGACGTTTTCCCTAGGATATATTCAATAACGGTGTGCCCTGGTTGTTATCTGGCTGCTTTCCCAACTGAATTTAACACAATAGCAACCTTTGGTCCTCAAATAAGGCAACGGTTGATAAGCTGTGAACAAAAACGAAAAGGAATAAAGTCACTCTTTGATGACAATCTAAACTTTGGCCAGCCAAGAGGACTTAGAGAAGGTGCTGCTAGTTATATACTTGCTATGATGTGCTATGAGCATATCGATAAGAGTCATAATCCAACTCTAAATCAGGCAAAGTGTGCAATAAGAGCAGCTTGGGTCTTTGAGGACCTTCACAAGGAAAATTCAAATCAAAATTATAACTATTTGCAAAAAATATTTTATTACAAGGCGGCTTATCTTTACAAATTAACAATTGAAAAAGAACAAGATAACTCAGAACCGATTTCTACTGAGGCCGTATTCGGTCCTGACACCGATAAAAATTATGGATATGACAGTGCTTTGTACTTATCGGGTTTGCTGGAATACTTTTATGGCAATAAAGACAATAAGGAATACAGATACAATCAATTAGTTGAAATTAAGACTGTGCTCTCTAAAATAGCTGGAATGGGGAAATCATCGAAAGAAAAACCCTCAATACTCTTAGACAAAATAAAAGAGGTTTATTTTAAAATTTCAAAAGAAATAAAAACTTTAAAATAAATGAAGAAGATATTTGCCGAAATAGCATATGATGGATCTTTGTATCACGGATTTCAAATTCAACCTAAAAGCCCTACAATACAGGGCGAGCTTGAAAAAGCTTTAGAGAAAATAAGTAAGACAAAGATCAGGATTCACTCATCAGGCAGAACTGACAAAGGGGTTCACGCAAGAGGCCAAGTAATATCCTTTTATATAAACATAAATATTGCCCCAAAAAATTTAAAGATGGCTCTAAACTCTCTTTTAAGAAATGATATTAGGATCATAAAATTAAAATATACAAAGGATGAATTTCAACCCAGGTTTAATGCCAAGAAGAGAAAATACAGCTATTACATTCTCAATGACGAGAATCATTACCCCTGGGAAGCATATCAAGCTTATTATGTAAAGAAAAAATTAAATATCAATAGATTAAATGAAATGTCTGAAATGTTGATTGGAACACATGACTTTACTACATTTTCATGCATAAGAGATCAAACAAATTCAAAACTGAAAAAAATTTATTTTGCTAGGTTTAAGAAAAAAAATAAGTTTGTTATATTTGAGATAATAGGCTCTTCTTTTTTATGGAAAATGGTAAGATCAATAACAGGAACAATACTTGATATAGAAATAAAAAACGAACCTGTTTGTACCTTTATGCAAATTCTAAACTCAAAAAATAGAAAATTTGCGAGAAAAACAGCACCTGCAAAGGCGTTATTTCTGGATAAGGTTTATTATGAAAAACAAATTAATTAAAAAATTAATACTTTTAAGGATGCTTGAGAATAACATATCGGGTAATTTCTATGGGCATAAAGAAAACGAGCTTAAGAAGATCAAAAGCAAGATAGCAAAATGCAGAAACATAAAAATATTAAACCAGACAGAACAAGTAGATATAAAAGAAAAGCCAAAATTGGCAAAATCAATAGAACACAATCAAAACAAAAATGACAAAAAAGATCTACTAATAATATATATAGACAAAAAATATTTAAACAAAGGTACAAGTGAAATGGTCAAAAAATGGTGTGATAGTATTAGAATATTGAACTATAAAATAATAGATAATGTTAACACTCTAAACAGTGAGCTTAATAGACAACCTAAAGCAATCCTCTCTTGCGAAGAAGTGGAATTTTTTTTAAATCAAAACTTAAGAATTCAAATTGTAAGGGGCTTTGAGCTCAGATTTAAAGAAATTCCACTTGTATTCACATATCTCCCTATTAATCAAATCAAAAACCCAAAACTGAAGAAAGAAATCTGGCAAGACTTAAAAATAATAAAAGGCATAATAAAATATGGATGATAGTCTAGAGAATAACTTTTATTATGAAGTCGCTTTTAACATCCCAATCAATAGACTTTTTCTTTACAAGCATAATTTCAAATTAGAAATAGGAACAAGAATAATAACAAACTTTAATAGAAGAGAAACACTTGGAATCATAATCAAAAGATATTCTAAAGATGAGCTTAATACAAATTTTACATTTGAAATAAAAGACATAATAAAAGTCATTGATGAAAATCCACCAATAACAGAACACAACATCAACCTCGCTAACTGGATTAGTAGAAAAACATTTTCTGGGTTTGGAGAAGCTTTGTTTTGTGGACTCCCTAAAAGCCCAAACTCAAATAAAGTAATAAAAAATAATGACAATAAAAACTCTAGTTCAACGATATCCATTCAATTAAATGAAGAACAAAATAGCATTTATCAAGAAATTATCGAATCAAAAACACAAAATACATTTTACTTATTCGGAGTGCCTGGATCTGGGAAAACAGAAATATTTATCAAATTGTGCGAACACTATTTGGAACAAGAAAAACAAATAATTTTTTTAATACCCGAAATCTCTTTGGGTTATCAAATAATTCAAAGAATAAAATCCAATTTAGGTACAAATAAGATTTACGAATATAATTCAAAAGTATCAAATTCAAAAAAAGTTTCAACATGGAATAAAGTCAAAAATGGAGAAAGTTTGATTATAATCGGAGTTAAAAGCGCATTAATGCTACCTTTTAAAAACTTGGGTTTAATAATAATGGATGAGGAACATGAACACACATATAAATCTGAAAATACTCCAAGATTTCATTCAAGGCACATAGGTTTTTTCTTACAAGGTGTCTTTGATTCCAAATTTGTAATGGGAAGCGCTACTCCCTCGCTTGAAGCATACATGGCCATGGAAAATAATCAAATAAAAAAAATGATGCTAGAAAACAAATTTTTTGATAAAACAGCTGAAGAACTTACTATAGTAGACATGAAAAAAGAGCGTCAGATTATATCTTCAGAATTACTTTACAGCATACAAAAAAGCTTAATCAACAAAAGGCAAATTTTAATATTTTTCAATAAAAGAGGATACTCAAAAACACTTGAATGCAACATTTGCGGGCACATAATTTGTTGTCCAAACTGTTCTTTTAACCTAACATATCATAAAAATGAAAACAAACTCATCTGCCACTATTGCAAACATAAGACAAAGATAGTAAAAAATTGTCCTGGTTGCAATGCAGAAAACATCACATATAAAACATATGGAATTCAATTTGTCGAAAGGGAATTAAAAAATTTTTTACCAAACGCACGAATAGCAAGAACAGACTCTGATCTTAATAAAAAAGACATTATCAATGCAATCACTGATTTTGAAAATGGAAGATTAGATATTTTAATTGGAACACAGATTATTGCAAAAGGATTTAATTTTAAACAAATACAAACACTGGGCATTATTAACGCCGATGTTGGTATGGGGCTTCCTGACTTTAGAAGTGGTGAGAGAATGTTTGCAATAATTTCACAAGTACTAGGAAGAGCTGCAAGATTTCAAAGCGACAATACAATTATTATTCAAACAAAAAATCCCGACTATTACGCTATAAAATATGCCTATGAGGGTAGGTATGAAGCTTTTTATAAAGAAGAGATAAAAATACGCAAAGAACTTAATTATCCCCCCTTTAAAAAAATAGTCAGAATAATCACTAGAAGCCATAAAAAAGAAGCTGCGAAACATAAATGCCTAGAATTCTTTGAAATATCTAAAGAATTTCTAAATGAAGAAATTGAATACCTTGGCCCATCAAAAGCCCCTATGTCAAAAATATCAAAATACTACAGGTATAATATATTGTACCTATCAAAATCCTTTAATCTACTGGAGAAATTAATACGAAACACAAAAGAAAAAACAAAATCGACAAAAGACACTTATATCGAAATAGATTACTATCCAATCTCCCTAATTTAAAAAAAATCTGAGTTATCCTTTCCAAGAGCTCTTAAGAATGATGAGAGCACATAAAGCGCCCTATCATTATGCCCTCCTTCAGGAATAATAAGATCAGCATACTCCTTAGTAGGCTCAATAAACCTATAATACCCTGCTCTGGTAGTATTTAAATACTGTTCAATAACCGATTCAAGTGTACGACCTCTCCTAGACATATCCCTCTCCAGCCTTCTGATAAACCTAATATCATTAGGTGTATCAATGTATATTTTTAAATCTATCAGACTTCGCACTCTCTCTTCAACAAAAATCATAATGCCCTCAACAATAACAACAGGAGTCGGAAATATCTCCACGGACTCCGGTTTTCGCCTATGATTGATAAAATCGTAAAGAGGCATATTAATCGGTTCATTATGTTTTAACTTCCTCAACTGTTCATAAAACAAATTATTGTCGAACGCATCCGGATGGTCAAAATTAACATCCAAAAACTCATATTCATAATCACCAACACTCTTATAATAATTATCTTGAGATATCAAAACAAATTCGGGAATAACTTCGCTAATTTTATTAACGACCGTAGTCTTACCACTACCAGACCCACCAGTTATTCCAATAATCTTAACCATTGACCTCTTCTTGCAATTTAGGCATATTCTTCAAAGTTCCTGCAACAAATATATTTTTAAATCCTACACTTCTTAAAATCTTTTCAGCCTCAAAACACTTATTAAAACTTCTACCATAAATCACTATCTGATCATCAACACTACCCAATTTATCTTTCCTAGCAAATAAATTGTTAAAAGGAATATTAACCGCCCTTGCATAATGATATCTGTTATATTCCTTAGCAGATCTAATATCTAATATCGTAGCTCCCTCTCTAACCCTCTCTAACAAAGCCAAACCAGACCTCTTCATTTTCAAGACAATAAAAACCCAAATGTAGAAAACAAGAAAAACCATTAAGAGTGCAAACTTCACATAATTCACTGGCATACTGCTTATGAAACAATAATATCAAAAAAAAAGAAACAATTTCAATAAAATAAAATTGTTTTTTTAATAAAATTAATATAAAGTTCAAATGAATTAATCATTTTTGTATCGAAAGAGTAACTCGTGAGTCGGAATGAAGAGAGAAAGAGCATGAAGAAAAGAAGAAAGAGATGGAAGAGAATAAAACAAAAGACAAGATTTATTGTGCGCAGAGTATTTAGGAGACAACTTAAAAATATTTTAAAAGATCCTGAGCTAATACTGATTAGTACATTACAAATAACAATTGGTTCTCTCTTAATGGCAATATCTACAAATATTTTATACATACCCCATGGGCTCTTGAGCGGAGGCATTGCTGGGGTTGCTCTGATGCTTCATTATATCCTAGATTTCAACTTAGGATTTACGATATTTATCCTAAATATTCCATTATTCATTCTCGGGATCAAATTTTTAAACGTAACCTTTGTGATTCAAAGCTGGATTGCAATGGCTTTGTATTCTGTTATGGTAAACTACTCACAATTTTTACAAGGTAAGATGCATCTTGATGACATGATGCTTGTATCAATTTTAGCAGGTCTCATATCAGGTCTTGGACTTGGTTTAATCTTCAGAGCAAAGGGGTCATCAGGTGGTTCAGACATAATCTCTATGATCATTAAAGAAAAATATTCAATTAGTATTGGAACTACAAACTTTCTTGTTAACCTTGCTGTATTGGTGGTTGCGGCTTTATTTTTTAATGTCGAGATTGCTCTTTACACCTTAATCGCTTCTTTTGTAACATCTGTCATGACAGACAAGGCAAGCATAGGCTTTGGCAATCAAAAAGCGATATTTATTATCTCAGATAAGGGAAAAGAAATATCTTATCTGATTACTAATAAATTAAAAGTAGCAGCTACATTAATTGAAGGACAAGGTGCTTGGGCGGGAAACGATAAGACTATAGTTTTCATAGTGGTTCCCACAATACGCATGGCAAGAATTAAATATATTTCTCAGAAAGTCGATCCCAATTGCTTCATCACGGTACTTAATACAAACGAAATAACGGGTGGCAAAAAAATTATTGAATCAAGTTCAACCAAACAAGATGTTGGAACCTAAAATCTCTCTAAAAATTCAACAAAATTAGCAATAAGCGCATCCAGCTCTTCTTCTGTATAAAAATTTGATAAGAAATCAATAAACCTCTGAGGAAACTCTGAGATAAATTTTTTTAAAAAACCCTCTTTAAGATTAATCTCAAGCTTGAAAGAATGAAGCATTAAAGATAAATATCTAAAATCCCTATCTACCTTACCATAAGCACTATCCCCCAGTATTGGATGATTTAAATACTTCATATGGACCCTTATTTGATGCGTGCGTCCTGTCTTGGGTCTTAAAGCTAATAAAGAATAATTACCCATGTTAGTCAATACCTTATATTCCGTCAATGCCCTTTTGCCTGAATTGCTATGTACGCTAAACTTTTTCCTATCATTTTTATCTCTATCTATAAAAGTCTCAATAATACCGAAAGAATTTTTAGGAGCTCCCTTTACAATTGCAATGTAGACTTTCTTAACAACTCTTTCCTTAAACTGTGTAGACAAAAAATTTAAAGTTGCCAAATTTTTAGCACAAATTAATACTCCAGACGTGTCTTTATCTAACCTATGTACAATTCCAGGCCTAACTTTATCCTCTTTAAAACTATCCCCTAAACCTGAAACATGATACAAAAGAAAATTTACAACAGTATTTTCCAACCCAGTTATGCAAGGATGACTTAAAATACCTTGGGGTTTATTCACAACAATAACATTTTCATCTTCATAAATAATGCCAATAGGCAATTTCAAAGGTCTTACATATTTTCTTAAATCAACTTCTTCATTAAATTCTATTAATATTCTATCCCCCACAAAAACAGGTTTTGATAACTTTATCGCAACAAAAACACCACATCTGTTTCTAAAGGCAACTACCTCTCTTTTTTTAATTTGACTTCTAGTAAAAATACAAAATCTTTCAGATAAATAAATATCAAGTCTCTGACAATCCTCCCCTACAACAAACTCCTCCTGAAGCTTTTCCATTCAATAAATCAACCAATCAACCAAAGCGATTATTAAAGCCACCGACAGACCAGCTGAAGCTGAGATCATATACTTTTTAAAGGTCTCGTCTTTTGAAAGTTTAAAACCACCGGAGAAAGGGTATGGAAGATATTTTGACTCCATATCACTATTAAAATAGTAAGACAAGTCAAAAAAAAACAAACTTACTAGTAAGGATATAGGAAAAGTGCCAACACTTATCGCTGAAAATCTAAAAACCTTCTTACCCCAATTAGACTCAATAGACTTTTCTACATTTAAAGCCTCATTTTCTTGAATATCTTTGTAAAGAAAATCATCCTCTCCTTTATCCTGAAGTTTGACAAAACCTTCATTCTCAATGAGAACATCATTTCCGCTGAAAAAAATATTATCTCCCAGCGAAAATTTTTGCCTTAAGTCAAAATCAAGTTTAAGATGGCCAAAAGAATTGGAATAGAGTGCACAAACATTAAAAAGTAAAATCAAAAATCCAATAAACATAAAATATTCTAATTCGTTGACTCTAATTTTAATGTCAAAGTTATCTCATCAACAAGGTCAGAGGAACCAAAGTACTGAATAGGCCCTGGAAACATATACAAATTATTAATCGCCCATTCTTCTCGCTTCCTAGCAAACTCATTAAAAGGAGCTCCGTTAAGATCAACAAGAGCTTTCCTAATAACAGGCTTTGCAACACCATATCTTTCTTCCATGTTCATCATCATTGTTAAAGGAACCCCCCCCGGCTTCCATTCTGTGGTGTCTTTATCTAAGTGTTTTACACTAGACATATAACCTGTTAAACCATTTAAAACAAGTAAAGCAGCATTATATCCTAAACTGTAGCAATAATTACTATCGAAATTTGAAGGAACAGCACTTCTGCCTTCATAACCAAAGAAATGATCAACAGGAGTAAATTTACCGTCATATTCCCCTTGCTTCCTTAACTCCTCTAGCTTAACATGAACCATTTCAATAAATAATTTCTCAGTAGGTACCCTTGATACATTAAAATTACCATGAGGATCTCTTTCTAGAACAGAATTCACAAGTTCAATTTGAATGAATAAAGGCAAGGACAAATAAACTTCTCTCATGTATCCATTAAGCTTACCAATAAAAATTTCTCTTATAGCCTCAACATTCAACCCCTTAAATTCGTTTTCATTCCTATCAAATATGCTACATAAATTAATCATCAAAGATTTCACTTCAGGGATAAACTCAATAACACCCTCGGGTACTATAACCACACCAAAATCATATCCTTTCAAAGAACGCTTTACTACAACAGAAGTTATTTCACCAACTAGATCCGATAAGGTCTTATTTTTAACTAAGACTTCCTCAGATATAATACATACGTTAGGCTGAGTCTTTAATGCACACTCAAGAGCAACATGAGACGCACTTCTTCCCATAAGTTTAACAAAATGCCAATATTTCCTAGTTGACATAGCATCACGACACAAATTGCCTATCAATTCAGAATAAGTTTTAGTAGCAGAATCAAATCCAAATGAAACTTGAATATGTTCATTTTTAAGATCAGCATCTATTGTTTTCGGGACACCAATAACTTGAATATTATGATTCTTTTTCTTAAAAAATTCTGCCAACAAGGCTGCATTAGTATTTGAATCATCACCGCCAATAACAATAATTGCATTAAGATTATTTTTAAGAGAAACTGCCAAAACTTGTTCATACTGGGCCTCTGTCTCTATTTTAGTTCGCCCAGAAGATATAATGTCAAAACCTCCAGTATTTCTATAAGAATCCATCAAATCACCAGTAATCTCGACTTTCTTATCTTCCAATAAACCTGAAGGACCTCCTTTAAATCCAAAGATTTTTGAATCTAAATTTGCTTTCTTTATTGCATCAAAAATACCAGCAACAACATTATGCCCTCCAGGAGCGGGTCCACCTGAAAGAATTATCCCCACATTTAAAACCTTTGAAAAGTCTATATTTGAAGATCCCTGAGTAAAACTCACAACCGGAAGCCCATAAGTATTTTTAAAAACCTCTCTTAAAGCCTCCCTATCCTGAAGACCTTCAGTTTTCTCACCAAACACTACACTAACATCTTTAAAATCATGTTCCAAAATTTTAGGCAACCTTGGTATATACTTGTACCTCTCCTCTTGCAAAGATGACACCATACCTATCCCTCCTTTAATTGACCCAATCGTTTCTTAAATACTAAAATAATTAAGAATTAATATCTATATGTGATTTAAAAATAAAGTAGCATCACCATAAGAGAAAAATTTATAATTCATCTTAACGGCTTCTTTATAAGAATTCAATACAAAGTCTTTACCACCAAATGAAGAAACTAACATCAAGAGAGTTGATTCTGGTGTATGAAAATTTGTAAAAAGCATATCAACACACTTAAAGTCATACCCCTTCCCTGGATAAATAAAAAGGTCTGTTTTCTGTTCACCTCGCATAAATTCACTGCTACCTTCATAAGCTGATTCTAGTGCCCTAAGAGTGGTGGTTCCAACGGCTAGGATCTTTTTACCTAAAGTCATTGCTTTCTTAAGTCTCATTGCAACAGAATCTTTTATAAAAAACCTCTCAAAATGCATCTTATGTTCTTCTATTCTCTTTGTTCTTACGGGAAGAAAAGTCCCAAGCCCAACATGAAGTGTAATAAAATCATATTCAATGTTATTCTTGTCTAACAAAGAAAAAAATTCCCTGCTAAAATGCAGTCCCGCTGTAGCTGAGGCGGATGAGCCTATAAACTTAGAATAAATTGTTCGATAACGTTCCTCGTCTTCTTTTTCATAATTTCTCTTAATATAGGGTGGCAAAGGAATAAGTCCATATTGCTCGAAGTAAGATTCATCCACACATTCATTAAATTTAATAGTAAATTTATTATCTGACTTTGAAATTACCTGAGCCAACAAATTTTGAGGAAATTGATAAACTTTTCCAGTATTTTGCCTCCTAGATTTGGAAACTAGACATGTAAATACATCATCTGTTATTCTGTCTAGAATCAAAAATTCAACACTGCCCCCATTCTCTGTCTTGCCATATATTCTTGATTTCCTAACTCTTGAATCATTAAATACTAAAAATATATTGCTATCAATATATTTAAACATATCGTTAACAGAACGACCATGGTAGATTTTACGCCCACTGGGATCTAAAACCATCAACCTTGATGCTCCCCTTTTTCCACTTGGATGCTGTGCTATTAAGCTAGACGGCAAATTAAAATAAAATTCCTTGGTGTCCATTTTTTCTCATGATTCAAGTCATTATGTCCATCTTTATCTAAATTTAAAATGTCCATCTTTATCTAAAGATAAATGTGAATACGCAAAGTCAGTAGCCTTGCGCCCCCTACTAGTCCTCTCAATTAAACCTCTTAAAATAAGATAAGGTTCATAAAAATCTTCAAGAGAATCAGCCGTTTCACCAACCGAAATCGCTAAAGTCTCAACACCAACAGGCCCGCCTTTAAATTTCAGTATTAGATTTTTTAAAATATTTCTATCTTGTTCATCAAGCCCTTGTTCATCAATTTTTAGCATTTCAAGCCCAGAGCTAACGACACGTTCTGTAATCAAATTATACCCATTAACTTGCGCAAAGTCTCTCATTCGTCTCAAGATTCTATTTGCCACACGAGGCGTTCCCCTTGAGCTTCTTGCTAAAAGATATGAGGCCCTGTCTTCCAGCCTAACATTTAAAATAACAGCATTCCTTTTTATTATCTTTACAAGTTCTTCTTCATTATAAAGATCAAATCTAGATACAATTCCAAATCTCGCATAAAGAGGCGATGCCACCTTTCCTGGTTTTGTAGTAGCTCCAATTAAAGTGAATCTAGGAATAGGGATTCTTACCGTCCTTGCAGCAGGACCCTGCCCAATGACCCAATCTATCTCGTAATCTTCCATTGCAATGTAGAGCATCTCTTCTATTACAGGCTTAAGCCTGTGTATCTCATCAATAAATAAAACACTCTTTTCATCAAGAGTTGTCAAAATACCTACAATATCTTTTGGTTTATCAAGAGCTGGTGCTGAAGTCACCTTTATTGTAGTGTTCATTTCAAAGGCAATAATACTAGCAAGGGTAGTCTTGCCCAGCCCCGGAGGGCCACTTAAAAAAACATGGTCAAGCGCCTCATTTCTCTCTCTAGATGCTTTTATAAAAATATTTAAGTTTTCCTTGATGTGAGATTGCCCCGAAAAATCTCTAAGGGACTTTGGTCGAAGTTCACTCTCATTTCTGTCATACAGAAAATTTTTGTCAGAACTTAAAAAACTAGATCCCTCTCCCAAATCCATCTACAATCACCCTCTCTTTACCAAATATTTACCAAACAAAATTAACTCGAAAGTCTTTTTAAGGTTTCTCTGAATAAAAATTGCTCCTGGTCATCTTCTCCCAGCATTAAAAATTCATCCGTAGCCATGACCTCCTTTATTCCAGTCAAAACAAGTTTTCTATCAAAACCCATATTAACAATTGACTGTTCAAGATCTTTAAATTTAAACGTATCTGAACCTAACCCGTCTGTCTTAACAAGTTTCCCCCTAAGCTTTAAAAATATCTTACCCGCTGTTTTATTGCCAATCCCTTTAACCTTAGAAATAAGCTTAACATCTTCCCTTTCAATTGCATCTCTAAACTCACTGTATTTAATACCCGACAGTATCCTTAAAGCTGCTCTTGGCCCTATTCCTTCAACACCAATAAGTTCCTCAAAAATCGCTCTCTCTTCCGCATTTGCAAACCCAAAAAGCTTAATCTCATTTTCTCTTAAGTAAAGATAAGTTAATAATTCAACATCTTCTAGCAAATCAAAATCCATCATACAGAAATGACTAACTAAAATCTCAAATTCAAAGGAAAGCGCTGCAATAACGACACTGGTTGCTCCTTTTTCTACAACCTTACCGCAAATTTTGTTTATCATAGGCTAAATTATAATACATAAAAAACTCAAATTTATCTTATTTCTACTCAATAATTAATATAAAATAAGGCAAGGGGTCGTAGTATGAAAAACAAATTTACCACCAACTACTCTATTTGCGTCACATTATTTTTGTTAAGTCTACAACTAAGTCTGGAGGCAAAGCCTCTCAAACTAAAAGTTCCAAATGGATTTCAAGTTGAAGTCTTTATGGATAATATTGAAAAACCTAGAGGGCTTACAAGTGATGACGAGGGGAATATTTTCATAGGATCTTCAAGTAATTTTGCCTATCTAATCACAAAAAATAAAAAAATTTATACAATTGCTTCAAATCTTAAAAACCCAATAGGTATTTCTTATTTTAACAACAAATTGTACATTTCTTCGGTAAACAAGATTTATGTTGTTCAAGATGTAGTAAAGGAAATGACTAAAACTGTCTCTACCAATCAACTACATAAATGGAAAATAGAAGAATTCGCTGCATTGCCAGTTACAAATTCAAAAATACATGCTGGCAGATATATTAAGGTAGACAAGAAAAACAAAAAATTGATAGTCAATATTGGTTCTCCCAACAATGCCAGCATTCCTAAGGAGGAACACGAGGCGGTATTACTAGAAATTGATCTTGCGACTAAAGAAAAAAGTACAGTAGCCTATGGCGTTAGAAATTCAGTAGGGTTTGATTTCCATCCAACTAATAATCACATCTACTTCAGTGATAATGGAAGAGATCACCTAGGAGATAATCTACCGCCAGACGAGATTAATCTAGTATCTAAGCATGGAGAGCATTTTGGATTTCCATATATGTTTGGTAAAAACGGAAAGGATCCTTCCTTTTACCTTAAGGCCCCCAAAAACATTAGTTTCACACCTGCTATTTACGAGCTACCAGCTCACGTAGCACCTCTTGGAATACATTTTTACAGGGGAAACACATTCCCAAACGAGTATAAAAACAAGTTATTCATAGCTGAGCATGGATCTTGGAATAGAACAACTCCTGTTGGGTACAGGATAACAACACTAGACATTAATCCGAGTATGAAAACTGCAACAAATTACAAGATATTCCTAGACGGTCTCTTATCATCTGACGGCTCTAAAATAGGAAGACCTGTTGATATTATAACTTATTGGGATGGATCAATCTTGTTCTCAGATGACTTTGGGAACAAAATTTATAAGATACAGTACAACTAACTATAATTGCCATGACAAATCGCAAGCGCAAGTGCATCACTGCTGTGATCACTAGTAAACATAAAGTCAGAACTCCTCCCAAGTAAAATACGAATCATATATTTTACTTGCTCCTTTTTAAGCCCACCAAACCCGGAAATCGCATTCTTAACCTGTATTGGCGTATATGAGTAAAAATCTATGTCTTTTAAGACAAGAGTTAAAATGATGGCCCCCCTTGCCTCGGCAACTGCCATTGCCGTCTTCTTATTTTTAGCAAAATAGATATCCTCAACACTTGCAACATCAGGGCTAAACTTATCAATAACAAGATCAAGCTCTGTAAAAATTAACTTTATCCTATCCTTTAAAGACATAAAAGAACTGGTTACAATCGTCCCATCCTGTATATACACATACCGGCTTCCCTTTTTATCTAAAACCCCCCAGCCAACATTAGCAAGACCAGGGTCAATACCCAATATTCTCATTAGAATTTAAAAATTAAGCTGTAATTACTCAAGATTATCAAAAACCTCCAAATTATGAACAACTTCCTGCACATCATCAAAATCTTCCAATTTTTCAACAAGAGCAAGAATTTTATCTACTTGATCCTTACCCAAAGAAACCTTATTTTCAGGAATAAAGGCAATCTCTGACATCTCTTCTTCAAACTTAGTTTTTAAAATAGATAAAACTGTTTCAAAATTCTCATCACTTGTTATTACCTCTAATTCAGAACCTTCGCTCGAAATATCTTCTGCACCTGCTTCTAATGCAAGCTCCATTATCTCATCTTCAGAATATTTATCTAGGCTATAAGATATTAAACCTTTCCTGTGAAACATATAAGACACGGAACCAGGAGCCCCAAGAGAACCACCTCCCTTTGTAAGAACGCTTCTCACATCACTTGCAGTTCTATTTTTATTATCAGTTAGACACATAATCATCAAAGCCACACCATGAGGAGCATAAGCTTCATAGGTAAGTTCAATATATTCATTGCCTGCATTATCCCCAATGCCTTTCTTAATTGCTTTTTCAATATTATCTTTAGGCATATTAGACACTCTAGCCTTATTAATAGCAACTCTTAACCTAGGATTAGAGTCAACCTCACCACCACCCATCTTAGCAGCAATACTTATCTCCCTAATCAATTTAGTAAAGATTTTATTTCTCCTAGCGTCAAGTGCACCCTTCTTCCTCTTTATAGTCGACCATTTGCTATGACCAGACATTTAAACCTCCACCAATTTTTCTAATTTTTCCAAAACATCAAACCTACTATGTCTAACCAAATGTGCCTTAATGGTATTAAACATTAGCATAAGAACCGTAACAGGACCAATACCGCCCCTTACAGGAGTAATAAATTTAACATGCCCCCTAATTGCTTCAAAATCTACATCTCCAGCTAAAACAGTATCTCCTCCCTCTACCTCTAATTCGGAAATACCAATATCTATAACATAAGGATTACCAGATATCATGTTCAATCCAACTAACTTAGGCTTACCAACGGCAGAAATAATAATATCTGCTTGCCTCACATAAACATCCAAATAAGTACTCTTACTATGGCACACAATTACAGTAGCATTATAGGGCTTGCAAGAAAGCAAAATGGAAATAGGTCTTCCAACAAGAGCACTTCTTCCAATCACAACGACAGTCCTGCCAGAAGTTCCCACCTTCTGATCAAATAAAACTTTAAGAACAGCAAGAGCCGTGCAAGGAACAAATCCTTTTCTGTCACCCAAAACCAATTTACCCAAATTAATAGCAGAAAGTCCATCTACATCCTTTGTATGCACTATCTTATTTAAAACAGTACCTACATTTATTTCACCAAAAAGAGGTAGCTGAACAATAATCCCATCAGTATCTTCATTCAAATTTTCAGTCTCAATCAATTTCAAAATATTCTCTTGCTCTGCATTACTAGATAACTTAATAACACAAAAATTAATGCCAATCTCTTTTGATACTCTTTCTTTAATAGACACATAAAGTCTACTTGCAGGATTATCATTTGCCAAAATAACTTTCAAGGAAATCCTATTTACTAGATCATATTCTGCTAAAAACTTTTTCAATAACGAGTAGTATCTTTCCGCAAAAAGTTTACCATCAAAAATGTTGGTCAAACCAAACCCCCTATTATGATTAAGTCAAATATCACAAATCATACCCAATACTTATGCTTATATTGTAAATATAAACAAAATACTGTAAATGTAAATAAAAATCAATTTGAAAAAGAATTATTTGTAATAAAACATCTTTTTAAATTATAATGGTTGTAGCTAGCGATTTTTGAAGAATGGGGAATGATGGAAAGAAATCTTTTAGTTTGCTTAATCTGGCTGTTGTTGAATTCAAATGTGCCAAGGGTCGAAGCTTATTCAGTTGATAGGAATGGAAATTCTGTTCTTGGGGTGGATTTGAGCTTGGGGGTTCCTCTTTTTTATAATGATTTACTGAAGATCTATCCTTCTAATTTGTATCCTGGAGGGATTGGAGCTCTTAAATATCAATACCATATACTGAGTAGCCTGTCTGTAGGTCTTGAGCTTAGGTATTTGTTCAATTTTGACATTAATCAAACATTTAATTTACTCAATCCAGACTCTGGCATAGGCAAAACGCTTGGCATAGTTCCTATTACATTTTTAGTAAACTATGTCTTTGACATTGGCGAACTTTTTCAAGTGCCCATATTTTCAAATATAGGGTTTTCCCTAAACTCTTACGGAGATAAAAGTGATAACATCTCAAATTTAAGGACCTTTGATGCAATGCCTATAATTTCAATTGGTTGTGGGGTTCTGTGGAACTCCAACCACAAATGGGCTCTAGGTTTTACAACCTCATGGTGGTCGATGTTTGAATTTGGCAGATCCGCTAAAGCAGGACACTTTTTGCTAGTTTCTCTTTCAGTGATAGTAAATGTAAATAAATTGTAGGGTTGAATATGAACAGTAAAGATTTTAAAAAATTCATTTTGATAATATTGATATCACTCGTTGGCTCATGTTCAAGTGAATCTATCTTTTCTCAACTTAGTAAGCTACAAAAGATAAGCAGTGATAATAATACGTTAGACAGTTCAAGTCCGAGTGGTGTTTCACTGGTTAATGGTACTTTATATATTGCGGCCATGCACTTGTTTAAAAAAGAAAATGGAAGTATTGAAAAAGTAAATTTTAGTGATTCTTATGAGTTTGTAATTGATCTCGTTAATATTTCAGGAAAAACATATCTGTTAGCACAAAGCAAGAAAGGTAAGTTGGAGCTCTATCTCCTTGAAAATGACAACTGGAAGCTTGTTTTTCAAAAAAATTTAAATGCTATCAAATTCTTAAAATCCATAGACACAACTGGAGTCAAATCAGCTTATCTCCTAGCATCGGAAGAAAATGGAAATCAAATTATTCTAGACATTAACGGAAATAACAAAACACCTGAAGGTACATACAAGGATGACAAATTTTATCAAATATCAAACAAACATAAATCAATCACAGGAAGATTTGCAAAAATTTGGAAACTAGACGGTGGTAACCCTACACAGGTTAATTCAACAAATGAAATAATGCCTATAGTAGATACAAATATACGTGGTTTTGACGAGACCTTGGTCATGACTGGCGGTGGCTATGATACATCAGACAATAAGCTTAAAGTGTACTCAAGTACGAATAATTATCAAGAGCCAGTTTTTAGCCGAGAAGACATAGGGGGATTTGTTGCATATTTTGCAAGAGAAGTTAATGGAACAATACTTATTGGCAGCAATAATGGATTTGTTGAACTTGTTAAAGACGAAAACACATTCGCCCTGCAATCACCTTCCCAATCCGTATCACAAGGTTCCTACAATGCCTCACAATTGAGCAAAACAAAGCTTAACAACATTATACCCATAAACGGAAAAATTTACATACTGACTCAGGGAAAGGGCCTATGGAAGATTGAAAACAGTGAACTAACTAAAGAATAAGCGGTGGAAATTCATCGTAAAATTTGAATACCTGGCCTTGCTAGTCTCATAACTGAGATATTTCTTTACCCTAATAAAACCCAAATTGTTATTCATGTTGGATCTGAAGTGTAGGTAGTTTATGTTGTTTGTATTAAAAATACAACCTTCATCATTGATGACTCTAATTTCTAAATCAAGTAAATGCTTAGCAAGCAATACGTCTCTCGTGATTACAATGCTATTCTTGTCAACTAATCCCAAAATGCAAGAATCGACATCACCTACAACCCTAAAATCAACATTTTTAGCTCCTTTTAAATTTAAAGATTTATTTGAAACTAAAATAAGTCCTATGCTCCTTTTAAAGACAAAACTCTGCAAAAATCTTATCACTCTTGAATTACAAGAGTCAGCATCAACAAAAATTTTATCTAACAATCTTGTAATCCATTATCTTTAATACTAAAGAAGATTCTATTTTGTCCTTCCTAATAGGACCAAATACTCTGGAATCATTCAAAATTTTTAAATTCTCATTTAAGAGAAAAAACTCATTTTTCTTTAAAGTAAAGCATTTAATTGGCTCATTAGATTTAAAAAAATCATTTAACTTATAATTACCTATTAAGGTGCCATTTAAATAGAAAGAACCATCGCCACCTCTGTTAACCAATACATCAAAACCTTTAACATAAACTACATCTCCACAAGTAGAAACTATTCTTGATACACTGTACTTTTTTGTATGAAAAATTTTATCCAAACAAAATAAATCTCTGAAAAAATCTAATACAACACTACCCTCTAGAGCTAAATCTTCATAAAGCACAATATCATTGATCCTGAAGGGCACAAAAAAAGACCTTACATATTTTGAAACAAAAATTAAATTATGATTCTTAGTTATTAAAGGAAGCATTTCTTCACCTTGAAAATTAAAAATTTGCATAACAAATTTTGTATTAATATAGTTTAAAATCAAAAAAAGCAATATAAGATTAAGAAAAATTTTTCTTCGCTTTTTTCTCAGAAGCCTTTGTTCAAAAGTCAAACATGCAGCCATTTTTAAAGAAAACCCATCCTAGAGAAAGGAAAATGCAAGAAAAAAGTCCTACCAAGTATCTTATTTTTGTTTATGACCCCAAAAAATCTACCATCATGAGAATTATCTCTATTATCCCCAATGGGCAACACATATCCATAAGGCACATACAAACCATAATCTCTTATTATTGCTTTTTCCATGTAATAATCAACATATGGCATGAAAGCCACTAAATAACTATACTCTAATCTCTCAACTTCAAATCTATCAACAACCCTCACATTAAAAAACGAAAAATCGGGCGTGCTCTCTAGATTTAAACTTAGCTGCCTTAATGCAATAAACATAGCAAGTTCATCATAAACCTTATAATCTTCTTCTTCAACAAGTTTTTTTGAAGCAAAATCATATCCCAAAGAAGCTTTATACAATTTTTCTTCTATAAAATTCTCTTCTCCTTCTTTCTTAACAAACAATTTTCCATTTCGGAATCTTATAACTTTACCATCAGCAAATAATGCCCTTTTTACAAAAAACCTAACACTAGGATTTCCATCTTCATCTCTGTCAAGATCAATAAAGGAGAAAGTCAACATAAAAATTATTCTCTGAAAAATATCAAAAAAAATTCCCTTTGACTTATATTCTATATTTTCAAAAATAACAATATCTGTCTCTCCTGGTTCCCTAATTCCATTCATTTTACCCATTCCAGGTAAAAATTCAGGACCATAAGAAAACTTATCTACAAATAAAAAATCTCCTACCTTAAGAGTATCTTCCATGGATCCTGTTGGGATTCTAAATCCTTGCAAAAAATACTGATTTATTGCCAAAACAAAAATCACAGCACCTAAAAACTCAAACAGAAAATTAACCAAAGAGCCTCGCTTCCTAGCCTTTAGCCTATAAAGGTACTTCTTTTTTTTCCTATAGGTTAGATATCTCTCAATAGACTTCACTAAAAAGTGAGCCAACTTATCTAATTTTCCTAGATACATAAATTATGCCCTCAGTAATAAAATATACATAAAATCAAAATTTATTAAAATACTTAAAACAAGCATTTAAAGACAAAGCAACTTAAAGTTGACCTTATCTTCATACTTCCCTATAATTACACATGTGATTCAGAAAGAAGACAAAGTGGATGATGAGGCTTTTAAAGTAAAGTTAAAACCGATATTAGGCATGGTGCCTGAGGTTTATGTTTTATTAATATTACTGACCCTGCTTTTATCACTAATCTTTATTTTTTTAGTAAATCCTAAGCTAAAGAACCCTGGAGCCTATCTGAGTGTAAAGACCAATATTGACAATGCACATGTTTACCTAGATGAAAAATACCTTGGAAGAACTCCACTAAATAAATACACAAATGCTGCCAGAGGAACCTTAAGAATCAAAAGAATGGGATTTGATACTTATGAAAAACAAATTGAGATAAAAAACAAGTTTTTCACAAGCTATAAATTTAATATCAGTTTAGATTTAAGAGATCCTGACAAAATTATGCAGCAAAGACAAAAAGAACTCTCCGTTATGACAAAGCTTAAAAACACTAGTGACAATATACAACCAATACCCATATTCTCACTGATTTTAAACGATTTGAAAGACAGGCCAGAATACATTAAAAAATTTTTAAGGATTTCTATCCCGTATCTAAATTCAAGTGCAGTGTTTAAAGACTTTCTTGTAGCATACAGATCAGTTTACTTGGTAGATGACAAAAGCAATGAGGAGATGTGGAAATCTTTACAACAAAACTTTAATCTAGAAGACAGGGCCGCTATTTGGTTTTTTGAAAATCTAGACAATGAACAGCAAAGACAAATATCTGATGAAAAATGGTTTATGGCAATAGTAGAAAAATTAAAAGATGAAAATAAAATACTGACATCTGAAAATAAGAGTGTAGATCTAACTTTAAGGGGCTTTAAAAAGGTAGCTTCAGGCACTATTGAAAGCGCTCAAAGTTATAAATTACATACCCGAAATATTACAATCAAAACTACATATAAATTAAAAGAATTTTTAATACAGAATCAAAATATTACTAAAGCTGAATATCAGATGTTCTTAAACAAAAATCCTAGATGGTCATTCAACAATAAAGATAATTTAATAAAAGAAGAACTGGTAGATGACAGATATCTTAAGAATTTTGAGCAGATGCCCTTTAATGAAGATATTACTAACATACCTTACAATGCAGCTTTAGAATATGCTAGATGGTATTCTTCAAATCTACCAAAAGGATTTACAGCAAGACTCCCTTTACCTCAAGAGTGGGAGCTGTATCAAAGAGAAGAATCAAAATCAATCGATAGTTTAAATGTCAATGAAATATCTGAAAAAGTTGGATTTTGGAATCTAATGCAAAACTCAAACTTTAATGATCTCTTATTATTTAGAGATGAGAATCAAAATAACATATATTCCACACACTTTGATTCACTAATAACCGAAGTTAGAACATATAATTACAATGACAGCTCAGTACTTAGGCCTTCAACAAGAGCTTCTTTTTTTAAAAATTGGAGTTCACCAAATATTGGATTTAGATTAATTATTGAAAAGGAATAGAGATGGCCTTATTATTGCTTGAAAACAAAAAAGCAAAATTCAACTACTTCGTTGAAGATAAAATAACCTGCGGTCTTGTATTAAGAGGAACTGAGGTCAAGTCTATTAAACTTAAAAAAGTTTCATTTAATGATAGTTTTGCCACTATTAGAAAAGATGAAATGTGGCTTGAAAATTTACATATATCTAAGTATAAGGAAGGCAACATCTTTAATCATGAGGAGATAAGAAGCAGAAAACTACTTCTTAAAAAGAAAGAAATACAAAAACTAAAAAAATTCAAAGAAAAAGAAGGATATACTTTAGTTCCCATTGCAATTTATCTAAAACACTCACTGATTAAAGTAGAACTAGGAGTATGCAAAGGAAAAAAATTATTCGACAAAAGAGAAGTCTTAAAACAGAAAAGCATCAAAAAGGAGCTAAGTCGAGAAATTAAACAATACAGGTAATCTAGCTGCCAATGAACACAAAAGACCAGAGCAGCTATGAAAACCACTCCAATCTAACTAAATAAACTTAAACTAATAGTTTTTTGTAAAAGAAATCCCAAACCCAGGCACGTTACTGTCATTCATGGCAACACCAAGTCCAGGCTGGAACCCTCCTAAAGCGGCCACCAAGCTTTGCTTAAGCCTTGCATTATAGCTAGAAGCATGCGTAAACGGAAGAACAATTTCAACAAGCCTTGTTATAGCAAAAGTCACTCCCCCTACTGCTATTAAAGATACCCCAAGGACCGGCCACTCCTTCTCCTTCCCTTCCTCAAGCTTACTCACACCACCAATAGAATACACGCCATAAGCCAACAACCCAGCACCAATAGCATCAAACGCCAAAACAGACAAGCCACCAAGAATATCTCCCTGAGCAAAAGACCCTATCCCAAATCCCAAAAATAGATTCAGAAAAAACGGAATCAAAGGATCCTTCTTAGACGTCTCATAAATTAACAACTTACTCACTGAATCACCACCAGTCTTTTCATCCCCAGTCTGCGCAAAACCGGCAAAAGTACAAAAAGAAAACAAAACCACAATCAACATTCTCTTCATCAAATAACCTCCTTCATTGTGCTATAAATATACTATATTATCAATATACTATCAACAGCACAAAGCAAATCTATTAATGAAGCAACGGTAACAAAAAGATGCAAAAATTACTACCTAAACTTAACCTTTTTAAGCTTGCTGCTTGAAATTTTCTTACCCACAGAAGTCCTTGATTTAGTCACAAACTCATCAATACTGATCGCTTTAACAACACCTTCACTAGTGGCAAATTCTACAACTTCTGGATTTAAAGCAAAAGCTACAAATTCGTCTCCGTCATCCAAAAACTTGTAAATCTTATCTGTAACAAACTTATCTACTCTAAATCTCTTAACATAATGCAAGTTTTCAGATTTATTAAGATAAATAATAGAAAATACCTGCTCTTTTGAACTATTTATATCATAAACTAAAGCACTTACATTATTTTTATCGATAAAAGTCTTATCCTCAATATTTTTTATGATATAAGATTTTTTCTTAAATACTAATATTTTGTCATAATAACTAGCATTACCAATAAATTCACCATCAATAAGACTGGTCCCAACAAAACCAGATTTCAAATTTAAATAAACTTTCATATTCTTAGTAGCTATTTCCCTAACATTTTTTGACTGAATAAGAGATATCTCCGTCTTCCTTTTGTAAAGTTTAGAATACTTTGCAAGAAGCTTATCAATAAAATCTATTGAATATCCTCTAATCGCCCTAATGCTACTCTCCACGCTCTTTAATTCCTTACTGAAAGCTTTAATATCTTTATTATTCTTATCAATATCAAAAATACTTATTTTCCGAATAGGAATTTTAAGTAAATTTTCAATATCACCCAAAACAATCTCTCTGTAAAAACTGTCTCTATATTTTAAGATATTATCTAAAATAATACCCACAACATCAGATTCTTTAGAAACAGTCTCAAGTACCTTATAAATTCTCTTCTCAATAAATATTTGCTCTAGGGTTTTATAAAAAATTTTTTCAAGTATTTTACTTCTCTGTAATTCAAGCTCAGTCTTTAAAACCTTTTGCAAATGCTCCGCATGAAATTTGATAATGTCTGTAATGGTATAAGTAACAGGATACCTATCGCTGAGCAAAAGCAAATTAACAGAAATAGATATCTGACAATTTGTATAATGATACAGTTTTTCAATAACTTCATTCGCGTATACTCCCCTTGGGAGAGTTAACTCAATCTCCACACGCTCCGTGGTAAAGTCGTTAATACTTGTCACCTTAATATAATTCTTTCGGATAGCTTTTTCAATCGAAGCTATTATGCTCTCAGTAGTCTCACCAAATGGCAATTCCTTTATTAAAATGGTCCTATTATCCTCTGTAGCCTCGATTTTAGCACGAACCAAAACTTTTCCATTCCCATCCGCATACTCATTAACATCAACTATTCCACCCGTAGGAAAATCCGGATAAAGTTCATAAGACTCGCCTAGTAGTTCACTCCTTACAGCATTCAAAATTTCATTAAAATTGTGTGGTAAAATTTTCGCAGCCATACCAACTGCAATTCCCTCACTCCCCTGAATAAGCACTACTGGAATTTTTGCAGGAAAAATCAAAGGTTCATTATTACGTCCATCATAAGAAGGCTCATAAGATGTTATCTCCTTGCTATAAAGCACATCAAACGCTAAAGGAGTTAATCGACATTCAATGTAACGGGACGCAGATGCGGGATCACCAGTTAAAAGATTGCCAAAATTCCCCTGCTTCTCAATAAATAAATCCTTGTTCGCCATATTAACAAGGGCCTCATAAATGGAAGTATCTCCGTGAGGATGATACTTCATTGTATTTCCAACAACATTTGCAACCTTGTGAAAATTGCTATCATGCATCTCAAAAAGAGAATGTATAATTCTCCTCTGCACAGGCTTAAATCCGTCAATAACACTTGCAATTGCGCGATCCTTAATGACGTATGATGAATATTGCAAAAAATTATCTCTGAGTAGTGTTCTAATGTCCATTAAATCAAATTCTCCATAATAAAGCGACGCCTATCAGGAGTATTTTGTCCCATATAAAACCCCAACTTCTCTTTTATGTCCTTAATATTGAAAAGATCAACCTTTGTAAGTTTAATATTAGAAACATCAATAAAACCCCTAAACTCACTTGGAGAAATTTCTCCAAGTCCCTTAAATCTTGTTACCTCAGGATTATTAACCTCAAGCATAGCCTTTTGTTTCTCTTCCTCAGAATAACAATAAACAGTAGTTTTTTTATTCCTTACCCTGAAAAGTGGAGTTTCTAATATGTACATATGCCCATTTAAAACCAAATCTTCAAAATAAGTTAGGAAAAATGTTAAAAGTAAATTTCTAATATGAAACCCGTCAAAATCAGCATCCGTAGCGATCACCACCTTGTTATATCTTAAATTTTCAACCGATTCTTCAATACCAAGAGCTACCATCATGTTGTAAAGCTCCTCATTCTTATATATTTCAGATTTACTCTTCTCAAACATGTTTTGGGGCTTACCTCTAAGAGAAAATATAGCCTGAGTGTACACATCCCTACAAGACACCATGGAACCTGTAGCAGAATCTCCTTCCGTTAGGAATATCATGGTAACCTCAGATTGAATACTCTTTTCATTAAAGTGAAATTTACAATCTTTAAGCTTGGGAATCTTAAAAGATATTTTCTTTGCTCTCTCCTTTGCTTCCTTCCTTACACTACTTAATTCTTTTCTAAGGCGTTCATTGTCAACCACCTTGCTCTCAATTGCCTTTGCTAAAGTTTTATTTTTATAAAGAATCTCTGAAATTATTCTTTGCACTTCTTTAGCGACATTACCTCTAGTTTCAATATTGCCAAGTTTATTTTTAGTCTGACTTTCAAATATTGGATCTTTTATCTTAACAGAGAGAGTAGCCACCAGCCCCTCTCTAATATCGGTAGATGAATACGTCTTCTTAAGAAAATCATTAATGGCTCTAGCAAAACCTTCTCTAAAGCCTGTCTGATGTGTCCCTCCATCGCTAGTATACTGCCCATTTACAAATGAGAAATATGTCTCCCCATAATTACTTGTATGAGAAAAGGCAAATTCTAAAGTCTTACTAGAATAGTAAACAAAATCATAAAGTAGATCTTCATTTTTAATTTCAGAGTTTATAAAATCTAGGAGCCCCTTTTTAGACTCAAAAATTTGATCATTATAATTAATTTTAAGGCCCTTATTTAAGCAGGCATAATGAAAAAATCTTCTATTTAGAAAATCCTCACTATACTTGTACTTGCCAAAAATTTCCGTATCTGCTAAAAACTCAATATAAGTACCATTTCTCTCATCAGAGTTTCCCTCTGAAGTCTTCATCAAATTTCCCTTAGAAAAAAGAGCCTCAAAGAATTTACCATCCCTTATTGACCTTACCAAAAATCTTGAACTTAAAGCGTTAACAGCTTTAGTGCCAACTCCATTAAGTCCCACAGAAAATTGAAATACATCATCATTATATTTAGCACCAGTATTGATAATAGAAACACTCTCTACAACTTTTCCAAGAGGAATACCTCGCCCATAATCTCTGACTCCAATAACATTATTTTCTTTTCTTATAAATATTTCCTTACCATAACCCACAATAAATTCATCAATAGAATTGTCGATTATTTCTTTAATTAAAATATAAATACCATCGTCAATATTAGACCCATCCCCAAGCCTCCCTATGTACATCCCAGACCGCAACCTAATATGCTCAAGGGAAGACAAGGTAACAATTTTACTCTCATCGTAGCTATTTGTCTTCATCTAAATCCCTGTTAATGCCATATTGCACCTTCATTTTTTCCAATTTTTTAACTATTTTATCCCGCACAATAACATGAAGATTCTCTTTCTCATCGTTTTTTAAACTACAAACATCTATTGGAGAATGAACATGCACATACACAGATAATCCTGAATTAAATATAAAATTTTTAAGAAAAACCTTATGCGTATTAAGAAGAGTAACGGGTATAATCGGAGAGTTTGTCCTCAGAGCTAGATTCATAGCGCCTCTCTTAAATTTCCCCACTTCACCGCCTCTACTTCTAGTCCCTTCAGGAAAAATTCCAATAAATCTTCCCTCTTTAATAACCTTAATAGCCATCCTTTGGGCATTAGCAGAAGACTTTAGACTATTCCTCTGCACGGGAATGGCCCCTATGCAAACTAACATCAGATTAAGAAAGGGAATAGTAAAAAGTGACCTCTTAGCAACCACTACAAAGGGCTGCACAAATATGTAAATTAAAAAAATTGCATCCATTGCAGCAACATGATTTCCCATAATCACCGCACTACCTCCCCTGCTAGATAAACAATCATCACTGTCTCTTGTAACAACGACCTTAATATCAGAAAGCCATAAGGTAATATTGATCCCGAATCTCATTAACACAAAACTAAGTTTTACAAAATAATTCTCAAATTTAAAAATTCTAAAAATTAAATACACCGGAAATGAAACAGTAAAAATGAAAAAAAAGAAAAGAGCATTAGCATAGGTAAGAACATTCCTTAATACTCTTATAAGAATTAATCTAATTTTTCTATCCTCTCAAGCTTCAACCTCTGTCCCTTAAGCAAGCTTACTTCATCTTTCAAAATTTTAACAGGATTAAGAATAATCGTAGAAAATTTTTGCTTCTCAACTACCCTCTCGTTATATTCAACGACAAAAGATTCTCTCATCCTAACATCATCCATACTGACCTCATACTCAAGAATTAAATCATTCTTTAAACTAAAAACACTAAAAATTCCATAATAAACATTATCTTCAATAACATAAGTAAGGTTAGGATAAGAAAAATCATAAATAATATTCTTATACACATAATTGCCATTTGGAATAAAAAGATTCTCTCCCTCCCTATCCTCTCCCAAAACAGAGTCATCAAATCTTTTAAAAACACCCGAGAATCCATACTTATCATAAGCATCTGTCCCAGTATCAACCTTTACCTCAATAATATCACCATCAATGATTTTTATCCAAAAATTGTAAACTATTAAGTCTGAAAAAACAGATTTTGTACTAATGTTGAGAGTATTGTAAGCCGGCTTTGATATGTATTCAATATTTGCTATTTCTTGATAATTTTTCTTAAAAATACTAATCTCGTTGGAATGTCTGTTAAACAACAAAAACAGAGTATCGTCAAGACTTGACTTTTCCAATGTTTGATATGTATCACTTTCATACCAAACGCCATATAAAAATTTATAAACACCCTCTTTAGTCAAATCTTTTAGGGTTTTATACACATTACTGTCCATTCGTCTAATATTTTCACTTGCAGACAAAGGATAATAACTTCTATGAGAGTGAGAATATTTATACATTTCAACTCGACTAACTATTATATCCTCACCCTGTTTATTGTATTTTTCTAAAGAAATAGAATAACTTTCCCTAGATTGCTTATCATCGTAAGCTGAGGACCTATCATACTTATTTATAATAATGCTTCCATTCACTTTATTAAAAAATACAGGTCTGTACGATGAAACATCATTAGCAACCGCCTTCTGAAAAACATATAAAACAGTCTCTTCATTTAAAAATCCTTGCACAACTATATCAAAATCATAATCACCAGTAATATCCTCAAGATACATGTTATAAGATTTCCTAGAATCAATATCTACTTGCTCTTTAAAAAGAACTATTGCCTTATGCGTTTTCGGATCGAATCCAATAATAAACAGATAAGATTTAAGATCTGAAAAAGACTGTGCCAAAACCACTTGTTCAAAGTAAACATCCAAATTTAGATTTTCCTGTTGAACCGAAAGGATTTTATAACCCTTAAGGTCAATAAGCGACCCAAAAACATCTTCTCCATTACTTACATTTGAAACGCTAATATCAGAATATTTGACTCCGCTACCTCCCCCTACCTCTTTGTTAAAGACAATAAAGCCCTCATTGTCCCTAACACAGGACAACAAAACAAAGAAAAAAAGTAAAACTAGTTTAAAACACATATCATATATTTCATCTGTAAACTCAATTCTACTAACTACTGGGTTTAATTAAAATTCTGCAAAGCAAAAAACGCCTCACTAAAATTTTCTTCAAAGTCATTCTTATTCAACATAGAATCTACCACTAACCTACTACCTGCCTGATAAAGATTATCAAAAATAACATCTTCTTTAAGTACATGATTAGATTCAACAGAATAACTACCTCTTGGGTTTAAGGAAAACACATAAACCTTACGGTCTGCTAAAAAAGGTTTAGACCAACTATTTTCTTTTAAAGAAAAGATGATATCATAAAAATCCTTACTGTTTTTAAACCCAGACAACTCCTCTCCTAAAGTGCTAGGATAAATACTCATATTGTAAGCAAGATTGACAATATCTTTTTTTAATGCCAATTTTTGGCTTCTAAGAGTTTTTTGTACCCCATCGGTACCCATCTCAATAACAACACCATCAAGCTTATTTTCAAGAAAAGACTCAATAACGCTTGGTTCATAAGTCTCTACATATTTTCTAGCCACACTAATATCATGTTCCGAATTTTTATCAAAATCATGTACATTACTCAATACCTTGTAAATCTCATAACCACCCCCCTCCTTGCTTTTAATAGGCTTGGAAAGCTCATTTACTTTCAAAGAAAAAACCAACCCCACGTCTTCCTTTCTCTCAAAGGCAAGATCAAAATCAAAATAATACTTCCTAGAAGAAACAACTCCCTTAAAATTAGCGATATCTTCAGAGTAAACCTTAGCTACCTCATCAAAAGGCGTATTCTTGGACAACTTTTCATAAGCATCATTCGCTTCCCCTAAATTTTTAAAACGAATGAACGCAACCTCAATACTTTTAAACAAAGTTAAAGCTCCCTCAGCATAGGAAATTAATTCATCTCGTGGAAAATCCTGATATGAAAGCGCAAGATATGAAATATTCCTCCTAACTTTAGCCATATCTTTAATTGCATCAGGAAGAGAATTTGCAAATATCAAGCTACTATTCAATAAAATCTGTATGTTAGAAGAGAGTAAATCTTCCACCATTTCACTCTGGATCTTAAACTTCTGATAATCAGAAACTTTATCGTACCTCTTAGGACTAAAATTACCAGTAGAGTCCAGATACGCAGGAGAATTCATCAATTTCTTATTTAACATATCCTTTGAAACATAAAAGCTATTAGCTTTTGCTAAATCAAGAAAAGCAATATCCTCCACATGCTTGGAAAAAGCTAAGTTCCAAATAGCGTATTCCATATCAGAATTATTTTTATTTTGCATTAATCTAGAATAAAGATTCGAATAATGATTAACATATTTAGCAAGTCTATTGTTCTTTTCATAATAAATTGGCTGCCCCTTATAAGACCCAAATCTCAGTCCAGATGAATCAGTACTCTCAACCAAAACCGGAATTAGGGGCGCAATAATGAACCCAAACACAATCAATATAAGCGCTAAAAGGCCCCAAACACCAACCCTCTTATCGTTAGAATCAAAAGAATCAACCCCAGACACATCTCTTTTCATCCGTTTCACTCTCTTGTGCATAAAAACAACCTTCAAAATTTCAATAAAAATAATATTTCAAATACCAAAGTAGCATAATTAAAGCATTATTTCAATTGAAATATTTAGATTAAGAACTACCCTTAGAGTGGAGGGCAGGGCGCTTGCTAGTTTGATGCTCTTTGAAGGTCCGACAGTGCACAGAGAATGATGAAAGATGACGGTTTTAATATTCATATAAGACCAAACGAGCTTGGTAGGCTCATAAAGATAATCTACGATAATTTTGGAATTAATCTTAGTGAAAAGAAGAAGTTACTAATTGAGAGTCGCCTTTCGTCGACGATTAGGGCAAAAAGTTTTGACAGCTTCACAGAGTATATTGACTACTTAGAAAGTGGTGCAAGTCAAATGCCCTTAGTAGAATTGGTGGATAAAATATCGACAAATCATACTTATTTTTTCAGAGAACCTAATCATTTCGAATTCCTTGAAAGGAAACTTTTACCAAAAATGATTAGTCAGATGGCAAAGTCGGGAGAGAAGGAAATTCGCATATGGTCAGCTGGTTGTTCAAGTGGAGAAGAACCGTACACAGTTGCAATGATAATAAATGAGCATATAAACAATAATAAAATTTATTTAAAGGCAAAAATCTTGGCAACCGATATTTCAGTTACCGTATTAAAAGAAGCTAGCCAAGGAATTTATCCAGGAGACCGCGTGAAAACCCTTCCTAAGCATTTAAAATTTAAATACTTGAATCAACTTAAAGGTGACAAGTTTGAGGTCAAGGACACACTTAAAACAATGGTTCAATTTAAAAAATTAAACCTAATGGATGAATACTTTCCATTCAGAAAGAAATTTGATTTAATTTTTTGTAGAAATGTAATGATTTACTTTGATGAAGAAACTAGGGATCTGCTTGCTGAAAAATTTAGCAAACATCTAAAAGACGACTGTTGTCTACTTATCGGTCACTCTGAAACAATCAGGGGAAATAAAAACTTTGAGTATGTTATGCCAGCCACATATAGGAAAATAAATTAATACAAGGCATATCTATTTACCTTGTATCCTTTTATGTAGACAAATGAGCTCTTCGATAAGGTTTTTCTCGCTCAATAAACCCGTGATGCAGTTTTGAATGTTAAATACAGTCAATGACAAACACACATTTTGCATAAATTTACCATCACTCATGAATTCTGCTTGCAAAGCATTAATATCGGTAATTAAAGTCTCAATTTCGCCAAGCTCGTATTCAATATCGTCAAAGTTTCCTTTCTTAACCTCTCTTAACAGTTCGTAAAGTCTATGTCTTACACTACCAGACTTATCTAAAATCAACACAAACTTATCACCAATATATTTATTCAATTCATCACTTAACATATAGCCTCTCTAGGTCAAATTCACTTTTTCTCCTACCTTAACAAAATAAAGCAACTCACCTATTGTAGCAACATGGTCTCCAACTCTTTCTAGAAAGCTATTTAAAAACAAGATATTTAGAAGATAATCCAAATTTTCCGGATTATTTTTCATAGCATCAATTACAACTGTCTTTTGCTTGGAAAATAATTTATCTATAATGTTGTCGTACTTTACTATTTTAAGTATTTTAGTAAAATCCCCATCAAAGTAAGCATCAAAAATATTTGAAAGCATATCCTTTGCTGTATCTGCCATTTCTCTTAAAGGCTTAAGATAAAGACTAGCAGTGCAAAAATCTGCCGCATTAGATTCCAAGAGAAGTACGACCTTTACAATTTTAGTAGAATGGTCTGCGATTCGCTCAAGGGAACTTATTATTTTAATAATCGCTAAAATCTCCCTAAGTTCAGTAGCCACAGGATGTTCAGTAGCAATAATTCTTCCACATAAGTCCTCAATATCATACTGATAGTCGTCTATTATTTTCTCATCCTCATTAATGATCTTCTTAGCCAAATTTTTGTCCCTAGATTCCAAAGCTATTAAAGAATCTTCTATTATTTTAAGAACACATTCTTTCATATCCCAAAGATAATCTTTTATCACTTCAAGTTGTTTAGTAAGCTTTCGTCTAATCATACCAAATCCTCCTAAAAAAACCTTTTTAAAAACAAATATCCCAACCTAGACATCTCATAATAATTACTAAAGGGATAATCATCAATAACCCTCTTATAGTAATCAATTGCTTTCAGAAAATCTCTATACTTGCTCTCAGTCTCATATAGCCTACCCAATAAATAATTGTATCTATCCGGAAAACTAGCGCTTACATATTTTGGGAAATACAGAGAACTCAAATTTAAAAAAAATTCATACTCACCGCTCAGTAACAAAAACTCAAGAATATCAAGATAAACATCTTCACTAAAATCAATATTATTCTCTATTAAGAACCTAACATCCCTTAATACATTCTCTACCTTATTTAACTTAATTCCAAGACTGATAAGATGCAAAAAAATTTGATTAAAGTGCTTATCTCTTAAACGTAAGTAATTTTCATAAGAATTTAAGTAGTCCCCATTCTTATAATAAAGATCAGCTTTCAATAAAGTGTACTCACTCTCATTAAAACTATAGCTATTGAGCAACTTAATTGCACCCTTATAATCATTAATGTAAGATAAATTTAAAGCTCTTCTGATAACCTCTCTAGAACTTAAACCAACATTACCATCCTTTAATTCATCGCTTTCATTATCTTGCGCCTTATCTTCAAGCCTGTTAGGTACTCTTTGCTCAATTTTTAAAATCACATTTTTAGTAAATTCCCTAGAATCTCTTAAGTTTTGATAACTAAAAGTTAAAACAATAGCCCCAACTTTATTTGAAGTTTGAAAAGTAAAAGTAGCTCCATCCTGATAAGATTCTCCTAAAAGTCTAATAAAAGAGCCATTCTTAGGATTTTTAATATAAATCCAAGCCTCATCTTTAAAAAAAAAATTAAACTTTGAATTAGTTTTTACTAAAAATTCTCTCTCTTCACTACTAAAATCAAGTTCATAAGCACCATGGCCACTCCTAGCAAGCAGGGATACTGCACTCATAACTAAAAATAAAACACTGAAACAATTTCCTTTATTCACTTATAATTTTCCAAAATTCTGTCAACTACTGTCTCATTTTGCTTTTCCAAATCAATATTAAATAAATTTTCAGGTTGTATCCAGAACTCCTTAAGAAGTTCCTCATTAATTGTCTGATGCTCAGTTAATTCATCTTCCAATTCACTACCAGGCAGATGGGGTTTGGGAAAGAAAAAATCATTCATGTTGAGATTGGAATTTAAATCAAAATAAAAATCCTCCGCATTGATTAATTTTAACTTTTTATTTAAATCCTCTTCTGTGTTCTTACGAGCAACTCTGATAATGTTACTAGAGTAAAGATAGGTAATAAAAGCAACAGCAATAGATAAAAATATTAATATTAAAAAATATTTTTGAAAATAAAACTTCTTTCTTCTCATAAAATTCCCTCTATTACTCAGTAAATTATATATTAAAATATTACACTTTCTCTATTTAAGATAATATAATTGATTATGATTTGTGGAATCGATGAAGTTGGGAGAGGATGCATTTTTGGCCCCGTCTTAAGCGCGGCAGTTATTTTTAAAGGGCAGCCTGATTTTTTAAATGAACTGGACGATTCAAAAAAGCTTAAAAAAGAAAAAAGGGAATACTTATCTTCATTAATACTTAAAAATGCACATTATGCCTTTGCAGAGGTACCTAACCATATCATTGACAAAATTAATATTCACAATGCATCGCTTCTTGCCATGAAACTCGCATATGAAAACCTAAATATACAATGCGATTTAGTCCTTGTAGATGGAAAATTTATTCCAACAATAAAAGCCAAAAGAGTCAGGGCAATAATCAAGGGAGACTCTATTATTAATGAAATAAAAGCAGCCTCCATTATCGCAAAAGTACAAAGAGACAAGTTGATGGACGAATACGATAAAATTTATCCTCTCTATTACCTGAAAAACAACAAAGGATACCCAACGCAGAACCACAAAGATGCAATAAAGAAACATGGAATCCTAAGCCTTCACAGAAAAAGTTTTAAACTTACCTGAATATTCTTTTAATAATCTCTATTTCTAGACCTTCTTGAAAAGTGGTAATCTTTGTCAAAATCGTCACTTCTGAAACCTTCATTATGGGCATCAAAATCATCGCGCTGCGCATCCCCTGCAACATAATTCCCAGAAATCTTCTTCTTAATTACAGAAATTGCTCTTAATAAGCTTGCTTCAAATTCTTTAATATTTTCCTCATAAATAAAAACTGAATGTCTTTCAAAATCTCCGCTAGCATTCCTTTTACTTTCAACAATATTTAAAAAATAATCACCCTTCCTATTTTCTTTAACATTAAAGAAATAAGTTCTCTCAGAATTTGTAAATAATTTATCGGAATATATTTCCCCTCGCTCTCCCATTAATTCCTCCACTCAAAAAACACCAATTATCATATTGGCTTTCATAAAAGCTAACCTAATTGTACTTATTAAGAAAAAAAAATACTAGATAAACTTAATAATAAATTAGTTGTCATAAAACTTATTTTAAATTAATTGACATAAAACTAATTTTTTTATAGAATCGGACCTGGTATTCGTGCGTCCTTCGTATAATGGCTATTACCTTAGCCTTCCAAGCTAATGATATCGGTTCGATTCCGATAGGACGCTTACTGCACAGCATTCCGACATGGAGATGGCGGGACTCGAACCCGCGTCCTAAAAGTAATACCACAAGTGTCTACAAGCTTAGCCAGTGTTTTGATGAGTAAAGAGACGGAGACTCTGGCGGAACCGTCAAGTTACTTCCAAGTTTAAAAGTCCCTAAAAACGCAACTTGAAGCATTCCTAGGCGAGCTTCGATGTCTTTAAAGAGTGTAAGCCGAACCTCAAAGCAAAATTCAACAAAACTCTCTGCTAACCTAAGCAGCCATTACAAGATTTGAACTTGCAAAGTTATTATTTTTTGCATTTATTAAAGAAGTTTTAAGAGATTCACTCTGCCTGCAACTCATACTACCAAACCTTTTAGTCAAATCCAAAACATCCCCATTTATCACTCCGATGGAAATTATAATATAAACGCACTAAAAAAGCAAAATAATTTATTTGAAAAACAACATCTAAAGTTTTACAATTGATTGTGTAACGAACGAAATAACGAGGGTGTCTTGAATAACGAATTTGTGTGGTTTATTATTTGGAGTAACGAGTTTGTGTGGTTTATTATGTTGCTTTGCACTTATTCGATCTTAATTACAGTATACAGATTCTTTGGAAAAAAAGGTTTATTTGTGTGGGTGGCGTCCTCTGTAGCCATCGCAAACATTCAAGTTTTAAAACAAATTACTTTGTTTGGTTTAAATGCTACACTTGGCAATATTATTTATGCATCGACCTATGTTGCAACCGATATTTTATCGGAATTTTACGGACGCCAGGTTTCAAAAAAAGCAGTTTACATGGGTTTTATAAGTTTCATAGCTTTTGCTCTCATCACGAATATTCAACTTTATTTTTCACCAAGCAAACTTGATGTACATTTCAACAGCTTACAAAGCATCTTCTCTTCAATCCCAATTTTATTAGTTGCATCAATAACCGCATACATACTATCTCAGTTAAACGACGTCCACTTGTATCAATTCATTAAAAATAAATTTCCAAAATTTCTCTTCGTAAGAAGCAATGGATCGACACTGGTAAGTGAATTAATAGATACAATCGTATTTGTGGGTATTGCAACGTATTTCAAAATATTTCCAAAAGAGGCTTTCTTTGATATAGCACTTTCTACGTATTTAATTAAAGCACTTGCTGGTTTTTTAGGAACACCATTTATTTACGCATCAAAATTCATTTCACAGCAAAAAAAACAACACGACTGCAGTTGTTAACTTAACTATTGGCTTATGATTTGCTACAATTAACGGGTGTATGGCGGACCTGTTTTTATGGGCATTTTTGCTTTTATCTGTATATCTGTACCTGACGGTGTTTTACTATCTATTCGGAAAATCGGGTCTTTTTTGTTTTGTTGCCATTACTACAATACTTTCAAAGATTCTTATACTTAAAAAGGTAGTCATATTCGAACAAACTGTCAATTTAACAACAATAACATTTTTATCCATCCTTTTTTCTCTTAATTTAATCACAGAAAAATACAATGCAAAAACAGCCGTAAAATGCACAACGCTGGGTCTGCTTATAAATATAACTTTTGTATTAATGATAAATTTTACTTTGGCTTTTCAACACAATTTATTCGACACCTCAAACATACATCTTAAACTATTGTTCTATGACACTGCATATACAACAACAACTGTTATTGGCACATACATTATATACATATGCCAGAATGTGAATATATACATGTATGCTGTTATGAAACAGAAAAACCTAAAAATCAAATGGCTGAAACATAACCTCAATAGATTGATCACCTCGTTGATAGCCTATGCTCTTATTAAATTTTCCGTTTATGCAGTTTCACAGTTGTATCGTTACCAAGATATTGATTTTAATATAGAAGGCTCTAGGATTTTTATCCTGGCAATAATGGTAATAGATTCTATTATTTATCATTTTTTGACTTCTCTTAAAGCACAAGAAACTTAATTTATTCATTAATTTGTCCATCCTTAAATTATTTTTCCTATTTGGATAAAAAGTCTAGCCTAAATAGGAAAAATAAAATCGAAGTAGTACCCCTAAAAATAAATTTTTTTATATAATATTGAGAATGGAAGTAAAAATCGAGAAATCTTGGCAGGAAGTATTAAAAAACGAATTTAACAAAGAATATTTTAAGAAACTTGTGAGTTTCATAAAAAATGAATACAAAACGAAAAATGGTAAAATATTTCCTCCCCCAAGTCTTATATTTAATGCATTCAATTCTTTGCCATTTAAAAACATAAAGGTTGTCGTCCTTGGACAAGACCCATATCATGGAAAAGGACAAGCTAACGGATTGGCATTTTCTGTCAATTCAGGCATTAAAATACCTCCATCGCTACAAAACATTTTCAAAGAAATAGAAAGCAATCTAAAAATAAAAACTACTGCAAACGGGGATTTAAAAAGATGGGCAATCCAAGGTGTTTTTTTATTAAACTCAATACTAACAGTAGAAGAAGGAATTCCATCATCACACAAAGAAATAGGGTGGGAAATTTTTACAAACGAGGTAATAAGAATTATTTCAACAAATCTGAACAACATCGTATTCATGCTGTGGGGTAACTTCGCAAGGGGAAAAAGGAACTTAATTGACACATCAAAACACCTAATCCTTGAAACAAGCCACCCATCTCCTTACTCAGCGAACAACGGATTCCTAGGCTCAAACCACTTCGGCAAAACCCTGGAATACCTTAAAAAAAACCACAAAACTCCAATAAACTTTCAATGAAAATGAGAAGACAAACAATGAGATACAAACAATTAACACATGACTACACCCATTTGGTAAATGCCGTCAGCTCTTTTCCTTCAAGGCCTTTTCACCACCACTATCCCCTTCATCATCTCTTGCCTCATCATTCCAAAACTGTGAACCCTTCTCATTTATCTTAACTTCCTTTAACAAACTGTCATCTACTCTTTTCGTATTAACAAAAGACAATGCAACAACGAATATAAAAAAAAGCGCAATAAAAAACCCCGTGATTTTTATCGCAACGTTTGAGGATTTAGCTCCAAAAATAGAAGAACTTCCACCACCAAACACTCCCCCAATACCATCACCCTGCTCATCCTGAAATAACACCAACAGGATAATCATAAAAGAAGTTACAATAAAAAAAACAAACATCAAAAATCGAAACAATTCCAAAGTAATCCCCCTACTCAGCTACTTTATTAACTATGCCCAAAAAAGAATCAGCCTTCAAAGACGCCCCGCCAATTAACGCCCCATCAATATCACTTTCCTCCATAAGACCTCTTATATTCCCCACATTAACAGAACCACCATACTGGATGATAATATTATCAGCAACCGCCCTCGAATATAATCTCTCGATTTCAAGTCTAATTGCCCTGTGAACTTCCTGCGCTTCTTCTTTTGTTGCTGTTTTACCAGTTCCAATAGCCCACACAGGCTCATAAGCCAAAACTATCCTTCCAATCTCAGATTCAGGCACAGAAGACAGCCCTTTCCTAACCTGACTCAAGACAACATCCAAAGTTTTGTGATCTTCCCTTTCTTTAAGGGTCTCTCCAACACAAAGAATTAAGTATTTAAACGGATGCCTGAGTCCAGTAAGAACCTTTTTATTTACTACCTCATCCGTTTCTCCCAAATAAGTCCTACATTCAGAATGCCCAAGTATTACGCAATCGACCCCAAACTCTAACAACATAGAAGGCGAAACCTCACTAGTTCTAGCCCCAATATCTTCATAAGACATGTTCTGGGCCCCAAGAAGAATATTAGTTCCCCTAGTAACACTACAAACTTTACAAAGAGATGTAAACGGAGGCGCTATCATAACCAAAATATCATCCCTAAAATTCCGAACACCATCCACAACCTGTTTAGAAACATCTAAAGCCTCCAAGCTCGTATAGTGCATCTTCCAGTTTCCTGCCAAAAATATCTTTCTCATACTCACTTCTCCAATACCCTTATACCTGGCAAAATTCTCCCCTCAAGATACTCAAGAGAAGCTCCCCCACCCGTTGAGACATGAGTTATCTTACCTGCCAAATTAAATTTATTCACAGCCGCTACCGAATCTCCTCCGCCAACAACCGTAACCCCAAGGCAACTTGCTACAAAATTAGCAACTCTGGCTGTTCCCTTAGAAAAAGAGTCAAACTCAAAAACCCCAAGGGGTCCATTCCAAATCACAGTCCTTGCACCACCCAGAACTCCTTCAATTTCTCCTAAAGTTTTATCACCAATATCCATGCCTATCTTACCATCAGGTATATCAACAGAATCAACATACTCAGGAATAGAGTCCGCCTTAAATTCACTCGAGACCACATGGTCAAGTGGCAAAATAATCCTTACATTCAAATCACTCGCCTTCTTTAAAAAAGAAGCGGCCACATCAATACACCCATCTTCTAGGAGAGATTTTCCAATAGAATGCCCTCCTACTTTCAGAAAAGTGTAAGCCATACCACCTCCAATTACCATTACATTGGATCTCGGTAAAAGAGACTCCAATACCCCAATCTTTGAAGAGACCTTCGAACCTCCTATTATTGAAACAAATGGACTCTCCGGGTTTTTCAAAATTTTACCCAAAAACTTATCTTCTCTTTCCATTAAAAACCCACCAACAGCCGGTAAATAATCTGCAACCCCCGCCGTGGAAGCATGAGCCCTGTGAGCAGTCCCAAAAGCATCATTTACAAAAACATCCCCATTCCGAGACAATTTCTCAGCAAACACACTATCGTTTTGTTCCTCTTCCTTATAAAACCTTACATTTTCAAGTAAAACAACATCCCCATCTTTCATAAGAGAAATAGCATCAAACACATCATCGCCTATACAGTCAGAAAGAATCTTAACATCCTCTCCCAACAATTCTGATAATCTCCTAGCAACAGGGCCTAGAGAATATCTGAGGTCTCTGACCCCATCCGGCCTGCCTAAATGACTCATAAGAACAACCCTAGCCCCATGGGCCTTAAGATACTCTAAAGTAGGAAGGACTGCCCTAATTCTAGTATCATCACTAATATTCCCCTCTCTTAAAGGCACATTAAAGTCACACCTAACCAAAGCTCGCTTACCCAAAAAGTTAAAATCTTTTATAGTCTTTATTGCCATCAATTACCCCACAATCCTTTGTTCTTACTTAACCAATCTTTGTGCAAGATCAACCACTCTTGTAGAATATCCAAACTCATTGTCATACCATGAAAGCACTTTAACAAAACCATTCATCAGAACCATTGTCTCAAGACCGTCAACTATTGAAGAATGAGAATTTCCCTTAATATCTGAAGAAACTATAGGATCATCCGTATATCCCAAAATACCACTGAGTTCCTTAGTTTCAGAAGCTCTCTTAAGAGTCGAATTTATTTCCTCTTTCGTAACATCCTTTTTCTTAAGTTGCACTGTAAGATCGACAATTGATCCCGTTGGAACAGGAACTCTCATTGAAGTACCATTAAGCTTCCCCTTAAGTTCAGGCAAAACAAGCCCAACAGCCTTAGCAGCACCTGTTGAAGTAGGAATAATAGACAGCGCCCCCGCTCTTGCTCGTCTGAGATCAGAATGTGGAAGGTCAAGAATCTTTTGGTCGTTCGTATAAGCATGAACAGTGGTCATAAGACCTTGCTCAATTCCAAAAGCTTCATGAAGTACCTTAGCAAGAGGAGCAAGACAGTTTGTTGTACATGAAGCATTAGAAACAGCCTTCAAATCAGAATTAATGTCATGATCATTCACGCCCAACACAATAGTCTTAATATCATCCTTAGCAGGAACTGTCAAAATCACCTTCTTAGCTCCAGCATGCTCCACATGATCGATATATCCACCCCTATCACTCGTTGCTGTTGAGAAAACACCCGTTGATTCAATTACAACATCAACTCCAAGTCTTCCCCAAGGAAGATTCTTAGGGTCTCTCTCAGCAATAATCCTTATCTCCTTTCCGTCCACCACAATTGCCTTCTCCCTAGCCTCAACCTTCTTGTTGTATACGCCAAAAGTTGAATCATACTTTAAAAGGTGAGCAAGTGTTCTAGGATCTGTTAAATCATTTATAGCAACAATCTCGATCCCCCTTTCAAAAGCAATTTTGAAAACATTTCTACCTATGCGCCCAAAACCATTAACAGCCAACTTCATACAATCCTCCATATTTTTTTATCACTACTAGAATTATTAAATCATAAATTAATTAATAGCAAGTGTCAAATTACTTTTTATAAAAATCGTATACCCCTCTTGAATATAATCTCTTAAAAGGGAAGAAGACTTCAAAACTCCCCTAGAAATATAATCACTCACCTCTTCGACCAAAATTTCACCAAGAATATCCGCCTTGTTATAACTGATAAAGCTAGAACCATCGTTGTCATACCTTAAAGCTCCTTCTTTGAGAACCAAAAATACATCACCTTTCTTAACATCGTTCACATATCCTAAATTAATAAGAGCATCTTCCTTCCTGATTTTAAGTATCTTCCCCCTTCTAGGCAAATAAGCATTAAAATCCCTAGAGAAGGTGCTTAAAACCTCACTTAAGTAAAGAACTCCCCCTGAATTATAGTTAAAAGTACCGACCTTAACACCCGTTCTACCTGAATAAACTCCAACTTCCAGCCTAACCGAATTCTTAAAAACATCCACATCAAGATCAAAAATCAAAAATAAATCAAGATTACTGCTCCTTGCATAAGAAAACCCTTCAGAAAAGCTACTTATTAAATAATCTTTATTTTTACTATAATCAAAGTTATAATTCACCACCTCTATGCTTAAATTGCGTTCCATTATTCTCTCAGCATATCTTAAAATTAGTTCATTTGCTCCAAAGACTTTATTCTCATTCTGTGTGAAAATACCCACCTTATAAACCGTTCTCTCGTCATAAAGCTTATTTAAATCACCAATACTCCTATAGCCATACCTAAAAGACAAAGAACTTCTAACATCAAATGAGACCATGTCAAAAAAATCTAAGATTTTAGGATCTAAAACATTCCTCTGCTTTGCTAAATAATAAAGCTCCTCATAAGCCATCACATCCAATTTCAGCAATTTATAGATTTTTGCAAGCAAAAATCTAGCGCTATCATTATCAGGACAAATATCAACAGCATTTTTTACATTAAATACTGCCTCGTCTAAATTTAAATTCTTAAAGGCCCTAAATCCCTCTTTTTCGTACTTCCTAGAAACTTCAGCATTAATATCATTATCCTGAATAAAACCTCTAAAGTTGGATACAAAAAAACTCTCTTCTAAAGCAATGTTATAAAACCCTAAATCCTTTTTCATGCCTCTGGCTTTTTCTAAGTTTAAAATAGCTTTATCAACTTCTCCAAGTTTTAAATAAGAATAACCAAGCAGGTAATAAAGTTCATCAACATTTTTATCAACAAGTATTGCCCTCTGAAGAGCATCTACTGAATCTTCATATTTAGACTGATACAAATAAATAAGGGCAAGCAAACGATAAGCGTCAACAAACCCAAAATCTTTATAAGTGGTTCCTATCAACATCAAATAATTTTGAGCATATTTCTCCGCAATTCCTAAGTTTTGAGTACTAACATAAAATTCTGCTACTCTTTTATGAAAATCTGGAAATGAATTAAAATTGCCCCTGATCTTATTAATCAAATGCTGCGCCTTATCTCTCATATCTAATTTCTCATAAATATTCATAAGGCGCTCAAAGGCGCTGTAACTTGTCTGGCCATACTCAAGGATTGTAAGATAATAATTGGCAGCTGCTACAAGCAATCCTTCTTCCTCAAATATCGAAGCAAGCCCCACCAGGGCATCAATATTATTCTTTTGCCTAGAAAGAACTTCTGTATAGAATTTTTTAGCCTTTTCCGTTTTTTTATTCTTAAGTAGTATGTTAGCATAAAGGATTTTATACTCAGTGTCGCCATCTGACATTCTGTAAGCTTTTTCTACAAAAAATTGAGCCTGATTATATATTTTCAACCGATAATAAATTTCCGCAATAAGCTTATACGCCTCATAATAATCAGGATTTATCTTGATTGCCTCAAGAAGCTCATCAATTGCATCGTAATTTTTTTGCACAAGGTAATACTCTTGTGCCCTTTGGTAATATTCAATCGCAGTCACAGAGCCTATTAAGTTTCCAACATTTAAACTTAAAATCAAAAAAATACAAAAAAATCGACTCAAACTCACAACGCTTCCTTCTGAGAAATCTTTATCACCTTAATGTTTCTCTGGTGCATATTTTTAATAGTAAATGTCAAGTTATTGTACTCCATTTTTTCATTCTTTAAGGGAATTCTTCCAAACAAGTCATACACAAATCCACCAAGAGTGTCAAAATCTCCATCTGGAAGCTTTAATCCAAGTTTTTCATTCAAATCTTCTATCAAAACCCTAGCAGTGCAAAGATAACTACCATCATCAAGAGGGACTATCTCGTCGATTTCATTATCAAATTCATCTTGGATGTCTCCAACTATTTCCTCAAGAATATCCTCAAGAGTAACAAGGCCTGAAACCCCCCCGTATTCATCAACAACAATAGCAATATGAACATGATTCTCCTGAAATTCTTTTAAAAGAGAATCAATTTTCTTACTCTCTGGTACAAACATTACCTTACGCATAACGTCTTTTAAATCAATTTCATAGAAATCCTTCTTACACATATGAAAGAGGATATCCTTAGTATGAATTACTCCAATAATATCATCGATCGTTTCCTTGTAAACGGGAAACCTCGAGTGATTACTAGATGTTACAACTTTCAAAATTTCATCCTTACTTCCAAAATAATCAACAAAAACTACGCTTATCCTTGGAATCATAATTTCCTTAACAATGGTCCCCTTAAGAGAACTAAAGTTATTTATCGAAGCAGGTTCCAACCTCGACCTTCCTTCATTATCCTCATCGGCACGTCTTCTTCTTTTATTCTTAATTAAACTAAAAAAATTGAACATCAAAACACCCTTCTGGTTTCTCTTAAGACCTGCTCCTGAATAACCAACATCTCTTCCTTTTGAAAATCATTCGTCTTGTGATCATATCCCATTAAATGCAGAATTCCGTGTATAGTAACCCTCTGAAGCTCATCATACATCTCAACACCAAATTCAAAAGCACTAAACCTCAGATACTCAAGGGATATTATAAGATCGCCCTTTATAGCATGATTCAGTTGCCCATTTCCCTCAAAATAATTGAAAGAAAGAACATCGGTGGGCTCAAACCTCTGCCTAAATTCACCATTTAACCTTTGGATATAAGCATTACTACAAAGAACAACAGCAAGCTCGAACCTCTTAACGCGAAGAAAACCCAAAACAGATGAAACGAAGCCACGATAAATGTCCAAATACTCAAACTCAACATCCTCTGCCCATAAATCCAAATCTTCCTCTACCAACTCACTACACCCTAGCACAATTATAACTTAAAAAGATACCATACAAACAGACGAAGTTTTAATTTTATAATTAACACCACTTAGAAATTAAATTTTAAAAAAATCCTTAATCGTATCCTCAAAAGTGTCCTTTTGTAGATACCCCACAGAAACTTTTGGCTTTCCCTCAACAGGAATAAACATGATAGTAGGAAGGCTCTGAACTCCAAGCGCCATAGAAACTTCTTGCTCCCTATCAGTATCTACCTTATAAAAATCAATGCTATCCCCATACTCTCTTGAAAGCTCATCATAAACTGGGGCAAGCATCTTACACGGACCACACCAATCAGCATAAAAATCGATTATCGCAGGCCTGCTTCCCCTAAAAATCAATTCCTTGTCATTCTCATAATCAAAAACCTTATCAATAAATTCCTGTTTAGTCAAAGTAACCACCATATCTTCTCCTGACTTAATTTACTTTTAATTATAGCATAAATACAATATGATTAATAAAAGAGTAGACACGAAATGAACTTAATACTAATAGGCTCACAAGACTTCAAAAATGGGATTCTTCTTGATGATTTTAGAGTAAAACACATTACCGAAATATTAAATCTTGAAGACAATGGAAAATTTAAATTTGGAATCATTGAAGAAGAGTGGATTTATTGTTGCACATACAAGAAAGACACAAAACTTTTTTTTAAAGAAAGTCATAAAATAGCAAAGTCAAATAAGTTAAAGAAAATAAAAGTAATGCTTGGTTTGGTACGTCCAATCACAGCAAAAAGAATAATTAAAGACCTTGCCAGTATTGGAGTCTCTGAAATTATTTTTTTTAACGCTTTACTTAGTGAGAAATCTTACTCATACTCCAAACTGTTTAAAGAAAAAAAATATGAAAAATACTTAATAGAAGGTGCTATGCAAGGTGGCATTACCTATATACCAAAAGTAAAAATTCTTAACAATATAAAAGACGCTTTAAGCGCCATAGAATACGAAGGCTCTGGGTACACAAAGGTATTGCTTGAAAAAGAAAGCAATACCAACTTAACTGATATTAAAATAACAACAACCAACGCTGCTGTCCTGATTGGTCCAGAGAGAGGATTTGCAGAAAAAGAGATAAACTTAGTAAGAGAAAGAGGATTTCTGTCGTATTCCATATCAACAAACACATTAAGAACAGAAACAGCTGCGATCATATCTTCCGGTATTATTGCATCCAAGATAACCAAAAAGTAAATTCCTCAAAAAGAATTACCACTAGATGCTTTAGCTAATTTACCACTGTTTGGTTTACAAGTTTATCGTAAATATAAAGCTCAATTACAGAGCCTTTTGCCGCTTCATAAGGCAACTTAATGGAGCCTCCCTTAGTTTTAAAAGAATAAAGCAAAGAACTATTCCCACTAGAGTCTTTTACTTTAACCATCACATCTACACTAGAGGGGTACCTATCCAGCTTATAAGTTAAAATACCAAAAACACTTAAATTATCTACTTTTGGCTCATTAATGGTAATTATCAACTTGCTTGAATCCTCGATCCTAGCGTTTACTGGCAAAGATTGCAGGACAACGCTTCCAAAGTTATTGCCCTTCACCAGCTCTATATCAAAAACAATCTCATCATTTAAAAGGAAAATAATTGCATCTTTATAATAAAGTCCAATATAGTTCTTCACATGCTTAACCAAATCTTTCGATTGTCCCTTGCTTACCAAAAGCTGAAGGTCAACTAGGCCCGTGATCTTAGTGCCCGGAGATGGTCCTTGTCGTATTATAGTCCCCTTTGAAAACTCACTCTCAACTTCAATAGGCTTTAGCATATGGTAAAACAATCTGTTATTGTTTATCGAATTAGCCTTTAAATTAATAAGCACATCATCAATATTTTTCCCAATAAAACTATCAACCTTGTTAACCACTGCACCTTTGCTTATAAATATCGTAACCTTATTGTCAAGTCTTAAAGCAGTACCAGCCTTAGGCCTCTGGTCTATTACCTTCCCTTTATCAAGGGAAGTTGATGAAAATTTAAGCTCAATATAAGGAATAAGATCTTTATCTTGAAGCTCGGTAATCGCATCTTCAAGATAAAGCCCACCAAGATTTGGAACAACAACAAGATCACTACTCTTTAAAAAAATAAAAAATATTGCACATGAAATAACCAAAGACCCCAAAATGGTAAGAATTAGCCCCTTAACTATGTAGCCAGACAAGAAAAAAGTTTCTTCATTAAAATTTCTATCTTCTTTCCGCAAACTACGCTGACTGCCCAATTCTCTATTATCCGAAAATAAATTATTCTGTTCTTTATTGTCACTCAATGCTAAACCATCTCCTTATGCTCAAGCTTTAAGAAACGCTTCCCTACCAAACCTCTGTTTCCATTATAAAAAGACTTGCAATCTAAAACTTTTCTTCCAGCCCTTTGAAGCTCTAATAACAAGAGAACCCCATCGCCTGTTTTTACAAAAAGACCCTTGTTGGGACAAAATGAAACAATTTCTCCTACTGCTTGCTCACAATAATTATTATCCTTTATAAAGTCTGCTCTATGAAAAATAATCTCATCTTCTTCTAACCTAGCTCTTACAAGTGGCCAAGGATTGCAAGCATTGATCTTATTCTTAATTTCAAAGGCACTTAAAGTAAAATCAATAATCCCATGATGCTTACTCAGAAAAGAACAATATGTTGCCTGGCTTGAATCTTGAGGAATTCCAACACTTCCCTTCTCTACCTTATCTAAAGCTTCCAAAACAATATCAGCACTATTTAGAGAAACGTATTTAAAAATATCAGCACTTGTGTTAAAGCCCTCAATCTCAAATTGTCTTTGAGCCAAGATATTCCCACTGTCCATTTCTAAAGCCATTTTTTGGACTGTAATTCCACTAGAGCTGTCACCATTTAAAATAGCTGTCTGGATGGGAGAAGGCCCTCTGTACTTCGGTAAAAGCGAAGGATGAACATTAATACTACCCAGTGGAAAAATATCTAAAAATTCCTGCTTAAATATTTTTCCATAAGAGAAAACCAACATAACATCCGGCTTTAATTCCTTAATCGCCTTTATTGTAGACAATTCAAGTACAAGAGGATCTAAAACTGGAATACCTTTCTTAATAGCTTCAACCTTAACCTCGTTTGCTTTTAAATTCAAGCCTCTGCCGCTCGGCTTGTCGGGCGATGTTAAAACACCAACAACATCATATCGATCCCTAACCTCCTTAAAAACTTCTAAAGAAATACTACTAGAACTTGCAAAAAAAACTCTCAACCTCTCACAATCTCCTCTTCTTCATATAAGATCTTAACAATTTACTTCTAAGTTTATCCTCATAATAATCAATAAAAAGAACCCCCTTTAAATGGTCCACCTCATGCTGTACAATCCTGGCTAAAAATCCCGAATTTTCGATTTTAAAAAATTTACCATTCTCATCGTAAGCCTCTACCACAATAGCCCTAGGCCTCACGAGATCATAAAAAACTCCAGGAATACTTAAACAACCCTCCCTCATAACAGAAAGCTCAAAGGAAGTCTCTGTTACTAAGGGATTAATAAAAATTAAGGGTTTTATTAACCTATCTTCTCTTACAACAAAAATAGACAAGTCAAGGCCTACCTGAGGAGCCGCTAAACCAACCCCACCACTAGCGTCCATCAAGTCTATCATCTTAAAAATAGTACTTCTGGCCTCATCATCAATACTCAAGACCGGCTGAGTCTGAACTCTAAGCAAATCATCGGGATACAAAACCATCTTCATAAATCTCTAAACCACCTATCCAAGACTATGTCTTTATCTTCCCAAAAAGCTTCCACTCTTCATTCCCTACTTCTGAAAAATAAATACTACCTCTTCTAGATTTGGGAAAAGCATAAAGTTTATCTTCGTTTTCATCTTTAAGTACCAAGTATTCCTTAAGTTCTATTTTTGACGAAAAGAGCTTTTTATCCTGTCCATTCATTCTCAATCTCCAATTACCATCCAGTGTTTTATAAAAGAAAACCTTGTCGTCATAAGTGTTAATCTCATAATTGCTTCCCGCATGAACAATATCATCCAGTTTAGAAGTTCCTAAAACATAGCTTAAAAAATCCTTATCAAACTGAACAGTGTCCTTAATAGACCCCACATAAGCGGCCTTAATCTGCTCACTTTTTGAATCAACAAAAAATAAAGTAGGACTTTTTTTCAAACTAATTTCACTAAAAATCTCATTGTGAACATCAATAACTAAAAAAATATTATTTTGCGTCACAATCTCAAGAGTTTTATCATCTTCAAAAGAATTTAGAAAATCATTTATTAAATTATCCCTAATATCCTTTCCAACCAAAATTAAAACATTCTTATTTAACTTTCGAGCCTCACTTATGGCATCTCTGTAAGAGCTATTAAACACAATACCCGATCTTAGTGCATATAAATCCACCAACCCGAAAACAATAAACATTATCAATAAGGTCATAATTTTCATATTTTACTGGTCAAACCCTCTAAGAATTTCAATTCTTCACTATTAAGATGTTCTTTTAAACTAAAGTATACGTTCTCATGATACCTGTTAATATACTGTAACTCATCTTCTGAAAGCATCTCACTTAAAATCAATTCTTTCTCAAAGGGAACAAGGGTTAAATGCTCAAATTCTAAAAAATTTCCAAATTCATTTAAATAACTTTGCTTTACAAAAACTAAATTTTCAATTCTAATCCCATGCTTAGAATCACGATAAAGTCCGGGTTCAATTGAAGCAATTTCAGACCCCTTAAAAGAATAAGTGGAAAAAGGACTAATAGAAACTGGAAGTTCATGCACATTTAAAAAAAAACCTACTCCATGACCAGTCCCATGAGCAAAATTTAAACCCCTCTTTAACAAAGGAAATCTAGCAATCCCATCAAGAGAGGCGCCTGAGGTGCCAAATGGAAATTTTAAAGATGCAAGGGAGATAAAAGATTTAAGAACCAAAGTGTAATCTTCCTTCTCCTCGTAAGAAGGTTCTCCAATCGAAATGGTCCTCGTAACATCTGTTGTGCCAAGTTCAATATAGGAACCCCCAGAATCTATTAAAAGCAACCCATTAGAATCCAATTTCCTAGCTCCTTTCTTGGGGCTGTAATGAGGCAATGCTCCATTTTCCTTAAATCCAACTATTGAGCCGAAGCTAGAACTAAAAAATTCATTATTCAATAATCTAAAACTCAAAAGCATATTTGCAACATCAACCTCATCCAATCTAAGTAACTCATCTCTATTTAAACTCTTGAAGCTATGTAGAAATTTTATTAAACTCACCGCGTCAATAATATGCGCCTCTTTCATCTTGCTAATCTCATAATCGGATTTTATCGCCTTAAACTCACTCACAACGCTCTGACCAAGAATTGCGTTCGACTCCCCAATAGATTTTAACACTTTAACATTGCTATCAACTGATACAAAAAACTTCCCTTCATGTCTAATTTCTCTTAAGAATGAATAAAAACTACCATAGTCTTCAATCTCAAATCCCTCCCCCTCAAGTATCTCTTTTAAGTCAGCGCCCAGATTTAAAACGTCAACAAAGAGAACATTTTTATGCCTCTTGCTTCTTGTAATAAATAAAAAAGCATAAAACAAAGCAGATGATTTAATATCCAACCCTCTTAAATTCAAAATCCAAGCTATTTCGTCTAAAGAACTTACAATGTAAAAATCGACCACTCTTTCTTCCAACTTTGATTTAAGATTATCAATCTTATCCGCTCGCTTATTGTTTCTCTGTGCTTCAGTTAGTTCAAATATTTTATTTCTTTCCAATGTAGGTCGATCATGCCAAATACTTGAAATCAAATCTTCATCTAAAGCCTCAATATCTGTATTCCTACAATTTTTAACCAGATCATTGTAAAGTCTTATACTAATATCTTCAGAGTAAAACCCAAGCCTCAAGCCCTTAAGATTTATGTTGATATAACTAAAAAGATCCGGATATCCTTTAACCCCAAGTTTCATTAGCTTAAACTCAGTACCCTCAAGTTCACTCTCTGCCTGTAAAAAATACCTGCCATCCGTAAAAAGGAGCACCTCTTTCTCAGTAACAATCACTGTTCCAGAGCTCCCTGTAAAACCTGTAATAAATTCACGAGCACTAAACCTCACATGAGAATACTCACTCATATGAGGGTCATAACTTGCTATTAGATAGGCATCAACTCCACTTCTCACCATTAAATTTCTTAAAAACAATACCCTAGTCTTAATATCCATAATAAGCAAGCTCCTTTAAACCAATAACTTAGCAATTTTCGTTTATTATAACAAATAATTCAATTTTAAAAAAATTCTTTATTTGTTATAATTTGGATCAAGAGTAAAATTCAAGGATACAATATGGAAAATATTAAGGCTGTTGTTTCTGATCTTGACGGAACACTTTTGCTTTCAAAGAGCCAGTTGGGTGCTTTTAGTGAGCTTGTAATAAAGAAGCTAACAAGAGAGAACAAAAAATTTATTATTGCAACAGGAAGAAGCAGAAGCGAGGTAATGCCTTTTACAAAAAATTTAGACTCAAGTGTTTCATTCTTCATAACATTAAATGGTGCTAGGGTTTATGATAATGAGTGGAAATTAATCAACAGATATGATTTGTCCTCTGAAATTGTAAATGAAATCTTAAACCTTAGAGAGGACAGGTATAGCGACATACCTCATTTTTTACAAAAATCCGATGGTGTGGACGACAGTCTTTATACTGACAGAGTAACTAACAACGCTGTTAACAAGAAGATAAGTGAATATGAATTATCAAGAAAACAGAAATACATGGAAAAAGAGTTAAAGGATAAAAGCATAAAATTTCATGAAGTCAATCACTTCAGAGAGCTTAAAAACTTCAACAATGTAGCAAAAATCCTTTTGTACGATGACGAACCAAACCTAATCAAATATGAGGCTATGATCCTAGAGAAATATAGACAAGAAATAAATGTTTATTTATCAACACCTCATTCACTTGAAATTGTTAATAAAAAAGTTTCAAAGGGAGGCGCACTGATGGATGTCTTAAAAATTGTTAACATTGACTTGAGTGAAGTAATTGCATTCGGAGATGGGTTTAATGATGTTGACATGCTGGAAAATGTAAAGAAGGGACTATTAATGGGAAACGCAAACTATAGGCTTAAGGTGATGCTATCTTACTTGGAAGTAATAGGGACAAATGATGATGAGGCCGTTGCTCACTACATTAATGACAATATTTTGGAAGAGCCTGTATAGGAGAAAGTATGGAAGAGGATTTAATCAAATATGCAGAACTTATTATTTTAAAAGGTATCAACTTACAAGAAAATCAGTGCGTACTCATTACGGGTTCCATTGGAAACTACGAATTTTTAAGAATTCTTACAAAAAAAGCTTATGAACATGGTGCTAAGTATGTGGAGCTAAATATTGAAGATGTTGATATTTTAAGAACCAGGCTAAAATACTCATCAGAAGATTTATTGGAATTCACCCCAAGGTTTAAGCATGAGTTTTTCAAAGAAGTGGTAGATGAAAAGTGGGCAAAGATACGAATTGATGATACGGAAAATTTAGATGGCCTGAAAGATGTTGACAGCAAGAAAATGTCGAAATACTTTAAGCAACTAAGACTAGCATCTAAAAATGTTTCAACTGCAACAATGAATAATGAACTGTCTTGGTGTGTGGTGTGTGCACCGGGCCCAAAGTGGGCCTCAAAAGTTTTAAACAAACCTAATAGTCAGAAAACTTTGGAAGAATTTTTTGAAATTCAGAAGAAGATACTACTACTTGATTCAGAAAATCCAATAAAGACTTGGGAAGATCATGGCGCAAAACTTCACCAAAGGTGTGCAGTTTTAAATAAACTTAACCTGGAAAAATTAGTCTTTAAAAATCAGAAGACAAATTTAGAGGTATATCTTCTAGAAACTTCTATCTGGACAGGAGGAAGCGAAAAGATAAAGGGCACAGAGCTTGAATTTAATGCAAACATACCTACGGAAGAAGTTTTCACGACACCAGACTATAAAAAAACTAAAGGAATTGTGTATGCTACTCGACCGGTTATGATACTTGGCAACTTAATAGCTGGGATATGGATGAAATTTAGTGAAGGGAAAGTAATTGAGTTCGGATGTGATGATGAGAACTCAAAAATAATACTTAAAAGACATATAGAAACCGATACGCAATCAAAATACATAGGAGAGGTTGCATTGGTAGACAGCAGCTCTCCAATTTATCAAAGTGGACTTACATTCTACAGCACGCTATACGACGAGAATGCAAGTTGCCACGTTGCACTAGGTAGTGCTTATTCTTCTTGCTTAAGTAATGAAGAAAAATTAAAGACTGATGTTGAAAAATTGGATTATGGATGTAACGTTTCTCTAATTCATACCGATTTTATGATTGGAAGTTGTGACATGGATGTTGTTGGAATTGATAGGAAGGGAGCAGTGCATCCAATAATGCGGAACGGAAGGTTCGTATTATGATGGATGGGTTGGAGTAGTTAGTGATGATAAAGGAGTTATTTACAAATGACCTTTTCTTGTCTTGTTTCGTTTCAGGAATTGTTGCGCAGGTTATTAAATATGCTATTCAAACAATGAAAACTAGAAGACTTAAATTAAACCCAACGTATCTTATAAAGAGCATCTTTTTAGAAACTGGAGGAATGCCTAGCAGTCACTCCTCAACAGTTACAGCTCTTGCAACTTCAATATTTATAACAGAGGGGATAAATACGAGCTTCATTATTGCCCTTGCTTTTGCCTTAATAACAATAAGGGATTCCTTTGGGGTCAGATACATGGCAGGTGTGCAAGCAGAATATCTTAATGATTTATCCGAACAATTAAAAATTGCAATTGAAATCGAACCTCTGAAACTCAAAGTTGTCAAGGGCCACAAGAAAAAGGAAGTATTTACAGGAGTGATTATCGGAATAATTTCCGCATGGGCAGTATGCTATCGAATAATATAGGCAGCAAGTTACAAGGGCAAAAATGAATCCATTCAAGCTTTTATGTATATTAACACTTTTCTTTTCTTGTAGTATGGCAGAGTTTGGGGATTACAAACCAATATACTTTAAAGGGGAGGAGGATTTAAAGATTGCAAATGATTATATAAATTCATTAGGGTACAGAACAATATCTGAATACACGACAAAAGTAAAAATACTGGATTTTCCAGATTTCAAGGAAATAGTGATCCGTGAGCTATTAAAACTTAATGATTATGACCTAAGAAAGGATCTATTTTTAAAAAATCTCCCTAATCTATTTAACCTGTCCAACAAAAAAATACTCTATGTTGATTCATCATTTACAAGTAACGAATTAAAGAAGCTTAAACGAGCAAAAAAAGTTGAAGGAGAGTTACACTCTTTTAACTACAAAACCAAAATTAACTATTTTTCAAATATGGTGTTCATGGTGATGATAACACTTTTATTGCTACTAAATATTCAATATTCGCCCTTTATGTTGTTATTTTTAATAAGTTCATGTACCATCCTGTTATTCAACAATGAAATGCTATACTTCTATCCTTTAACTATTCTTTCCTACTTACTATTTGTACTAATCGACAATTTCAATAAAAATTACAATAAGATATGCTTGCAAGATATCAGCTTTTTATTGCTAATTAAAAGAATAAAATTCCCAGTCTTTTTGTTTTTGTTCGTAGTGTTATACTATATTGTGATAATTAGTTTTTTAACTACTAATCTTGAACCAATTTTTATTATCTTTGTGTCAGTAACAACTCTTTGCATTTTCCTAATATTCACTTGGATCAAAACTGAAAGAAATTTTAAAAATACATTCTTGTTTTTAATTGAAATAAAGGAACAGAAGCGAAAATCAAGGATTATAAAATTAAAAATTATCGCGCATCTAACGCTATTTATAGCTTCTCTGATGCCCTTCTTTTATTCGCAATACATGATAACTTCTTACCAAAACTCAAATTATCTTTACAGCAAAAAATTAAACTATTTCGATTATTTAAACCCTAACAGCATTTATTTAATGGTGGGGTACAAAGAGGAAATTCCAAATATTATGGGATACATGTCTCATATTATTTATCAAAATGAGCTTAAATATAAAATAACATCTAGGTATGGTGAATCTAACAAAAATGTAGAGGAAGACTATTTTGAAATAGAGAATAACAGAATAACTATCAATCCAAAGCCTGTATATAAAGTAGACAAAGAATTCATATCCAAACATCTCAATCAAGAGCTTTCAAAATTATTTTTATACAACGGAAATCCCATTTTAATATACAAAGAAACAGATAGCAGCATTTTAACGGAAAAGAACAACTCCACAATTTTATTTTTTCTTTCTCTGCCTTTTTTCTTATTGCTATTCCTATTTAAGGCAATAAGATTTACAATTCTTCTAAATATTAACAAAAAAATATAGAAATACACTAAAGACTAGAGGAAAAATCTAAATGTCTAACTCAGAAGAACCAGAAATAAAAACGGCAATAAAAATAAGGTACATGGTAAATATAGACGAAATTCAAATTCCTGAATATGTTTTAATTCCACTAGAAACAGAAAATTCAAGGTCTACACTATACGTAATTGAGAATCAAAGAATTGAGGAAGGTCAAATATTATCAAAAAATATAAATGTAGATTTATACACATACTCTCCAATATCTGGGGTAATAGAGAAGATATACGTTGCTAATCTTCCAAATGGACAACAATTAAAATCAGCATTAATACGGTTTCAGGGAAGAATAAAAAATGAAAGAGAACAATCAGATGAGGTAGAATCAAGAGAAAAAACATTAGAAAAATTGATCAGATTAGGAATTCCTTGGTTTAATGACAATTCACTATTTCAATATGTAAGCAAATGCAAAAAAATAGATAAAATGATTTTATTAATAAATGGGAGAGATTCTTTTACGAACATCTCAGAAATACTTATAAAAGAAAAGTTAGATGAAATTCTTTATGGACTCGAAATAGTCGACAAAATCTTTAAGTTCAAAGAAATATTGATAGTGATAGGCAATTGTAGCCTAAAAAAAGAGCTTGAAAATTTAATTGATTATCAAGACAAAAGATTAAGAATTAGACTCATTCCAAATGTCTCACATCCATATTCAAACCACGAAATTATAATGCACTTTTTGTATAACGAAGAGAATATTCAAGAGAGCATAAACCCAAACAAAAACATACTCCTAGCAAATGTTGAAGACCTTTATAATGTGCACAGCGCAATTAAAACAAACATTCCATATAAAGAAAAGTTCATCACTATAAATGGTAATCAAAAAATACAAAGCAAGATAATAAAAGTCAAAATTGGAACATCAATCCGGCAAATAATAAATGAAGACATTGATATGACAAAATACGATGTATTTTTAAATAACCCAGTGAATAAAATAAAAATAAATAACCTAAACGTCCCTATAACAAGAGACATATATAGCATTACAATACTTAAGAAGAAATCAGCGTTGTTTAATCTAAAATTTTTTAAGATACCCAGTTTCTCCCCCATATATATTGAAGAGGTCATTTTTTCAAAAATCAAGGGCAAAAATAAACATGAGAATAAAAAATTTCAGTTCCTACAATACACTGAAACTGAGATAGAAGAAGAAATAAGCAAGGTTCAAAGAGAAATAAAAGAAAAGATATTAAATATCACTCCAAAAAATGAGCCAATATACACTGAGAATAATCTAAAAGACATCTACTTAACCATTGTACTAGCTCTAGCTCCTAGCCTAATTTTTTCTTTTTCAAACAACACAAAATTTTTAATTGATACTTTCACACTAATAATAGTAAGCCTAGTGGCTTACTCCCCAGTAATGTTTAAGGCAAAACATAAATGTCTATCATTCTTCATATATACCGCATTAATTACTAGCATGATATTTCCCTTAACCCTCTCTATCACGTTAAAAATAATGTCGCTACTTTTTACATTTTTAGTATTTTTTTATTTTTCTAAACTTTCCAAATTCCTTGTAAATCCCATATTAATTTCCTTTATGTTTTTATTACTCAATTTCCCCTCAAGCTTCAAACAAACATATTCGGAAGAACTATCAAGACAAGAAGATATGATTCCAACTTGGGATAAGGTAATGAAGAAAAACCCGAATATTAAGGGATTAGAAAGCTTAGCAGAAGTTAAAAGACATGAGAACAAGTACATTAATATGATTGAAGAGTTTACAAATGAGCAAATATTATCTCACTTAAACATCATCATACCGAGATTCCAAATTGAAAGCTTGTTTGGACTGCAAAACGAAAAATATCTATCTCCTATCTTGCTTTATATTGGATTTTCATTCATCCTTGGGAAATTTATTCTAAATAAATTAATACCATTATCTTTTTATGCAAGCCTTCTCCTCCTTGCTTACATATTTAAAAATATGAATATTTACAGTCATATTACTCTTGATATGTTGTCCCTAGCAACCTCGCCAATTCCAATGCTCTTAATATTTGCAATAAGCACAGAACTACAAACGGCACCCTCATTTAAATTTGAACAAATACTATATGGATGCATGCTGTCTCTGTTTTACCTTATGATACTAAGCCATATTCCATTTGAGACCCTATCGGCTATAATGTCCATTTTCGTACTACAGGTAAGTTCAACTTTAATTAAGAAATACAGCTTAACGTTTCAAATCAAAAAAATATTACATTATCTAAGCATAAATAAAGAAAAAGCAATAGAACACAAAAATGAAAATGGAGAAGAAATTATAAAATTATGATCAATAGCTTAACGATTTACTTATTAGTTAATAATCTATTATTAATACACTTCATCGGTATTGAAGATGTAAAAATAAAAGATAACCGGAAGTTAGCTAAAAAATATTTAATAATAGTAATAACTTCTTTACTAATTTACTCATTTCTTTTCTATTTTTATAAGTTGTTTACAGAACACGAATTATTGTTTATAATGCCGATCATATATGTAATATTACTCTATATAATAATAATGGGACTTAAAACTCTAAATAACATACTGATTGTTTACAACAAAAAATCTAAATACTCAAATGATTTTCTGTTATCCAACAGTGGGTTAGTAGCAGTGGTATTTTTTGCCCTAGATAAAAGTCATAGTTTCCTTGGAGGACTTGGAATAATTGTTTTATCTTCACTAAGCGTCTTAACGTCACTTATGTTAATAGTCTTAATAAAAAGAAATTTTGAAAAAAGACTAACATCTAAAATATTAGAAAATGAAGCAATGTATTTTTTTATAATGTTCATTTTATCTTTAATTCCAAATATAATTATACTAATAAATAGTAGCGAGAATTTATAATGCAAGAAAGAATTGATGAATTGCTGAAACAAATCGAAAATGTTTGGAGGAATCTTTGACAGTCATAAGATTAAGGCACAAATCAAAGAATACGACATACAGAAGAATGATAAAGATTTCTGGAATGACAACAAAAGAGCACAAGAGATTCTTAAAAAGCAAAATATTTTGAAAAATAAAGTGGAGCCTTGGGAAGATTTAATCTACAAACTCAAAGACTTGAAAGAGCTCTGCAAGCTCACAGAGAGCGATGAAGACATAAGACTATTAGAATGCGATTTTAAGGCAATAAGCGATAAATATAAAACCCTTCTCACATTGTCTTATTTTAAAGAAGAAATTGACATAAATAATGCCTTCTTAACAATACACTCAGGCGCAGGCGGTACAGAAGCATGTGATTGGGTAAGTATGCTGTATCGAATGTACTCAAGGTATGCAGAAAGACGAGGATATAAAACAGAACTTATAGACTTACTTGAAGCTGAGGGCGGAATTAAATCTGTTACGGTTGAAGTAAAAGGAGAATACTCGTATGGTCTTTTAAAAAGCGAGGTGGGAATACATCGGCTTGTAAGAATTTCTCCTTTTGATGCCGCTAAAAAAAGACACACCTCTTTTGCTTCTGTTTTTATTGCTCCTGTAATTGATGACAAAATCGAAATAATAATTAGACCAGAAGACATTAGAGTAGACACATATAGAGCCTCTGGTGCTGGAGGCCAACATGTTAATAAAACATCATCAGCAGTAAGAATCACTCACCTTAAAACGGGAATAGTAACTCAGTCTCAAAGCGATAGAAGCCAACATAAAAATAAAGAATTAGCAATGAAGGTACTCAAATCAAGGCTTTATGAGCACTACAGAGAAGTTGAACAACAAAAAAATAGATCTAAACAAGAGGAGAAAAAGGATATCTCTTGGGGCAATCAAATAAGATCTTATGTATTTCAGCCTTACAATTTAGTAAAAGATCACAGAACAAAATTTGAAAATCCTAATGTTATCTCTGTTATGGACGGGAACATTGATAACTTTATAGAAGAATATCTGAAGTGGAAAAGTTTAAGCTAAATACAATAATATTACTTTTAAGTTTAACAGCAAGTCTATTATATTCTCAAAGTAACATTGAGTACGGCTTCTCTTACATAATCAATGCAAAAGACAAAGATGAAAATCTTAAAGGAGGAATTGAAAAAACTCTAGATAAAATCTATGGGACAATAAATGAACATGTTGTTAATGACAATGACAAGGATTTTATCAGAAATCTCTACATACACCAGCATATAATAAGCAAAGAAAAAGAAATTAGCAGTCTTAGAGAAGAAATGGATAAAAAAAGACTTAAAAATTCAATAAGTTCAAGAGAAGAAAATAACACAGAAATAAAGATCAACGATCTTAGGCAAGATATTGACAATATTAAAATTAAACAAAAAAACCTTGAAGAGTATCTTAGTAATTTAAAGAAAATGAAAGCAAAATACAAGAAAATAAAAGAAAAAGTCAACTTATCAAATTTGAACTCAGAATTTTTAATAAGTGAAGAACTGTTTTTTATGAACTATATTAATTTTAAAAGAGTAGAAAAATATTATATTCTTGAAATTAATAACGTCAAACCTACGGGAGTTAAGGTTAAAAGAGAAGTTTTCAAATTGTCATCATCCGTTGATGAGATTGCGCACAGGATAGCCGAACTTAGTCTTGAAGAAATATTGGGAAGAGAATTTATCAGAATTAGGATAAACGTCCTAAATAATCTGGATGCCAAAATATATATAAACGAAAAATTTGTATCAAAAGGGATATACAACGATGATATATTCGATATTTCGGAGTTAGAAAAAAAAGAAATTAACATTCACATTACAAGCGCCTCTTTTAAACCCCATTCAGCAAATGTAAAGGTAAAAAACGGAGACAAAATTAACTTAAATGTTAGTTTACAAAAAGAAAACTCTAATAAAATATTAGTAACCAGTAATGTAGAGTCTAGAGTATTTAGGAAGGGAATATTTATAGGAGAGACCCCACTTGAGATTGAGGAGCCTAAAGAAATAGAGTCTATTTTACTTCAGGCTGAAGGATACAAAAACATGTTTAAATTACTAAAAAAAGAGGATAAAGAAATACATGTAGAAATGCTGAGAGATAATAAAAGCAAACTTATTGTTGCCAGAGACCTATTTTATATAAACCTTGGCGTTTTCACACTAAGCTTAATAGGCACTGTATTTGCAGGTACTCTGTACAGTGAATCATCAGAGCTTTACAATATGGCATCAGACCACCTCATTAGCAAAAAAATAACACCACAGGACCTATATAATGCAAAATCAGAACAAATGGTTATGACATTTTTATTAGGCACAGGCATAACCTTATCTATCGGTAGTTTTATCCCACTAGTAATCCATTTGGTGAAATATATTCAAGAAGCCAGCGAAGGTGAATAAATTATTGTAAAATTTATGAAGAAACAGGAGGATGGGGTTTTGGGCATTTTTAAGAAGATAAAGAACCTATTCAAAGATCAAAAGGAAGAAAAGATACTTAAAAATCTGGAAGATATCCTACTAGAAGCTGATATTAAAAGTGATATAGTAATTGAGATAATGGGAATAGTCAAAAAAATGAAAGTTAAAGGAGAATCTGAGATAATTTTTAAACTGAAAGAGTTATTGAAAGGCTATATAAACCAAGAACCCCTTAATTTAGCGAATGAGACTTTAAATATATTATTAATCGTTGGAGTAAACGGTGTTGGAAAGACTTCAAGTATTATTAAACTTGCAAACAAACTTAAGATTGAGGGCCAGAGTGTATTAATAGCGGCAGCAGACACCTTCAGAGCAGCTGCAATAGAACAAATAAAAATACAGAGTGAAAAAATTGGCATTAAAGTAGTGTCTCAAATCCAAGGCAGCGATGCGGCAGCAGTGATATTTGACAGCATTTCAAGTGCAAAGGCTAAAAATCATGATACCTTGCTCATTGATACTGCAGGAAGGCTCCAAAACAAGGATAATTTAATTAAGGAACTTCAAAAAATGGATAATGTAATTAAGAAGCAAATAGCTCACACAAACGCTAACTATAAAAAAATACTGGTAATAGACTCTACCTCTGGAAAGAATACAAGCAACCAAGCAGAAATATTTAACAAGGCAATAGAAATTGATGGCATCATAGCCACAAAGTTTGACTCATCCTCTAGAGCTGGTGGAATAATAAACATTTCAAAGTTATTTAGAAAACCAATATATTTCTTTACATATGGAGAAGAAGTAGATCATATCAAAGAATTTAATATTGATGAATACTTCGATAAACTACTATGACAAACAAGGCATTAATACTATTTTTAATATTTTCAATTCCCTCATACGGAAAGAACTATTTTTTATCAGATGTATTTTTTAATCAATATCAAGAGATATACGAAATCCCAGAAACAGGGTTTTATATTGAATATGAAAAAATCCACGAGACAGAAAAATTCAGTCTCTTTAAAGACCTACAACTAATAAAGTATAAAACAAAAGAAATAATAGAAGATACTCAGAGGGTAGTACACTACAATGAAAAAGAAATCAAAATAAAGGAAGAAACATATGACAATTTACATAATAAAATACAGGAAATGAGGTATAGCAATAAGGGAATAATACTTGAATCTATAAAGTACTTTTATAAAAATAACGATTTAATTTATAAAGAAATTAAATTTCTAAATCAAGAGCCGAGAAAACTACAGTATATGAGAAACACCGATGGAAAACTTTTAAAAATAACCGGATCGAATTTTCAAGTTTGGAATTACGACATCAATGGAGAAATAAAATCAACATACTTTGACATAAACAAATCTAGTGCAAAAGCAATAAAATATGACGAAAACAAAAACCACCTAGAAAGCGTAATAACAACCGACAATAAAATAAAATCTAGAGAAAAAAATCAATACATGGAAGATGAAACAATAAATACAGTTGAAGAAGGAGATATAAAAACTATATCCAAATACAAAGGAAGTAACTTAATGAAGAGAGAAGTGTACAAAAACGACTCAATAATTAAGGTAAGTGATTTTGAATATAACGCGTCTGGATTCATTACGATAGAAAATGTGACTGTAAAAGAAAAAAAAAAGGAGTACAATACTAGAACAGAATATGAGTATGAATATGATAATAAATTAAAGTTGAAAAGAATTTATGAAGATGACTTAATATCATTAAAAATTGAATACTTTGGTGAGAATGAGTATGAACAAGAAATGTACTACGGCGGAAAGGCTATCTTTAAAGTAAGATATAAAGATGACAAAGTTATTGAAGAGGTGAATCACAATATTACCAGAGACGGCAATGAAGCTAGATAAATTATTATTAAAAAGACTAATACTGGATGAGAGAAATAGCCTGTCGCTTACTGTCGTAATAATACTGAGTATAGTGCTTGGTCAGGTACTCATTATTATCATAATATCAATAATGAATGGGTTTCAAGATGACTTTTTTACAAGTGTATCCGCTTTGGAAAGTGGAAATTTAAAAATTGAAGGTAAATTAAATGAAGAAGAACTTGGTCATCTTAAGAAGATTCAAGAAATAATCCATATCAACAAAATATATGAGACACAGGGAATCGGAATTGAAAATTACTACTATCCAAGTATTTTAAATATCATCGCTATTGATACAAGAGATGTCATAAAGGATGAGAATTTTCTTCTTCTGACGGGTCTTGAAAAATTTGAACTTGAACTTAATGAAGATGAAATCATAATAGGAGATGTGCTTTCTTACAACCTAGGACTATCTGAGGGTGATCTGATAGGATTAATAGTAAGTGATGAAATACAGAATATTAAAACATTAAAGGACCAAATCAAACATTTTAAAATAAAATCCGTCTTTAAAAGCGATTATTCAAAAATTAACGAATCCACAGTATTTATAAACATTAACTACTTTTACAGAAAAGGGATTATAAAAGATTCAGACATCAGTTATCAAGTAAAAACACTAAACCTATATCCAAGTCCAAAATTAATAAATGATATAGAAAATATCAATCCAAACATAAAATTTAAAACATGGAACGAATACAATAAAGAACTCTATAAGGCGCTAAAAATAGAGAAAAACACAATGCTCATAATTTTAACATGCATATTTCTTGTTATTGCCGTTAATACATATTATTTACAAAAAAGAATACTGATAAACAAAAGCAAATCAATCTCAATACTATTATCTATTGGTCTTAAAACTCAAAAGATTAGGCAAATTTTTCTAATTCACTCAGCGATAATTTGCATTATAGGTAGTATTATTGGCCTTATTGCAGGTATTCTTATATCATTAAACATTAATGAAATACTAAATTTAATAGATCTCCTGATAAACAGTTTAATCAATGCTGTTAACTACCTATTAAACTTAAAAGTGCAAACTGTTGAGATCAAAATAGTGAAAAATATCATTACTCCTAAAATATTCTCAAGCGATTTACTATTTACATCTTCTTTTGCTTGTTTCTTTACAATGTACTCAAGCTTTAGGTTAACAACAAAGATTAAATACATCCAGAAAGTAAATGGGGCCATATAGATGACAAACATACTAACTATAAAAGAAATACACAAAACGTACATCAAAAATAAAACAAAGATAAAAGTGATAGAAAATTTAAGCATAAACGTAAAAAGTGGAGACTTTATTTCCATTCAAGGAAAAAGCGGATGCGGGAAATCAACACTTTTTAACATCATATCAGGAATTGATAAGATGGATTCAGGTGAAATAATATCTTGTGGAATTTCTTTAAAAGGCGCAAATGAAAAAACACTAAGTTTTTACAAAAATAAAAAAATAGGTCTTGTTTTTCAAAATCATAATTTAATTGATGAATTTAATGTGCTTGAAAATATCATTTTACCTAAAATAATTGAAGGACAAGATCACTTTGAGACAATAAATAGAAAAGCTCTAAATTTAATGAGAATATTGGAAATAGATTTAAGAGCAGAACATTACCCTTCAGAACTTTCGGGGGGAGAGGCGCAAAGAGTAGCGATTGCTAGAGCATTAATAAATGAACCAAATATGATATTATGCGATGAACCTACTGGTAACCTGGATATTAACACCGCAAAGACAGTTGAATCTCTATTAATAGATACTGCTAAAAAATTTAGAAAAACATTAATTCTAGTTAGTCATAATCTAGAATTTGCCAATAAGGCAGATGTAAAATACGAGCTTAAAGAAAAGAAATTGAAGAGAATATGATGCATCCCAATATTAAAGAACTTGCAAAAATAGCATATATAATCTTTATAAATTCAACAAACAAAAAGGCATTAATTGGTTCTGGGGTATCTTTAAGTTTAGTAATGATTCCTCTAATTATTGTTTATTACATGTCAACTAGTATCATGAACTCAACAATAAACAAATACATTGAAAGTGAAGGGTTTTCTTTACAGATTGAACACAACGAAACTCAAAAGTATGAACTTCTTAAAGAAAGATTAGAAAAATTTAAAAAAGAACATCAGTATGATCATACATTAAGATACTTTTTTGAAAAAAGAACCTATGGAATAATTGGGAACCTAAAAAAACAAGGAGCCTTAATAAGAGCAGTGGAGCCCAGATTCATTGACGAAAATAGGCATATAAAATTAGTAGATGGAAAGAAAAGTTTAAAACAGGATGAAATAATAATATCGAGACAAATCAAAGAGAAACTTGATCTGAATATAAACGAACCTATCTACGTAATGGTACCCAATAGTAAGCACCAAAGAACATTACCTAGAGTAAAACAGTTTAATATATCTGGCATCGTTGAAACAGGATTAAGAGAAATTGACAAAAACTTAGTTTTCATATCGCTACAAGATTCACACATAATGGCAGAGGAATTTTCTAAAGGCATCATGGGACTATCCCTTAACTTCACTACTAAAGAACAAATTGGTGACTTAAAGGAAGTTCTTGCAAAAGAATTTACAGAATATAGAATCAAAACATTTTATGAACTTTACTTTAACAAATACATGAATCTAGAAACCAGCAAAAAACTATTATTGTTCATAATGGCATTTATTGTAATATTTGCAAGTATCAATATATCCTCATCTCTTTGTATGTTAATACTTGAAAACAAAAAGAAAATTGCAATATTTAAATCAATTGGAATGAATAATTTAAGTCTTAAAATGATATTTATACTAATAGCCCTCGTTTTAAGCTTCATATCTTGCATCATGGGAATAATCATTGGCAACTACATAACCATTAATATCGAATATCTAATCAATATGATAGACATCATTACTAATATAATTTCAAAAATAATATTTGGAGTTGAAAATACGGAACTTTTAAGCTCTGAATATCACATCTCTGAATTTAACGTTCAGATAAGCATAAAATTTAGCCTAATTGTCCTAGTGTCCTATACCCTATTAAGCATTGCAACAACACTCATTCCCTTAAACATCATTTCAAAGCTTAAAGAAAAAGAAATTCTGAGGTAAATCTTTTACTTACGACTAAAAATTAACTTGAATACACATTAACAATCTTAATGGAAGATAACTCTTCTTTAATATTAGGATAGATCTCTGCTGGGAAAATAGTCTTTAATACAAAATTTTGCCTGGTATGTTTCTTAAGAGAAGAATTTGATTCAGAAATTAATCTTCGTCGCAAAGATCTAATAGTCAAACCTCCCTTATTAAGATAAGCAATCTCAACTTCCAAACTTTTAATATCATCTTTTAAGTTATTAAACACCTCTATTAAAGAATTTGCCTCATAAATTCCAAAAGATTGTTTGAAATAACTTCCAAGATATTTAAAACTTAAAATTGAAGAATCTGTGTTTAAATTAAAACCAGAAATATTGTCAATTCCACTAAAAAATTCAACCAAAAAAATATCAAGAACTATCCTTTTGGGGTGCCCTTTAATCTCTCTAGAAATGTTACATACAAAATCAAGTGGAACGTACACCCCTCTGCCCCATCTATTAGGCAAATCACTTATCCTTTCAAAAACTTTACTCAACATGGGTTTATTCAAATCATCATAAACAGTAACACCATAAGAAATTTTTTTAATAGGTTCTTTATTCGAAATAACCCCTGCTTTCAACTGATAAGAATGCGCATCTTCAAAAACTAATACCTTGGCCCCCTCAACTTCAACATGGTATAAAGCATAAGGGTCTGAGGCAAGACTAGCAGATTCAACGACTAAATCAGACGCCCTTGTAATGGAAGGCAATCCCTGTTTTATGACGGTCTCCGGTACTTCTTCCTGTTCTCTGCCAAAATTCTCCTCCCCACCAATAAAAGAATGTGCCATTGTATACGTGAAAAAAGAGACAATACCTATTAATACAAGACCCAACAATAATACTAGTATTATATGTTTAAATTTTATATTCTCATCATAAGAGCTTAAGTCAACTCCCCCCGCTATTCCAAATTCCCTGGCTTGTAATCCTACATGTACTAATCTGTTGTTTCCGTTTCCATTATTCAATTTTCTCACAACTTTCTCATAAAGATTTAAAAACGAAGTAAACATGTTCTTATTATGAAAGGCATACAAGTATATATCCTCGAGTTCTTTTAAAGCAGAATTCAATTGCCCCCCCTGTTCTAATCTTTGTGCTCTATCATATCCCCTAGAAAAATGTACTCTAATATTTTCAATATCATTATCAGACAAATCCGCCCGTAAAATAATATCTCTCATACTCTTTTCTCTTAATACCCTACTCCTATACTTACTTAACCTAGATAAATAAATCTTAATTCGTTCTTCAGAAGTCTTACTCATTATCCTCTAACTCATCAACCTTCTTTAAAAGCCAATAAGCAATATTCTTAGCGGTATCTTTTGTAATAGAAATTCCAACGAAAGAATTTATTAAAATCACCCTTTCCTTAGAGCCCTTCGGCCCTCCAGATATTTCTTCCAACGCTCCTTCTTTAGTCTTAGTAAACACAATCTCCTCAGGTATTTCTGTGGATTCAAAAACAAGATCACAAAAAATCTCTCCAGTATTAGTTACATTCCCATAAATATTATTAACAGGTACTAACTTATAATCCTCAGCCTTCTCAAACTTATAAATCATTTCTTTCATAACAACACGAATTATAACATAAAGATATACTCAAAATATAAAAGCTGAAGTCCACCCCCGCCTTAAAAGTAAAATACCAATTGCAAAATGATTCTCATTATAAAAATAAAATAATAAATAGTGTTATAATCTTTAAAACAAAGCCTTTCATTTTAGAATGAGTGAGCAAGGAAGCTTTTTAAAGATGAAACTTAATCAAATAGGCGATACAAACAAAAAAGCTAAAATTCTGAGGAAAGATTTTCCCATTTTAAATAAAACTGTAAATGATAAGCAAATTATCTATTTCGATAACGCTGCCACTTCTCAAAAACCACAAAATGTAATTTTATCTGAGGTTGAATTCTATGAAAATTACAATGCAAATGTGCATAGAAGTGGTCATGCACTTGCAATTCAATCCAGCCTAAAAATAGAAGAGACAAGAAAACTTGTAAAAAAATTTATTAATGCAGAATCTAGTGAAAATATAATATTTAATTCTGGGACAACAGATGGAATAAATACAGTGGCAAATTCATTACTTTTTTCAAAAATTTTAAAAGAAGATGATGAAATTATTGTAACAACTCTTGAGCACAACAGTAATTTGCTCCCTTGGGTTAATATTACTAAATATCTAAATCTAAAAATCAAGCTTGCAAGATTCAACGAAATGGGCCTTATTCTACCCTTGCAAATAAAAGGCCTAATTACAGATAAAACTAAAATTATTGCTATATCGGGTATAAGCAATATGCTGGGTACTACTCAAGATCTAGAAGAGATTGGAAAAATTGCTAGGGAAAATAAAATTATCTTTTTTGTGGATGCGGCTCAAATGGCACCCCATACAGAAATAGATGTGCGTAAAATAAACTGTGACTTTTTAGTATTTTCAGGACACAAAATGCTTGCTCCAACAGGAGTAGGAGTACTATATATATCCAATAAAATTATAAATAAACTCAATAGCTCCAAAATAGGCGGCAATACCATAGAAGATGTTTTTATAGAAAATGAAGATATTTCCTTTAAGCCTCTTCATCCACCAAATAAATTCGAATCAGGAACACCTAATATTGCAGGCATAATTGGTCTTGGCAAAGCAATAGAATACATTAATAGTATTTCAATGAAATTTATTAAAGATCATGACGAGGAGCTCATTAAATACTGCGTTGAAAAATTAGGAGAAATCGATGAAGTTGAATTTCTCCTAAATCAAAATATTAAACGAAAAGCAATAATATCATTTACAATAAAAGATATCCACTCACATGACATTGAAACATATCTTGATACAATGGGAATTGCAATCCGAGCTGGGAGAATTTGTTCCTACCTTGCATTCCTCTCAGAAAACATAAAAAAAAATCATCTCTTACGGCTGAGCCTCTATTTTTATAACACAAAAGAAGAAATTGATACTTTTATACTTTCTCTGAAAAGAACAATAAAGGAATTTAGCTAAATGCTTTCCAAGAATCACCATTGATTTAATTAACTAAACCCCTTAAAATTGAGCTATGCTATCAGAGAAAGTAAAAAAAGAACTAATAAGACTTAGCAGAATAAGTAAATACACATTTAAAATGGATAAGAATCAAGATTTGGGATATCAATCCAAATGCGGCGATCAAATAGCTTTTCAAATAAATATGAAGAATGGTAAGATAGGACTGAGATACAGTGCGTCTGGATGCATCATTCTTCTTGCAAGCGCTTATACATTAACTAGAATATGCAATAACAAACCAAAGGAAAAAATACTAGAAATCATAACAAAAGCGATTGATAAAAATTTTGAAAATTTAGAAGAAATTGACGCAAGTCTTAGAAATTTTACAAATTTCATACATACAAATAGACAAGATTGCTTCATGCTACCTTATCGAGCCCTAAATGAAAGCCTAAGCACAATTAAATAACTTAAAATAAAGGAGAATTTACATGAAAATATACTCCCACTCACCCATAGGATATGATGGTGAGCTAATTGAGATTGAAGTAGATATTAGAAAAGGAATGCCGGGAATTGATATTGTTGGACTTGCTGGAAGTGAAATTAAAGAATCAAGAGAAAGAATAAAAGCAGCCATTAAAAATTCAGAATTTGGTTTTCCAAAAGACAGGATATTAATCAATCTTGCACCAGCAGGTATAAAAAAAATTGGAACAGCTATTGACCTGTCAATTGCAACAAGCATTATCGCCATAAATGAAAACAAAAACAACGGTTTAGAAATTTTAATGTTAGGAGAGCTACAATTAGACGGTAAAATAAGGGCAATTAGGGGAGTATTACCTGCGATCTCACTTGCAAAGGAGAGAGGGATTAAGTGCATCATAATACCTTTTGATAACATAGAGGAAGGTCTTCTATTGGATAATCTAAACATTTGGGGAGTTAAAACCTTAAAAGAAACGCTGGAGATAGTGGAGCACCTAAACAATAACACATTTCCAAGAAAACAAACAATTGATTCTACAATGAAAGGTATAACAGAGATACCCAAAGAAAAATTTGAATATGATTTTAACAACATAAAAGGACAGCATAGAATAAAAAGGGCACTTGAAATAGCAGTTGCAGGCGGGCACAATCTAATGCTCTTTGGTCCACCTGGTAGTGGAAAAACTCTGAGCATCAAATGCATAAAGTCAATTTTACCGCCACTTACAAATAAAGAGTTGATTGAAACAAACAGAATTTGGTCAGTAGCCGGCAAACTAATAGATACAAAAATAATAAAAGAAAGACCATTTAGACAACCCCACCATACTGCAAGCAAAGAAGGTATAATTGGAGGGGGATCTAATGCATTGCCTGGCGAAGTATCGCTAGCACACAATGGAATTCTATTCCTAGATGAAGCGTTAGAGTTTCAAAAATCAATCTTACAATCACTGCGCGAGCCCATTGAAGATAAAACAATCTCAATTGTAAGGGCAAGCTCAAGATCCTTTAAGTATCCTGCGAATTTTCAGTTAGTCATTGCCACAAACCCTTGTCCCTGTGGTAATCTTGGTAAAAGAGATATAGAGTGTTTCTGTTCCCAACAAGAAGTTTCAAACTACTGGAAAAAACTCGGAGCAGCAATGCTTGATAGAATTGACATCAGAGTACCGACCAAACCAGTAGACAACGAAAAATTATTCCAGGAAGAAAGGGAAAGCTCAAGTGAGATAAGAAAAAGAATACTAAAGGCAAGAAATATACAAAGCAAAAGATATGAAAATACTGAAAGCACACACAAAAACTCCGACCTTAAACCGGAACAAATCACCCTATACTGTGAATTAGATAAAATACTACAAGACGAACTGATCTACATTTTAAATAAACTTAACATATCATCAAGAGCTACCCATTCAATGCTAAAAATTGCAAGAACCATTTCCGACTTAAGGGAAGAAGAGCACATCTCAAGAGAATCACTGCTAGAAGCCATTGAACACAGAAAAAGCGGTGAACAGCTTATAGAATTTTAAAGCCCACTGGGCTTTAAAATTCTATTTTATCAATATAACTTTTAAGCTGATTGGCAGAAGCCTTAAGCTTTTCAATTTCTCTATCACTTATATCAAAATCAAGAGTCTCCCTTACACCACCTTTACTTATCACAGAAGGTGCTCCAACATAAATACCGCGCCCAACCCCACCGTATTGACCATTAATGTATGAAGATATAGGCAGAATAAGATTTTGATCACTGATTATCGCATTTACAATATTTTTAATTCCAAGTCCAATAGCATAATAAGTAGCACCCTTAAGTTTAATTACCTCATAAGCAGCATTCACAACCCGACTATGAATCTCATCAAGCTCTTCTTCCCCTATTTTCCCCTCACTAATGTATTCAGATAAAGGCTTCATAGCTATTTTTGTTTCATCCCAAGTAACAAAAGAACTGTCCCCATGCTCACCCATAACATACGAATGCACATTCTGAGTATTTACACCAAAACGCTCCGCTAAAAAATATCTAAGCCTTGAAGTATCAAGTGTCGTTCCTGTTCCAATAACCCTATGCACTGGAAACCCAGAATACTTCATCGTAACATAAGTCATAATATCAACAGGATTACTTGCAACCACGAAAATACCACTAAAACCACTTGAAACAATGCTTGTTACAATTTCTTTAAATATTTTAGTATTCTTACTTACCAAGTCCAGCCTTGTCTCGCCCACCTTTTGGTTAAGACCTGCAGTAATTACAACAATATCAGCATCAGAACAATCTTGATAGGTTCCAAAGTTTATCTTAATATTCTTCCCCAAAAACATCTGTCCATGGTTTAAATCCATAACCTCACCCTTAGCCTTATCTTGCGCCACATCAATAATGACAAGCTCATGGACAAGCGAATTATCTATTGTTAAAGCATAAGCAAAACTCGAACCGACACCCCCAGCCCCAACAAGAACCACCTTATTACACTTAAGCATACACAAATCTCCATATAGAATTATTTAATACCAATAAGATAATCTTATAACATTTCGAAATACTTTTCCAATATTTTTAACAAGAACCACATGCCCAATAACCCACCAAAAATGCATTAAGCGCAACTCAAAGGCAAAACTATAAAAATAGACAATCTAGATAACAAAAAAATTAAATAATCTTAATAAATCTCTAATTAAAATTGACGTTATCATAACTTAATTTTATAAGTCTTTTAACATCTTCAAATTTAGATCCATTGCAAACAATTTCGATATTTCCAATGCCATGATGACCAATACCACTAATATCACGAGTAAAACCCTCCTCTATAAGCACCTTTTCCAAAGGAAGTGTAACAGTAATTATTATTACATCCCTCATAGGCTTAAATACCAAATCTGCAAAAAGTTTACCCCCAGCAACCCTAAATCCTGTATAATGCTTAGTATCGTATTTTTCAACATTACCCAAAGTAAAAATAAAACTCTCCAACATTCTATTTAGATTCTGTAATTCAACACTTGACATTGACAATTTCCTCAGATTCTCTGTTAATAAAAAATTATTGTCATTTTTTTGAGGAACTACATCACGCACCATTTCCGCTTGAGTCACAACCTTATTTTTTTTATTCCCAAAAACTTTACTATCGCTAACACCAGCTGCTGGATAAGTAGTTAATTTTAATGTTATTAAATTATCTTCATACATGTCATATTCTACAAGAATAATTTCCGAAGGATCTCTTTTGGCCTGATTTCTAGCTGCTACCTCAAATTTTCTGGCGACACAAACAATTTTAGTTAAATCAAAATCTACATTATTGTATCTCTCAGAACTTTGTCTAAATGTCTCCGACATCACGTACAAAAAATCACGCTTTCTGTCTTTCAATACCTCATCATACCCAACAGCCTGCAAAACATGCATAGGACTCGCATCTTTTTTATATTCAAATATCACAGGAACAACACAACTATTTGTCACCATAATTCCAAGTGTATCTATTCTTTTATCTCCTATCTTAAATTCAGTCGCCACTAACTTCACTTTGAAAAAAGCCTCTAAATTAGACTCAAATACTTTTTGTATATCTTTTTCAGCTTTAATATGTAGATTATTTAACTCCACCACTTTATTTTCAGAAAAAAGCTTAAAAAGTTTAACTGTATGCGTTAATTCTTTCATATCCGTAAATTATATACATAATCAATAAATAAATCCATGGATCAGGACCTAACATCATGAACAAAACCTCCCCTTAAAATTACCAAATTCAGTCCCTTTTTACTTCGTAACTAACAATTTGAAAAGGATCCTCACTAAACACTTCCTACAATTTAACATCCAACAACGATGGCTTTTTATTTTCTATTTATAAATCTAATAGATTTCAAATATTGAGAAATAAATCCTCTTTTATTTCCCTTGCAAATGATCTCATTACTCTTACATCAAAATTTCTTAAATTATCTCTACTTATCATCTGACTTAAGCACAGAAAGAAAAGCACTCTGTGGTATCTCAACATTTCCTATCATCTTCATTCTCTTCTTCCCTTCCTTTTGCTTTTCCAAAAGTTTTCTCTTGCGAGTAATGTCCCCGCCATAACATTTAGCAGTAACATCTTTTCTAACAGGTGAAACTGTCTCACGTGCAATAATACTCGACCCAATGGCCCCCTGAATCGCTATTTTAAACTGTTGTCTTGAAATCTCTTCCTTTAATTTCTTACAAATACTTGTAGCCTTTGCTCTTGCATTATTCCTGAAAACTAATTGAGATAACGCATCGACTCTATCCCCATTAACCAAAATATCCAATTTAACTAAATCCGTTGCCTCATAACCTAACAGTTCATAGTCAAAAGACGCATAACCACGACTTACGGATTTAATTTTATCGTAAAAATCAAAAAGTATTTCCGCAAGAGGCATCTTGTAAATGACCTCGACTCGTTTTGTATCAAGATAAATCAAGTTTTCTTGTACTCCCCTCTTAAGTAAACAAATACTCATAACATTACCCAAAAATTCGGTAGGAACAATAATATTAGACCTAATATAAGGTTCAAGAGCATATTCAATATGCTCATTTCCAAGAAATTGCTCTGGACTCTCAATAAAATAAGGATCTCCTTTTTTGGGAACAATTCTATAACGAACCGAAGGAGAAGTTAAGATTACATTAAGATCAAACTCACGCTCAATCCTTTCCTGAATTACCTCTAAATGCAATAACCCCAAAAATCCACATTTAAACCCATGGCCAAGGGCAGCTGAAGCATCCTTTTCAAAGGTGAGTGATGCATCATTAAGCTTAAGCCTGTCCATAGCCTTTAAAAGGTCATCATACTGATTAGCATCAACTGGATAAACAGAAGAAAATACAACAGGCTTAACTTCCTTAAACCCCTCAAGAGGAAAATTTGCAGGCTCATCGAAAAGAGTTACAGTATCCCCAATCTTAACATCTGATATATTTTTTATTCCCGCAATGAAATAACCAACATCACCAGCTTCCAAAAAATCTCTTCTTTCAAGCAGTATTTTAAAGACTCCAATCTCTTCAACTAAATAATCCCTATCTGCATGCATAAATTTAATCTTGTCGCCCGTCTTGATTCGACCTTCAAAAATTCTAAAATGAACAATAACACCGCGATAAGAATCGTAATGTGAATCAAAAATTAAAGCCTTTAATGCATTGCTAACACTACCCTCAGGCGATGGAACGTACCTACAAATAGATTCAAGTAACTCATCAATTCCCACACCATTCTTTGCAGATATTGATACAGCAATACTTGAATCTAGCCCCAAATCGCGCTTTATTTGTTCTTTTACAAAATCAACATTTGCACTCGGTAAATCTATTTTATTAATGACAGGAATAATTTCAAGATCATGTTCAAACGCCATATAAAAGTTAGAAACAGTTTGAGCTTCTATTCCTTGGCTAGCATCAATAAGTAAAATTGCCCCCTCACAAGATGAAATTGCCCTTGAGACCTCATAAGAAAAATCGACATGTCCCGGTGTATCTACAAAATTAAGCTCATAGGTATTGCCATCACTGCTATCATACTCGATAGTAACAGCTTGACTCTTAATAGTAATACCTCTCTCTCTTTCAATATCCATGCTATCAAGCATTTGACTTTTAAAATCTCGATCTGAGACTATTTTGGCCTTTTGTATAAATCTATCCGCCAAGGTTGACTTACCATGGTCGATATGAGCAATAATGCAAAAATTTTTCTTATAAGAACTAATCCCAAACTCCCTAAACTAACGTCCTCAGAAACAAAACAACTACACACTTTTATTGACTAAAAAAGTTTTGATCTGATTCTTTGATTTTAATACATAAGGCGAAGATTTAGGAGCAAGATCAACAATTAATTTCCACGTATCTATGGCCCTAAATTTGTTCTTGTGATTATCATACATATAAGTGGCATACGCAACTCTATATATTACTTCCCAAAAATTGGCAGATTCAAAGCTAGCTCTAATGTCCTTATACTCATTTATTTTGTGAACAAAAGACCTCAAATTTTTAAACTTGTAAAGAGGCTCGTGATAGCTAACATACTCATCCATCATAGTCAAAATACCAACAGCAGCAATAAGCCCGTGGGTAATTGAAAGCTCATAAGCACCTATCTTTAAGTATACTTTAGACAATAACTGATGAATATCGATAACATTATAATTCTTGAATCTATAAAGATTAAAAGTAAAATCAAGCCCAGAAGTTCCTCTTATATTCTTTAAGTAAGAATCCAGATAAAACCCCATGCTAAATTTACCACTCGACGCGCTTTCGCGCTTGTGCATAACATAATGATATTTATAGTAATCATCCTCGTTTGAAAACCTATCTAAGACTTCATTTAAGTAATCAATCATGTCTACATAATTATTTTCAAACTCAGCCAATGTGGCCAAAGAAAAAAGTATCTTTTTCTCAAAAGATTGATCCAATAAATAATCTTTGTCTTCCAAAGCTTTCCGAAGATGCAATTTTTCAAGGACAATATTACCAGTCCTTCCATAAACTATTGATAAATAATAATTAGCCTCGGGATAAATTCCCTTTCTAAGCAAAGCCTCTTGCAAATAACTAATAGCAACAGTAAGATTAGATTTAATGAATTTTTCCTTGGAGTAGATAAGCTGTCTCCCTCTCTCAAGCAAAATCCAATACGGCAACTCCCCACCTACCGAAGCACTTAAATTCAAGATCAAGCTGAGACCCAAGAAGGGTAAAAAACTCCTCACCATACCTACAAATATACTAAATCTTCTCATAAATTACGAGGAAACTTAACATTTAACTTCTCAAAATTTAAATATCATTAAGAACACCATTACAAAAAGGGCAACAGACTCAATTAATCCTAAAACCAAAAGATTTGTCGCAAACCCCCTTCCAGTCTCAGCAAATGCGTCACAAGCCCCAGCAGCCGCTCTCCCCTGTGCAAAAGCAGAAATAGAAATGGCAAGTCCTCCCCCAAAACCCGCTCCAAATAATAACCAAGGATTTACTTGCATCATTATACCCGATAAAGTATTCATCAATATATACCCATATATTATCTGAGTCAAAGGCGCTGAAACAAAAACAATTAACAAAAACGGAGCTGGTTTCCCCTGCACATAGCATCTCTTCCATGCTCCAATAGCAGCACTGCCCGCAGCCCCCATACCCAAAGCTGACCCTATTGCAGATATTGTTAAAGCCGAATTTACTCCTATTAAACCTATATCCATATTTATCTCCTTATTTATTTTTTATTTTTCTAAAGGGCTTATAAGAATATCCATTCCATTCTTGACCCAAATGGTTTGAAAATTCAAGCATATTAAGTCTTACTCCATGAACAACAACAGACAGTAAAGATAAAACTATATTTAAAATATGTCCAAACAGTATTACGACAATGCCACCTGTTATAAGACCAATATTAGACGATTTTAATAAAGATGCCGACATACTATTAAAACTATCAGAAATTGCAAGTCCTGCAAGCCCAACAGCAAAAAGCCTAATGTAAGATATTATGTCTGCAAATCCTGCTACCGTAGTCAAAAATTGTTCTATTACCCCCCCAAAACTCCTCAACACACATATAAAAAAGTTTGAACCATCTTGCCTCTGAAAAATAAAGACAAGAGCAACCCCAATATATATCATGTTTAAAACACCACCCCTCATGGGAAATCGATCCTCACCAAGTATTAAATTGAGAACCAAATAATAAAGACCAGCAATACCAACGAGCCAACCAATTTGAGAAATTGAATGTATATAGGGCCTTTCTTTTATTTGTCGGATAAAATTCCATACATGGGCTACAGATATTTGCAAAAGACCTATTGTAAAACATATAAACATAATATTTTGCATACTATTGCTGCCTGTTAAATATTCGAGTTGAAGAGACCTTAAAAAAGGAAATACCTCAAGCACAAAAGGACCACTCCCAAACCAAGTACCAGTCATCGATCCATATATAATCGCTGATATACTCAGATAAAATATTAAAGCATGCACGGACGTTAAAGGCTTCTTCTTTATAAAATTACGCACACTCAACACAACCCCTACTACCAAAAATAGTACCCCATAAGCCGCATCACCAACTATCATTCCAAAAAACACAAAGAAAAATAACATAAAAATAAAACTAACATCACGCTCTTTATATCCGGGAATTGTATCTAGCACATCAAAAATAGGCTTAGCAAGTCTAGCTAGACCCCTTCTTTTAACATAAGTCGGCACAATATCCCCATCTGGATCTGCAAATTGCACAGCAAATCTGCCCCCAGCTACCCTCTTAAGCTCATCCTGTTTACCTTCTGGAATAAATCCCGTAATATACACAAAATCACGACACTCCACACTCATGTCAGCTAAAACCTGCTCAAACTCAATAATCTGATTGCATTCTCCTACCTCATTTCCCAAAACATCTCTATATTTATTTAAAAGTGCTAACTGAGTTAATTTCCGCTCCAAAATCTCATCAACAATCCTTAATTTATTCTCAGCCAAGGCAAGATCAAACTCAAACCTATACTCTTCAGCCGTCTCTATTGTTTGCATAGAATCATTAACAGCTATAAAATAAGCCGTCCCTTTAACATTATTAATAAGGGCAACCTTATACTCAGAAGACGATAATAATTTTCTATATTCACTAATATGAGCCTTGAAAAATTGTACATAAACATCCCTCTCCCTCAATTCATTTACCAAATCAAGGGAGAAATATCCCCAAGGAGACACCATATTCCTCTTATGCAACAACTCATGTCTTGTATCTTTAAGATCTTTAATCTCAGCGCCCAAATTAACTACATCTTTTGCAACATCTAAAAAATTCTCACTCGAAGATTTTAAAGTTTTTACCTCGCAATCATCTTCAAGCAAGGATAAAGCCTGAATAAAAATTCTTCTAGTTTCAACAACCTCTTCTAAGGACCTTGAGACCTTGTTGTAAAAATCAACATGAACAACTCCCACTTCTCTTAAAGCCTCAACAGCCTCTCTTTTATATTTTAACAAAGTCAAAAGTAAAACTTTCTTCATTTTTACAATCATAAATTCAATCCCTATCCCCTGCTAATCAAGCTATCCTTAGCCATCTTCCCTCTTACAACAGCTGCTGTTTGCTGATCTCCAAGATACACATTAATCTTCTTTATGTTAATTTTAGTGGCAGGTATCATGACCTTCTCAAATAAATTTACTCTCTGAGAAGTAGTATTAAGCTCTGCCTCCAGCAACCTAACCTGCTCGCTTAAAACCTCAAGCTCCGCTTCTATCTGAATTACACTCTTAATAACTTCTATTCCTCTATCTACCCAATAAGGAGTCAATAAAAGATCATGTCTAATGTCTAAATACTCAACAGAATCAAAAACAGGAATAGAAATGCCTGCGATATTTGTATATCCTCTAACTACTCTCTTAATCTGAATCCAATCCTTGAAAGGAAACTCTTCCCCAAACAAAGAAACCCAAGAACCAATACTCTCCCTTATTACATCCTTTTCAAGCTCACGCTCTCGCTTAATACTCTCAATCTTCCTAATCTCCAAATGAAGCTGTTGTTTCTTAAGCTGCAACGTAGGCAAGTACCTATTAAACATCTTAAGTCCATCTTTTTGCTTCTTAAGCTCATTTTTGGTTAACCTGACTTTAGCCATGCCCTGCCTCTTTTCTAGGCCAATACTTTTCTACAAGCTCTGTCCTAATTCCGGTTTCCCTCGGCTCAAAACAACTGGAAAGTATCTCCCACCCTAAATTCAAGGCTTCTTCTAGAGGAATATTAACAGACAAATCCATCAATTTGCTTTCAAACATCCCACTGTACTTAAGTAACTTTTCATCCCACTCTGTCATATTAAATCCCATGGCCTTTTTTTCTATAGATTCCCTTGAAGATGCATAAAGTTTAATCATTGAATCCATAATTACCCTATGATCGTCTCTAGTCTTACCATTAACCATCTGCTTAAGTCTTGAAAGAGATCCAAAAGGCTCAATTCTTCCCCCTCTTAAATAATACTGCCCCTCGGTAATATATCCCGTATTATCAGGTACCGGGTGAGTAACATCATCGCCAGGCATAGTAGTAACCGCAAGTACAGTAATAGAGCCCGCCCCTTCAAAATCAATGGCCTTCTCGTATCTAGACGCAAGCTGTGAATATAAATCACCAGGATAACCCCTATTAGAAGGAACTTGCTCCATAGTAATAGCAATTTCTTTCATGGCATCAGCAAAATTAGTCATATCGGTCAGCAACACTAAAACCTTTTTCCCCTGAAGGGCAAATTTCTCAGCAACAGCAAGAGAAATATCAGGAACAGTTAAAGACTCAACAACAGAATCATTAGCCATATGAACAAAGAATATCGTTCTACCCAAAGCCCCTCCCTTCTCAAGAGAATCCTTGAAAGTCAAATAGTCATCATTCTTAAGTCCCATCCCTCCAAGAACAATCAAATCAACTTCAGCCTGAAGAGCTATCCTTAAAAGCAGTTCATTATAAGGCTCCCCAGATACAGAAAATATTGGCAGCTTTTGTGACTCAACAAGAGTATTAAATACATCTATCATCGGAAGTCCAGTTCGTATCATATTCCTCGGAATAATCCGCTTCGCCGGATTAGCAGAAGGCCCTCCAATTTCAATCAAATTGTCCTCAAGGCTAGGTCCTCCATCTTTTGGATTTCCAGCTCCATCAAAAACCCTGCCAAGCAAGTTCTCAGAAAATGCAACCCGCATCGGATGCCCTAGAAACTTAATTTGATCTGAAGTTGAGATACCTCTTGTCCCATTGTAGACCTGAAGAGAAACCTTATCCCTATCCAATTTAATAACCTCAGCTAAAGAACTCATATCCTTTGTCTTTACAATAGCAAGTTCTCCATACCTAACATCACATGCCGTAACAGTTATCACATTCCCTACAATAGATTCTATCTTACTGTATACCCTTTTCATCCTTAACACCCCTAAAATTTAATTTCCTAGAATTGATTAAATCTGTTAAAGCAAATTCCAATCTATTAAACTTTTCTTCTTTAAAGGGTATAAGATTCATATCTAAAATATTTTGCCTTAACTCATTAATAAAATTTCTTGCTTCCAACTTACTCTCAAATTTAAAATCTGACTTTAAAACATTATAAATTATATTAAACATATAATTCTGACGCTCAGGACTTACCGCTGCATCAACACTATCAAAAGAATTTTGCTGTAAATAGCATGCATCCAAAAGCTCTGCTTTCAAATAAACCAAAAAGTCATCATTACTTATTCCTTCCTCACCAACAACCTTCATCATTTGATTCACCTCATTACCCTTAATTAAAAAAGACTTTGCATACTCCGTCCTCTCCGCATCAACAACTCCCCCATATCTACTCCAAGATTCAAGAGGACTAATAGCCGGAAATTTTCTAGCATCCGATCTCTCTCTCGTAAGCCCATGAAATGCCCCCACAACCTTTAAAGTCGCCTGAGTCACCGGTTCTTCAAAATTACCCCCAGCAGGGCTCACAGATCCACCCACAGTCACAGAACCAACACCGCCATCTCTTAAAACAACGATACCCGCTCTCTCATAAAAAGATGCAATAACAGACTCAAGATAAGCAGGGAAAGCCTCATCCCCCGGAATTTCCTCAAGACGACCAGACATTTCTCTCATAGCCTGAGCCCATCTTGAAGTTGAGTCTGCCAGCAAAAGAACATCAAGCCCCATCTGTCTATAATACTCACCAATAGTAATAGCTGTATAAACCGAGGCCTCTCGAGCAGCAACTGGCATAGAGGATGTATTACAAATAATACATGTTCTCTCCATCAACGACTTACCCGTCCTTGGATCCGTAAGCTCAGGAAACTCCTTAAGAGTCTCCACGACCTCACCTGCTCTTTCTCCACAAGCAGCAATAATTACAATATCAACATCAGCATTACGGCTTGTGACCTGCTGAAGCACTGTCTTGCCAGCACCAAAAGGCCCAGGAATACAAAACGTGCCTCCCTTTGCAACCGGAAAAAAAGTATCTATTATCCTTGTTTGAGTCACCATGGGTTCACTAGGCATAATCCTCTCCCTATAGTTCGCAATAGGAATTTTAACGGGCCAGTGAAATGACATAGTTACAATATGCCTATCCCCAGCATCATTCTCAATAACCGCTATTTTGTCGTCTACGGTGTAATTGCCCTCATCAACAATTTCCACAAGAGTATAAAAATCCCTTCTATCAAATGGAACCATTACCTGATGATTAATCGTACCTTCAACAACAAATCCAAGATAATCTCCCGCAGTAACAGCGTCTCCTACTCTCGCAGTCACCTTAAAATTCCATTTCTTTTTCTTATCAAGAGCTCTTAAATACAAGCCTCTTTCTAAAAAAAATCCACACTGCGCTGCAAGCTCCGGCAAAGGATTCTGAAGCCCATCATACACCTGTGTTAAAAGCCCAGGCCCAAGCTCAACCGTTAAGAGCTTATCTGTAAACTCAATATCATCCCCAACAGAAATTCCCCTAGTCATTTCAAACACCTGAGCATCAACTTCCCCATCCCTAACACGAATTACCTCAGCTTTCAACCTCTTTCCAGCACTCTTAACAAAAATAACCTCATTCATGGCAACCGTGCCAACAACTTCAATAGTAACCAAATTCCCAATTACCCCTACTACTTTTCCTCTAGTTTCCATTAAAATTCCTCTTCTAAAACTTTTTATTCATATCAATGCTTAATTTTTGACAAATGTCTGCAAAATTCCTCTCGCCTAGCTTTTCCACAAACAGACTCCTTCTTGAGACTATCATCAACTTCAAAAAATAGATTACCAACCTCTCAAAATTAAACTCATTCCCCACTTCAAGATCTGTCAGAAATTGCCACTTCAACATATCAAGTCCTAATTCCACCTCAAAAGGATCTTCCTTAAGGCAAATAACTTTCAAAATTCCTAAGAAATAGCCTGAAAAATAAGAAGATTCCAAATAAACATCCCTTGAAAGACCCAACTTCTCGGCCCTAATGCAAGCTAATGCGTACTTCATTTTTTCCTCAAAATCAAGAAAACAATCAATAACCCCAAAACTCCCTCTGGCAGCACCAAACTCTGATAAATTCTTCAAAAAGACAAAATCCTGCTGTCCCAAAGCAATCTCAACATTCTTGAAAAAATCTGATACACTCCACACCATCCCACTCTTTATGTCAAGATAAGGCAACGACGACATCACATAGTAATAAGGACTCAGCATAACACCTCTCCCTAAACCACCTTAATCAACTCTTTAAATCTTGGATTTAAATACTCAAAAAGGATATCAGAAATAGTCTCTGAAGTGAAATCATAATGCAGACTACTATTCCTTTGCTGTATTTTAAATCCCTTATTTATCCCCCTGAAGGGCTTAATCTCAACATCACCCTTAAGTTTCTCTCCTATCTCCGACCTTAAAAGAGACAATAAATCAGAAAGATCAGCTTCATTAAGCATAACATCCATCTTATCTCCTCTACTCCAACCATCTACAACCCTAACAATAAGTTCGCTTAAAAAATTATTATCATAACTTCTAGAAACAGAATCCGTTAGCGCGGCTTCAAACAAAGACTTAATGCTTTTCTCAGCTCCAATAATCAAATCCCTAACTGCCTGGCGCGAGGCCTCCAGAGCATGCCTCCTATAATCACTAATTTCTCTCTCAGCCCTTATTTTTAACTCCCTAGCATCACTCTCAGCCTTCAAAACAATAGCCTCAGCTTCCCTCTTTGCATTATCAACAATCTCACTAGCCAACCTATCAGCTTCCTCAAGTCCATCCTTCTTAATCCTATTTATCAAATCCTTAACTTCAAACTGCATGAAAACCCCTTAGGTAAAGATAAAATAATTGAAAACATTCAATAAACAAAAAAACAGAGAAATTATATTAATAAATTTCAACATTGAAATACTAATACTAATACTTGAAATATTCAAGTGCATCTCACGTATTATTAAGTATAAACCAAAATTAAATAATTAAAATAAATATAATTTTAATTATTTCGATTCCTTTTAAACTCAACAGTTAATAAATTCAAAGATTAATTACCAAAAAAATCTCCAACAATTTTGTACACATTAATATCATGTACTATACATAGTTTTTTCTCTGGGAATTTTTCTCTCAACCTCTCTCTAAAAATTTTAATACCCCTCTCTGTCACTCTTTTAACAAACTCCACATCAATTACATCAAGAGTTATTACCTCAATGATAACCAAATACCCCCTTCCAAAATTAGAACCATATCCAGGGGTAAAAGACGTAGTTACACGAAAAAGCCCATCCAAAATACCATTAGCAGCTTTGCCCCTAGGAGGTCTGTTTGGATGCACCTCATAAGCACTACCAAATTCATTCTCAAGAACAGAATCAACATCAAGACATATGTTGAACAGTACATTCTCAAGCTCTTCAAACTTTGCTATGCCCATTTAAATCTCTACTATTGTCTTCCCAACCCCTCCATCACTAGGATGAGAAAAATAATACTTCTTAACAAACTTTAAGCTCTTCAAAAATTCATGAACACCGGCCATAAGAAGACCCTCCCCCTTGCCATGAATTATTTCAAATTTACCAACATTGCCTAATAACATATTATCTATTTTCTTACTCAAAAAATCTATGGCCTCAACTACTCTCATTCCTCTAATATCAAGCGTAAGCTCCAATGACTCACTACCGTAAGACTGTAAAGGAAAACTGAAGTTTTTCTTTACAGTCTTACGGTCTTCTTTTTTAATTAATACTCTTTCTAAATTAGAAGACGAAACTGTAATATTAAAAGCACCAGTATTTACCACAACTCCTTTTTTGGTAATACCAACTATTTCTCCTAAAACACTTGGATTAGATACCCGAACTCTATCCCCCACTTTAAATTCAACATCACTAGCAAACTCCTTAGCAAGAAGCTCGACCTTAGATGTCTTGCTCTCTATCCTGTCTGTAACATTGCAGATAAACTCTTTATTCTTGCGCAAATCAACCTTCCCTTCTTTGAGCTCTCTAACCAAATTTTCTAAAGTTTTCCTTGAATAATTTAAAAATTCTTTTTGTTCATTTATAAGTGTTTCTTCTATATTTTTCTCCTTAAGAATAAGGCCTTCTTGTAAGTCACTAAGTTTAATTTCTTTAAGTTCAATGAGCTTAAGTTTATTTTTCAATTTTTCTTCATGCACATATATTTCCCTTTCTTTATTTGCAAGTTTTGCAAGTAGTTCATGCACTTCCGTCTTATTGGATGAATAGATCTCTTGTGCTCTGAGTATAATGTCAGGATGAATAGAAGAATTGCTTGCTACACTGAAAGCAAAACTTTCCCCTGGAAGAGAAAAAATTAAATTGTAATTCGGTTCCATTCTTTCTAAATTCATCTGCATAGATGCATTAATGACGCCTTCGTGAGTATACGCGAAATACTTAAGAGCATTATAATGAGTGGATATAATTACATGACAGTTAATGTTGATTAAATGCTCAAGGATAGCTATAGCTAATGCCTGGCCTTGTTCAATATCCGTTCCAGAACAAAATTCGTCAAATACTACAAGACTATCTAATGTTGCTTGCATTAAAATGCAAGCAACATTCCTCATATGACTTGAAAAAGTTGAGAGTGAATTTTCAATTGATTGCTCATCTCCAATATCGATGAAAATATTATCAAAGATCTTAAAAGTACTACCCTCACCAACCGGAACAGGTATCCCAAACTGAAACATAGAACTCAATAGAACAACTGTCTTTAAAGTCGCAGTCTTTCCTCCAGCATTAGGGCCTGTAATAACTACAACTTTATTCTTTAAGGGACAAAAATTTATCTCCTTCGCATTCTGTATTAGAGGATGACGAGCATTTAAAATATTAAGTCTAGTACCAATATTGGGAAATATTCCTCGGGTTTTCATGCCATAAATTGCCCTAGCCTTAAGGGAGTCATAATATAAAAATTTATTATAAAGCTCTTTTAAGAGAACAATTTGTTTGCGAATTTCATCTGAAAGATCATGCAGTATTCTTAAAATTATGCGCGTCTTTTCTAGTCTTAAAAAAGTTAATCGACTGTTCTGGCTCACTATCTCACTTGGTTCAATATAAAATGTCTCACCAGAAGCTGAAATAGATATCACATTTCCCTTAATTTTATTTTTAAAACTAGCTTTAAGTGCAACAGTGTATCTATCTGATTTATAATAAACAAGGGTTGATGTTAAATATTCTGAATTTAAAGCTATTATTCCCTTTACCTGTTTTTCAGTTCTTTTGTCTAGCTTTTTAATCTCAAAATCAATCTCATCATAATCTTTAGAAACGCCTCCTCTTATCTTAAGCTCATCAGTATCAACGTACTCAGATAAAACCTCCAGTAAATGCCTAAGACTTGAATCTAGAAATAATAAATCTTTTAGACTTTCATTTTCATTCTTGGCTTTAAATTCATTTCTATCTAGGAAAAAATTTATTCTTAAGACTTCTTGAAGAAAAAAAATAATATTACTGATTTCTTCAATAGAAACCCTTGAATTTTCCTTAAAAAGAAAACTAATAGAATCACCTATACTTTCTAAATAAGAATTTGGATATTCATCATAAATTTCAACGAGATTTCCAATCAAATTAACAAGAAAACATATCTTATTAAGCTCTTCCTCCCTGCTCAGCATTTTCTGGCTGTTTAAAAGACTAATAGTATCTGGGATAGCAACATAAGAAGAAACTGAAGATAATATTTGATAAAAATTAATTTTTTCTAGATATTTATCTTGCATAGTTTCTATATCTCCTAAGCTCATCTAAGATTTTCAAGTAACTTTTATATCTAGCTTGTGAAACTTTAAATCCAATTTGACCTACTACAAAGCAATTTGGCTCATTTATATGCAGACAAGAATTAAACCTACATAAATCATTTAAACCTCCAAACTCTCTAAAACAATGTTTGAGTTTTAAGTAATCTAGTGTCTCAATCCCAAACTCTTTAATGCCTGGAGTATCCATTATTATCCCATTGTCTGAACGAAAAGCCACCGCATAAACTGTAGTGTGCCTTCCCCTCGCATATTTGTAAGATATTTCATTTATAGCCTGTGATGCATTTAAACTAACCAAATTTATAAGTGAAGATTTTCCCACACCAGATTGTCCAATAAAAGCAGTTTTTGAATTTTTAATAATTGATTTTAATTCTTCAATGCCCTTTAAAGTAGTAGCAGAAGTTTGAACAACTCTATAGCCTAACTCTTCGTAAACTCTAGCCAAATCTTTAACTTTATTACTTACATCCTCGTCCACTTTATTTAGCAAAATAATCGGAGTAATTCCTTGCTCCTCGGCAACTATTAGCACCCTGTCAATAAATGAACTTTTAATCTCAGGAAGACTAGCAGAATTAACAATTAAAATACTATCAATGTTTGAGACAATAATTTGCCTGATGTCAGCTTTTCTGTTGTAACGCCAAAAAATGTTCTTACGCTCTAACCTTTCCTTAATATACACTTTACACTCATCATAAACATTTCCTACCACAAAATCTCCAGGAACCAAAGGACTATATTCTTTATTTTGAATATTTAAGATCTTACCCTTAATGACCCCTTCATAAATTAAATTGGTATTAGCATCGATAATAGAATAAATATTGTTAACACCCCAAAGAACCTCAAATTTAAGGTCATTCAATCAATTACCCCCTTAAACTTAAGCCCATATTTCTCGCAACAATTCTTATAAAAACATAAATTTTCATCTTTCGTTAAGTAAAATGAGTTTATAAAATCACCACTATCGCTAATGCTAGCTTTAGCAACAGCCCTAGCAAGTTCATCTGTTACACATGCACGGTTTTCATAAACAGAAATTCCTAGAAAATTTTCAATCATATTTTTGATATGTAGATAATGAGTACAACCTAAAAAAATTACATCTCGTCTGCTAGCTTTAACCTCCAGTTTCAATGATTCTAAACACCCAAGCGCATCCTCTTTAAACTTATCCCCATACTCTACATAATTTATAAGCTCTCCAGCGGACTTTAAAATCAAATCACCATGTAATCTCTTTTCGTCCTGCACAAAGGTGCTATTAATAGTAGTGTCTGTTGCTATTAATAACACCTTTCTAGTCGCTAAGCTCTCTATTAAACTAATTGAGGGCAAGGTATATATTATAGGGAAAGCAAACTTTAACTTACCATATACACTAACAGATGCCGTGTTGCAAGCAAAAACCAATGAAGAAATATTACAAATCTTTTTCAATTTAAAAATCAATTCTAGAATCTCTTGTAGAAGAAACTCTGTGGTTTTCTCTCCATAAGGAAAATTTTTATTATCTGCAACATACAGATAGTTCATATTACCAAGTCGCCTACTTATATATTCAAAATAAGAAAGGCCACCGATCCCTGAATCAAAAATTACTACCACATCTTTTAAGTTGCCCATAGTCTTGTTCAATTCCAGTATAGATTATTAATTTATTTGCTTTCAATAATAGCAATAATATTTAAGCCACCATACGCTACCATATTCTAAAACTACCATATGTTTAAGATATAATAATTATAAATTAAGTTATATTAAGAGGAAATATGCACAAGAGTATAAAAGAAATTCTGGATAACCCAGTAGTAGAAAGTGAAGTTACAGTAAAAGGATGGGTTAGAACAAAACGTAGTAGTGGTAAAATTTCATTTGTCGAAATTAACGATGGTTCAAATATTAAGGGAATTCAAGCTGTAATTGATGAAGAAAATTCTAACTTTAGGGAGACAGAACTTAAAAAACTTGCGACAGGAGCCAGCATATCCTTAACAGGAATTTTAACTTTAAGCCCTGCAAAGGGCCAAACACACGAAATTAAAACGATAAATTTCAACATAATCGGAGAAGCAGACCAAGAAACATATCCTTTGCAAAAAAAAAGGCACTCCTTTGAATTCTTAAGAGAAATTTCTCATTTAAGAATACGTACCAACACATTTGGAGCTATCGCCAGGGTTAGGAATCAAATTTCTTATAAAATCCATGAATACTTTCAAAAAAATGGATTTGTATATGTAAATACTCCAATAATCACATCGAATGACGGAGAAGGATGCGGTGAAATATTTCGTGTATCCACTCTGGACCTTAATAAGATTTCGAAGAACAAAGAAATTGATTTTAAGGACGATTTTTTTGGAAGAGAAGTGTTCCTTGCTGTGACTGGACAGCTACATGGAGAAGCTTATGCGATGGCGTTGTCAAAAATATACACATTTGGACCAACATTTAGGGCAGAAAATTCTAATACAACACGCCATGCTTCAGAGTTCTGGATGATTGAACCCGAGGTAGCGTTTTTCACCCTTAAAGACAATATTAAATTAGCAGAGGATTGCCTTAAATATATCCTAGAAGGAGTGCTAAATAATAGTCGTCAAGACATGGAATTTCTTGACGACTATATTGAGAAGGGACTAATCAAAAAAATTGAAAATGTAATAAACTCAAACTTTGAAGTTATCACATATACTCAGGCCATTAAAAAACTTGAAAGTACAAATAAAATATTTGAAATAACACCCCGTTGGGGTATAGACTTGCAAACAGAACATGAAAGATATCTAACAGAAGAGATTTTTAAAAAACCCATAGTAGTTATTGATTATCCAAAAGAATTTAAAGCATTTTATATGAAAATGAATGAAGACAATAAAACTGTTAAAGGAATGGACATTTTGGTTCCACGCATCGGAGAAATCATTGGAGGTAGTGAAAGAGAAGATAATCTAGAAAAGTTGAATAAAAGAATAAAAGAGCTAGACTTGGGAGTTGAGACCCTTAATTGGTACCTGGATTTAAGGAGATTCGGTTCAACTCCTCACTCTGGGTTTGGGCTCGGACTTGAGAGATTGGTGCAGTATGTGACGGGGATGGCCAATATTCGGGATGTAATACCGTTTCCGAGAACCCCTAGAAACATTTGTTTCTGATCAAAAGTTAGGAGTGAATAAGATTGAAATTTTTGTACGCAACAATATTACTGCTATCGTCTTCTTCGGTGTTTTCTTCGGAAGGCCCAAGAGACACTCTGAAGTTGTCCTCAGACGTAGAGAAAGAGATTTCAGGCGGGGAGGCAGGCAAAAATAAAGGAAATGTCAACATTAATCGGTCGACTAGGATCAAGTATCCGCAGTCAAGGAGAGTTTACGGTCGTGACTTCGAGTTAGAAAATGATTCTAGAGAAATGGGTAAAGATTTATCCTATGGCAAGAATGAAGACGCAGGAATTGCTGTAAATAATGAAGACGCAGGAATTGCTGTAAATAATGCCATAGAAATAAGGCGATCAGACAAAATACAGTACCCACAGGTTGATATGCTGGGCAAGACAAGAAAAAAGTCAGAAAGGGGTACTTGGTATACCATCAAAATTTATCCAAACCACAACAGTGACAAATTTAAAGGAATAAAAACAATAAACGCAATCAACAGAGAGATGAAAACACAAGTAAATAAAAATTTTGCTTTAATTGGTCCAATCTCAGAGGACAATCTAGGGGCGATAACAAAAACATTAGCGACAAGAGGATATAATGAGTTGGAGTACATAAAAGTTAAATAAGCTTAGATTTTTTTGATAAAAATTTCAAGATGCTATTCAGTTCATCGTCTACATTCTCGAAGTTTAACTTGTATTCCTCCTCTGTTAACCCCGCAAGCTCGTGGTTACGATAATGGATCCAAGCATTTACTTCTGTGTTTGAGTATTTGTTAACATAGTAATCAGGCTCATACTTCACATTCCCCCGTTCCTTATAATCATAAACAGCGATTTTAATGTTTTGACTATCTATCCCTCTATTTAAAACCTCTTCCCGCAAATGGATAATTGTACGTCCAGTATCAAAAACATCGTCAACAAACAACACATTATCCCCTGTTCTTAAATATTTGGGATCATAAGTCCAACCATCTATCATTATCCTTTTTTGGTCATTGCAAACATCGTAAGACCTTGCTACAACGGCAGCATAAAGAAGGGGCTTTTCAATCTTAATAAATTTAAAAAACTCGCTAATAATATTACCAAGATAAGCCCCTCCCCTTAAAGAGACATAGATAATATCAGGAATAAATCCATCTTTATATATTTTATAAGCAAGTTTAAATCCATTTACTCTTATTTCTTCATAAGAAATGAACTTTTTCATCAACACGGCCTCTTAAAATAACACTAACAACCTCTAGCCATACCAACCCGTTGATGCTACCTAAACCAAATAACATCACCTGCACAGTATGAGTATTTAATAAAATCCAAGGTTGACGTAAAAGAAACAATTTTTACGTCAACTCCTAAAAAAGTCTATTTAAAAAGATACTTTTACAGTTTGGCCACCCCTTAATACACTGTATGTATTTTTCCCAAACTCAATAGCATCATAAAAATCCCTTAAGCTCTTAATATTTTTTGAATTAACAGCCGTAATCACATCTCCTGTTGAAATCTTAGCATTTTTCTCTATGCTCTTATCAACATTGTCAACAACAACTCCGTTGATCCAATTCCTTAACCCAAGTTGTGCCTTAGCCTCACTAGTTAAAGGATAAACAACAAACCCCGGGACCAATTTACCGTTTGTTAAAATTTCCTTATCCTCGGGTCTCACGGCCAACACAACCTCTATTTTCTTCTTCTCGCCCTTCCTTAAAACCTCAATCTCAACCTTTTCGCCTGCATAAAAATCACTAAGATAATGAATAACATCCTGAGAAATACTCATTGCTACTCCATTTACTTTAAGCACTATATCGCCAGGTTTAAGTCCAGATTTTATAGCAGGCGAGCCCACATAAATGTTTACAATAATAGCAGACGAAATAGAATCATCCTCATAGCCTAAGCTTTTAAGAACCGCCATGTCCTTGTCTCTATAATTATAAAAAGAAACTCCAAGCCAAGCTGATTCGATATTCTTCCCACTCATAAAAGCATCTACAATATTTTTAGCGTTATTAATAGGAACAGCAAACCCAAGCCCAACATTACCCCCAGAAGGAGAAGATATCCATGTATTAATTCCAACAACTTCGCCTCTAATATTTACAAGAGGGCCTCCAGAATTTCCACGATTAATGGCTGCATCTGTCTGAATAAACAGATTCCTAGCCTTTAAATTGGGATTTGCTGATCGATGAAGTCCACTAACAATGCCTGCAGTTACCGTAAAACTAAATTGATGGGGACTTCCAACAGCTATGACCCAATCCCCCACCTCAAGACCATCGCTATCTCCAAGTTCAGCTATTTTAATTTCCGCATCATCAGCCTCAAAACTAATAAGTGCAAGATCCTTCTTATCATCTTTACCTACTAATTTTGATTTATAAGTTTTATTACCATAAGTCCCAATCTCGAATTCAATAGCTTTATCTACAACATGACTATTTGTAAGAACATAAAACAAATTTGATTTCTTAGAATCCTTCCCAATTATTATCCCAGATCCAGCCCATTTAGCTTTCCTCTCAATATTAAACCCTGGCATATCAAAAAAGAAAAAATGAAAAGGATCTCTTTCCTTAATCACTCCAGTAGCATAAACTTCCACAGTAGACGGCAAAATTTTCCTAGACGCTTTTCTAAAAGAATCTTGAAAAGACTGTAAAGCATCTCCTTTCTCTTGCGCAAAAACAATAGTATTCTTATCGGGTTTTAAATAATGTATTCCAATAAAAAATCCAATACTTAAGGCTAAAAAACTAACACAAAATATAGAAAAAAAATTTTTCTTCACTTAAACACCTCCATAATATTCAACCAAATCTTTTAAATAATTTTTTAACACTCATTAAACTTCACTTAAAATCAAAGGAGATCCATCTACAACAGCAACAGTGTGCTCAAAATGAGCAGAACAACTTAAATCAGACGCAAAAACCGTCCAACCATCTTCCTTAACAGAAATTTTATGATCACCTAAATTCACCATCGGCTCAATTGCTAATACCATTCCCTCCCGTATTCGAACATTCTTAAAAAAAGGAGCATAATAATTAGGCACACTAGGCTCCTCGTGTAAAGCAAATCCGACTCCATGTCCCGTATAATCTCTAACTATCCCAAACCCAAACGGTTTAATATAATTCTCTATAGCTCTTGAAATATCTAAAATGCGATTGCCAACCCTCATCTCAGAAATACCTCTATAAAGAGCCTCTTCTGTCACATCTAATAACTTACTAATCTCGGGCTTTACCTGACCCACCTTGAATGTCCTAGCCATGTCGCTATAAAACCCATCTAAAATAACCCCACAATCAATACTAACAACATCACCATCCCTAAGCTTTCTCAATCCTGGTACCCCATGAATGACCTCTTCATTTACAGAAGCACAAATGACTCCCTTAAACCCATTATACCCTTTAAAAGCAGGTTTAGCCCCTCTGCTAGCAATAAAATCACCAGCAATAAAATCAAGATCCTTAGTGCTCACTCCAGGCGCAACACTCCGCTCAACCTCCAAAAGAGTTTGCGCCAAAAGACTTGCCGATGCCTTTACCTTTTCAATATCCCCCCTACACTTTAACCTTACCCCCAAGTTCAATTCCTTTCCTTAAAAACTTCAATCATATTCATATAAATCTTGCTCTCATTAGTTTCATAAAAACTATGAGAAGTTAAAATGGCTTCTCGCCCCTTGTCAAACTCACCCAAATAAAGATAGTTAATTCCCCTCTTTAAATAAACCTTCGCCGCACTCTCTCGCTCTTCTAAACTCATCTTACTTTTATCATTAAGAGTAAAGGGCAGAAAAGAAATTGCCTTCTTAAAATAATCCTCAGATTCTTTATAATTCTTTTGATGAAGTTTCAAAATTCCAAAATTGTAATACACGCCATATAAGTACTTTTGCACTTGTTTCTCAAAAACTACCTCCTTTGAAAAATCCAAGTCTTTTTTAAGAAAATCATAGTAAAACCTATAGAAATAATACCAATCATGCTCCTTATCAACGGGCTTATAAATTTTGAAAAACAAATCCAAGTCCCTTAAATCAAAATGAAGAAGCAAATTCCAAGCCAAAAGCTGAGCAATATCGGAACTATAATTTGACCTATAAAAAAGGCGCCACAAAAAAGATTTTTTAGCCTCATAATCAAGGTTTGAATAATTTAATACAAAGTAAAGCTTAAAAAATAAAGGGTCGTCTTTATTTTTTCTTGCAATTTCATTCGCACTAAAATAATCATTAGCTTCAAAATATGTATTAGCTAAATAATAATTCATCATCTTACTATCTTTAAACTTACTATTTGCTTTGTTCAAATAAGTAATCGCTCTTTTAAGATCGTTCTCCTTCCTAGCAATAAATGCCAAGCCAAGATAAATCATCATACTGTAATCAGGAAATCTAGTATAAAGCTTTAAATATTCAGCCTTAGCTCTAAGAATATCACCCCTCTTAAGATATGCGTCCGCTAGTAAAAACATCAAATTCGGTTCGTTGTTATCATTAATAAGTTTAAGGTTAGCAATAGCAAAATCCAAATTACCAAGACCATAAGAAATATAGGCAAGTTCCCTAGCAAAATCTTTATCTTCCCCTATTTTTAAAAGTATCCTCTTAGCAGAAGATAAATCTTTGTTCTCTACGTACAAAAGCATCGCATTAATCAAAAAAGCATTATTCCTAAGACTTAAACCTAAGTTTTCGAAAGTAAAAGCATCCTTTTCTTTCGCTATTTTGACCAGAAAATCTTTAACATTTCCCAAATCATAATTTAAAGATAAGTCCCTAATAAAAGCTTCCTCATACAAACTCCTATATTCTTCATGCTCCATAAGATATCGCTTTGCAATGACACAAGCCTCTGTAACAGAACCTAATTTTAGCTTAGAATACACTTCAAGGGCCCTAAGCTTTAAATTCCCAGGCAAGCTTTTGACCCCTAAATCAACAACATCTCTCATTAGCGAATAATCCTTAGCTTTAAGAGAATAAATCTTTACTTGCTTGATTAAAGAAATCCATTTAAACTCAGTATCTGCATAAGATGCAGCTAATCTTACAGTCCATTCCGCACTATATAAATCATTCTTCAAAAGATGTTTATCAACTTCCGCAATAAGTTCATTAAAATCTCTCTTTCCCTTTAACATATACAAAACATACAAGTTTGAGTTAAGGTAAAGAACACCCCCTGAAAGAATGACTAAAAACACAAAAACAAACATCAATTTTTTACTTGCTTTCAAATGAGCTCTCCATATCCTTCAATAAGCCATCAAGGATGCCATTAACAAATTTATAAGAATTCCTACTTCCATACTTTCTGGCAATTAAAACGGCCTCATCTATTACGGCCCTCTTAGGTACTTCCAAATCTTGAAATTTAAGCGAAAACACACTCAGCCTTAATATAGCAAGATCCACCTTATCCATACGTTCCAACCGCCAATTAAGGGAAATATCACTGATCAATTTGTCAATAGACTCCAAATTTTCATAAGTACCATTAACTAAGACAGAATAAAATAATTTCAACTCTTCGATATCCAACACATCCTCAAGGCTAAAAATATCATAGATATCACCCCCTGAATTGCGATTAATATCAATACTGTAAATCTTTTTGAAAGCTAACTCTCTAGCCTTATACCTCAAGTCCATAACTAAATAGTAAACATTCTCTCTATTTTAAATCAGAATCCAAAATTTGCACATTTGCAGATTTATTAAGTTTATCGTACATCTCCTGCTGCACCCTAGCAACAATCTGTTGTTGCTGAGCATTAACCATATTATTCCTTATAGCATCCCTTACGGTCATATCTACATTAGGAGATATCTTATCCTTAAGCCCCAAAAACTTTTGAGAATATGTCTCAGTGACTTTAATTATATGAAATCCCTCTTTTGACGATATCGGGTGAGAAATATCTCCCTTCTTAAGAGAAAAAACTTCTCGAATAAAATCCATACCAAGTACATTTTGTGCATTCTGCTCACCCCTTGCCAAAAACCCAAGATCCCCATTCTTAGATTTAGACCCCTCATCTTCTGAATACTTCCTTACGGCTTCCTCAAAGGTAATCTTTTTTGTCTTTATCTGACTTGCAATATCCTTCGCCCTAGCAAGAACATCCGATCTCTTCTTATCCTTAGAAGTAAAGAAAACATGACTCACCCTTGCTATATCTGGATTAACAAATTTAGTCTTATTAGCCTCATAGTACTCTACCACATCTTTCTCGTCCGGGGTCTTTACCTCCGAAAACTTAGGCTGAGCAACTTTTAAAACCAATTTTTGAGCAGAAAGAGACCTCTTCATCGAAGACAAAAGACTACTCCAATTAGTACCCTGATTCTCTATCATCTGCTTAATCTGCTCATCCGTAAGAGTTGTAAGTCCAAATTGAGTTCTAATCGTTTGCATAACCTCCGACTCTTCAACTTTGATCCCCTGCTTTAACGCTTCCTGACCAAAAAGAATATCAGCTATTAAGACCTGCAAAACCTGCTTTCTCTCGGAGGTACTCAAATCCCTTCCCTGCGTCTTCTTCAATGTATTAACCCTAGAATCAAACTCTGTTTTAGTAATAATTTCATTACTGTGCAAATTAACAACCACAACAGGCGCATTTTGAGCAAAAGAACCTGTTCCCACCACGGCAACCAACAGAAAAGATAAAAAATCACGCATAAAACCAACCTTACATCAATAGTCAAGATTCTAGCAAAACATTAAATTTAAATCTAGTTTTAAAATAATTAAAATAACTTATCTATACAGGTAAGAAGCTATACCCTGGCCTCCTCCTACACAAAGAGATGCAATTCCTTTACGTTTGTTATTAATCTTCATAAGACGCGCCAAAGTTAATAAAATTCTTGCCCCACTAACCGCAAACGGATGTCCTATTGCAATAGCCCCCCCCTTAACATTAACAATATTATCTTTAGTACCATAATTCTCATACAAAGCTTTCAAAACAGTTAAGGCTTGAGCCGAAAAGGCCTCATTTGTCTCAATAAAATCAATTTCACTAGGAATTAAGCTAAATTTCTTTATGATCTCGTCAATAGCAAGATATGCCCCAAACCCCATATGAAGAGGGCTAAGCCCAACGCTCCTAAATCCCCCAACATAGGCTAAAGGTTCAATTCCCATTTTTTGCATAACATCGTCGCCCGCCAATATCAAAAAACAAGCTCCATCGTTTAAACTGGAGGAATTACCTGCAGTAATGGTACCCCCCTCTTTAAAGATTGGTCTTAAAGCTGAGAGCTTGTCTAGAGTCAAATTATCTCGTATCTCCTCGTCACTAGATATAGTACTCTTACTATTCGTTTTCTTATCAACAAGAGATAGTGGATATATTTCATCATCAAAATACCCACTATCTCTTGCCGCTCGCGCCTTCATATGCGAATTATATGCAAATTCATCCTGCATCTCTCTTGTAATCTCATGCATTTCCGCCAAATACTCTGCTGTAAGTCCCATAACAGTACCACTCAGAGTATCTACTAAAGCATCTTTATATATTGAATCCTCTATCTTAAAGTCTCCAAATTTTAAACCATCAAATCTCACACCTCTTGGCAAAAGATAAGGTGCATTACTTAAATCCTCAACGCCTCCAGCCAAAACAACATCACTATTACCAAGAGAAATAGCGTTAAACGCAAATTCTAAAGATTTAAGCCCTGAACCACAAACTTTATTTACGGTACAAGCAGGTATATTTTCACTCAAACCAGCCTTTAAAACAATTTGCCTAGCTATATTCTGCCCAAGCCCTGCAGATATTACACTCCCAACAACAACCTCATCCACTTCATCAATATTGTTTCTCCCAAGCAAAGCCTTAACAATGTCCGAGGATATACCAACAATATCCAAACCCTTCATTGCCCCCCCCAACTTAAAAATCGGTGATCTAAGTCCATCAACAATTGCTACTCTTCTCATTTAAAACCTCGAATAAAAATTTCATTCAATCATATAATAACAAAATATCATCATAAAAAACAAAGCTCAAATATTAATGTATAATTGGAAAAAGTCATTACAAATGCTCCTCCTTTATACCCAAATATGATATAATCTTCCGTTAGGTGTGCTCGGTAGGATTCGTGTAATTATACTAATGACAATATTGGCGGTTGATGCCCATCCTTACAATCATTCGATAAGATATAAAAATGACAGGGTTGACAAGTACCACTTTGAAACACTAAATGATGGCTTTGGATTCTCGTTTAGTGATTTCTTTGATGACCTTAGAAGTGGTTCTTTAATATTTACTTATGAATCAAAATATAGTTTCATAATAAATGCAGAGGCTCATATGTTAACCTTTAGAGGATACAAAGATGACCCAGAACAAGTTAGAAAAAGAGTTGATCTTTTCGAGATTGGCTTTATGTATTATTTCCCATTCCTAATGCAATCGGGGGAAAAATATTTTGGAGAAATTAACATAGGCGTCGGTATTAAAAATCTACTTTATGGAAACTGGGGCGGCAGATTGATGCAGCAATTGGTACACTTCGTATTAAGGCAAATGCGCCCATTTCCTGTAAATTATGAAAAATATAACTACAGGGGGTTCCTAAGTGCGGCATTAAGCTATTCCTATATGAGGTTCTTAAATTTTGAAACTTACATTGACTTGTCTTACTTTATGGATTATTTTTTCAAAACGAGTATCGGAATGGATCTTAAAAATGAAGTCATGGGGCTTGAAACTAGAATATTTTATCAGACTCAAAGTAAAATACGCAGCATAGAAACATATGCAAAAGTACAAAAGGCGGAAAACGGAATCGGAATCCAATACAGACTTTACTCCAAAAATTTTTTTACAACAAATAATCTTAATTTAATAAACTTTTCAAATAATGAAAATTTCTTAAGCGTCGGGGGCTTTGGTATATCCTTAACCCAAGAATATGAAAATAACTGGGAAAATGATTTTCATATTGACAACCAAAATTTTTCTTTCGGATATGAGCTTATGATTCCACTACAAATAAGAAGTTTGGTATATTACAAAATCATGCCTGAATTGGACTGTTACTTTGCTATTGCCACAAACTATGATATTGATATAGCCGAAACAAATAGTTTTGCAAGTAGATTCTCATCTGGAATAAAATACGCATTATTTACAAAAAATTTATTCACACTGTACGCGGGATCCGGGATATTTTTATCTTACAACAAGGACAACAAGGATATCAAATCCATTTACAGGCCTTTAAAACTAAGAGACACACTTCAACTGGGTCTTGAATTTGAACCTGGTATACTAGTAGAGGCATTTAAATACAACAAAGCAAGATACAATTTTAAAATATTTACAAAAATTAACTACTCCCCACTCGTTTATAACACAGGCACCAGCAGATTAGATAAACACAAACTAACCTTTCATTATATCGGAATCGGCGTAGAAATTAAAACATAAACCTCTCCACACTACTCAACATGGAAACCAAAATAAAATATATTTTAACAAAATCCTAGTATTCATTCTCGTTATCTTTATTGACAAAACTAACAACATGAGGCAAAAACAATATATCAACCCTACCCGTTGGCCCATTTCTATGTTTGGCAATAATAACCTGAGTTTGTGCTACTGGATTCTCCTCATTAACAGAATTGCTTTTTAAATCTTTGTCTCTGTGGAGTAATATAACAATATCAGCATCCTGTTCCAAAGCCCCTGACTCTCTTAAACTTGCAAGATTAGGTTCTCTACCCTCAGTATCTCTTGTAAGTTGAGACAGTGCAACAATAGGAATTTTAAGCTCCCTTGCTAGCTCCTTAAGCGCCTTACTAATTGAAGCCACTTGCTCATGCCTTGGAATATTTTTAGCCTCAAGCGAAACAAGGCTAATATAATCAATAAATATTATATCCACACCAGAAAACTTCTTAAGCTTCCTAGCTTGAGCCGCTAACGCCAACAAACTTATATTAGCAGTATCTGCTATATAAAGCTCAGCGTTACTAAGATCATTCGCTGCATTATTTAATGCCTGAATTTCACGCCCAGACAATATGCTATTTTGAACCTTAAAGCTATCAATATTTGCCCTAGAAGCCATTATTCTCTTTACTAAAGCATCTGAAGTCATCTCAAGAGAAAAAAAACCTACCTTACGCCTTTTGTCACTTCTTAATGCAATATTTGACGCAATATTTAATGCAAATGCTGTCTTTCCAACACTAGGTCGAGCACCAATAATAATAAAATCGCTATCTCTAAATCCTCCTATAAGAGCATCAACTTTCCTAAACCCGCTTAAAATTCCAAAATTAGATTCTTTAGTCTTCATGCTTCTCTCATATATTTCAGCGTGTACTCTCTCAACAATAGTTTTTGCATGATGCAAATTCTTACTATCATAATCTAAATCAATCGAGAGCACCTGTCTTTGCGCTTCTTCTATAAATTGGTCAACTTTCTTTGTAGAATCATTTGCCAAATCATTAAGTTCTCTAGAAATTTTAGAAACATCCCTTCTAATGCGATATTCCTTAATAATTTTTGCATGTGCATTTACTGTTTTATCTGTCGGAAGGTATGCAGACAAAAGACCTAAATAATCCTGAAATCCAGTTAAAGTTTTAAAATCACCCAAAATCTGAGACTTAGGAGTTAAAGCAGACACCTCCTCAAAAACAGTTATTGGATCAATGTTTTCTCTCTTATCATAAAGAGATAGCATAGCCCTAAAGATCATCTGATGTGTGTTATTATAGAAGTCATCCGACTTTAAATACAGGGAAGCTTCTTCCAACTTCTCAGGGTTATAGAATATACTAGAAATAACCGCCTTCTCCGCCCCATCATTAAAAAAAAGCATAGGAGTATTGCTCATGGAAGCCACAACTCACACCCTCTCTAAATTTCCTTTTCGACCTTCTTAACTTTCTTAATATTACTCTTCTGCTCTTCTTTTTTTATCTCAACCTTAATAGTAGAACTAATTCCCTCATAAAGCTTAATATTCACCTCATAGAGCCCAAAAGTTTTTAACATACCATGATGTATATCTATTTTTCTTCTCTCAATTTCAAATCCAAGCTTTAAAAGTTCATCAACAATATTTGAGCTATTAATGCTATGGAATAATTTTCCTCCCTCACTAGACTGCATCACAAACTCTAACTTAACAACATCAAGTTTCTCCTTAAGCTCAAGAGCCGCCCTTTTCTTCGTCTCCTGTCTCCTAAGTATCGCCCTTTTCTTTTGACTAAAAATATCAATGTTATGCTTATTTGAAAAAACAGCGAACCCCTTAGGCAATAAATAATTCCTTGCAAAACCGTCCTTCACATCAACAGTATCACCTTCTTTACCAAGATTGACAAAATCTTCCTTCAAAATTACTTTCATAATCTCTCCTCAACCGCCCACTATCTCTTCACAAAGGGGAGCAATGCCATATACCTAGCCTTTTTAATCTCTAATGCAAGGCGCCTCTGATGCTTAGCAGATGTGCCCGTAATCCTTCTAGGCAGTATCTTACCCTGTTCCGTAATAAATTTCCTAAGGAAATCAAATTCTTTAAAATCTGGAACTCTGTCCATATCGCAAAACTTACATGTTTTTTTCTTAAAAAACCTAAAATTAGGATTCTTCTTAAAACCATCCTGATGTCCATCAGACCTCGAATCTCTCTGATGAAATTCTCTATCCTTATACATAACTTATCCCCCTAAAAAGGTATATCTTCGTTAAAACTGTCATCAAAGTCAATATCCTTAAATGTATCTGTCTTCTTATATCCTTCAAACCCAGAACTACCAGTACTCTGAGTAGTAGTTGATGCTCCAAACATCTGAAGCTCATCTACTAAAACACTAATCTTACTTCTTTTATCTCCAGTGTTTCTGTCCTGCCAACTCTCATATTTCAAAGAACCACTTACCACGACCTGCTTCCCCTTCTTAAGAAAAGCACTAAGACTTTCTGCCCTCTTTGAAAATACAACACACTCAAAAAACTGAGCATGATCAATCCATTCATCATTTTTCTTCATCCTTCTGTTATTAGCCAAACCAAACTTAAGAATAGCCATACCAGTCTCGGTATATGTAAGCTCAGAATCCCTAGTAAGCCTGCCAGACAACACTAACGAATTAATATCTGCCATCTAAACTTCCTCAACATCGGCAACACAGGAATTAGTACTAGTTCCTGCCATCTCCTTTTCCCTATTATCCCTAAAATTCTTTCTCTTAAATTTCCTAGCGTTAATCTTTTTATTAGCCTTAATCAAAATCATGTATCTTAACAAATTTTTAACAAGCTTTAATTGAACTTCAAGTTCTCTTAAATTATCACCCTCCATTTTAAATTCCATTATCTCATACCTACCACGATCCTGCTTTTTAATGGGATACTCCAACGTCCTCTCCCCAAGAGAACTTTCAACAACATCACTAGCACCGAAAGCCATCAATTGTTTACGCACTTCCTCCAAGGCTGCCTTGTATTCGAGCTCTTCACTCCTAAACAAAAAGCAAGACTCATACTTTCTTATCATCCTAACTCCTTATGGTCTCATTCGCACCACAAATCCCCTGAGGACCTGCGGCAAAGGTTACCTAAGTAGTATATAAAAGTGTCTAAAATTTTTCAATATCGAGCGAAACCCTTTTAAAATAAATCTCCCAAAACAACCAACCTCCCCTCCCCATTCTTCATTAAATTTTCTAAACAAACTACAACCCGAGACACCTCTCCCCGAACACCCCCCGCTTTTTCAAGCCTTTAAAACAAAATTAAAAAGAGATTATGTCATATCTCAACAGTTTAACTGCATCCAACCCAAAGATTCTACTCATTCTCTTCTTCTTTAGTAAGCTTATATTGCTTTCCTGTCTGCCCTTTCTTCTCAAGCTTGTCATCTTCCTTCATTTCCATATAGGCTTTAATTCCTTGTTTCACATGATCAGATGCAACAACAACACTAGATCTGAAAAGCTTCCTAGGGGAATAATTTTCAATAGCTTGTTTTATATAATAAACATGAGTTCCATAAGAAATTCTAATTGTATTACCATTCGCAATAACGTTTAAAGCCCCTGTTTCATTAAGTAAATCGCAAGACACAAGTTCGGGACTAAACACCACAAATCTTAGATCCGTTGACACAATATCAAACTCCCGTATATTATCAAGACCCCCTAACCCTTGCACCATAAGGTGTGCCACTCCAATTCCTTCGACTTTCCCCTCATTGCCCCCAAAAAATGGTTCGTCAACACCAAAAATCTGAAAATCAAAATAATTATAAAGCCACTTAAAAGTAAAATAATACAAACCGAAAAAGGCAAACCCCAAGGGCAATGCATAAATCCAATTTGTCTTATCGTGCCCCTGCAATACCCCAAACATGCAGAAGTCAAAAAATCCAGTAGAAAACGTGGCCCCAATAGCAATACCAAAAACATTGGCAATCAATAAAGCAAGCCCTGTATAAATAGCATGCACAAAGTAAAGCAAAGGTGCCGTAAAAACAAATAAAAACTCTAAAGGTTCTGTAATTCCCATTAGAAAGGCAGTAAGAGCACCTGAGAAGAGAATAGAAGAGACCTTGCTATTTTCTTCACAAATAATCCCCTTATAAACTCCAAGAGCAGCTCCAGGCAGCCCAAACATAATAGAAAGATAGAATCCACCGCTATATCTGGCAATACCTGAATAAAATTTGGCAAGCTGTGGGTCGGACAACTGAGCATGAAATATATTTTGAATACCACCAACCGCTTGGCCATTAATCATTTCTGTTCCCCCTAAAGAAGTGAAATTAAAAGGAAATGTAAGAATAGAATGAAGCCCTAAAGGGACTAATATCCTGTTTAACACCCCATACAGGAAACTACCAAAATAATCAAACCTAGAAATAAGAAGCCCACAAGAAGTAATTATCTCATCAAGATTTGGCCAAACCAAAGAGAATATCATTCCTAAAAAAATACAAAAAGGAAACACCAACACGGGAACAAACCTGGGACCAGAAAAAAAACTAAAAGGCAATGGCAACTTAATCCCACAAAATCTATTGTGTAGATATCCAACTAAAAGCCCAACCGATAAAGAACCAAAAACACCCGTATTTAAAGTTTGAATACCAAGGAAATTGACTTGCCCGATGGAAGACATCAAGCCGGGCTCAGCAAGCTCTGAAAACATATCAAGAAAATAATTCCCAGTCACATTGAAAAGCAAATATCCAACAACCGCCGAAAGCGCAGCAGGACCCTTTTGGACTCTTGCTACTCCAACAGCAATACCCACAACAAGCAACAATGGAATATTTAAGGTAATAATATTACCCGCAACCCTCATAAGGCCTAAAGCACCTTGCAAAACAACATTATCGATATAAATCAAACTAGAAGGATTCGACATCGCAGACCCAATCCCTAGCATCAAACAAGAAATCGGTAAAATAGAAATTGGCAAACTTATTGCACTTGCAAACTTCTGTAGCTTTGCAAACCCAAGCACTCTTAAAAAATTTATCACTCCCTTCCTCTCCACTTGAAAACTTAAAGTAGTAATTGTATAACTTTTTTCCAAATTTGAGAAGGAAATTGTGTGCTAGAGGTAAACTTAATCTTATCCTAACCGAAACTTGCATGTTGATTTCCTGTTATTACTTGAATTATAATTTTTTTGCATTAATAATGCTGGTGGGGACGGGTTTAAATTTACAAAGAGTCGGAATAGAGGGTAGGTTTATGTTTCTGAAGAACGAAGGCCATGGGCCTTGTGTGTGTCAGGTACCTAGAAATGAGTTGTTTAGTGCGTTGTCCCACTTGTTTGGGGTTGTTTTGTCAATAATAGGGAGTACCGTCCTTATTACTCTGTCGGTTGCTTCAAGAAAGCAGTTTCATGCGCTGATATTTTTTGCTTATGGCCTTTCGATGATATTGCTGTACACAATGAGCACTTTTTACCATATTTGCCTGAAAGGAAGTAGGGTAAAGAAAATATTTAGGAAGCTTGACCATATTTCCATATTTTTATTAATAGCGGGTACTTATACTCCACCTTGCCTAATTCTCATACCCAATATTTATGGAAAGATGATTCTTTCGACTGTTTGGGGCCTTGCCATCCTAGGGATTATCTTTAAATCGGTGTACGTGAACAGTCCTGGCTGGGTTAATGGACTAATATTCATACTTATGGGGTGGCTGATTGTGTTTGGGATTAAGTTTATTTATAATGCCCTCCCTTTAAGAGGATTTTTGTGGCTGGTGCTAGGAGGGGTTCTTTACACAATAGGAGGCGTGGTGTATGCGATAAGTAAAAAATTCAATCCCATAGTAAGTATGAGGGTGCATGACGTTTTCCATATTCTAATATTGATGGCTTCTTTCTCCCACTTTTGGTTCATGCTAAACTATGTATTGCCTGTAGATTAAATCTATCTTAGAATGTTGCTTAAATCATTAGAGAGTCCCAGAATAAGGAGTCCCAATACTAGAAAAATACCGACGCTGTAAAGGCGGTAAATGGATTTCGCTTTAAATCTCCTTCCACGCAAGATCTCGATCAAACTGATAAAGATTTGCCCCCCGTCAAATATTGGAATTATAACAAAGAATAGGTTCATACCAGCAACTAGCAAATTAAAAACGGCAATGGTATTAAGCCAATACAAGACCCCAAAGGCAGAAGAACTAGAAAGAACACTAATAACCCCAACGGGACCCACAACGTTTTTAAAGTTTTTTTTAAAATTCGTTAACAAATCAAAAATAGAATACAGAATGTTACTTAAAATATCCAAAACTTTATTAAAAGAATTTACAATAGCAATCCCTAAATTGTCTGCCCTAACCAATCTTTCCAAGCGAGGCAAAAAATAAACACCTAAAATTTTATTCGTATCTTGAAATACCAATTTTGAAGTTAAAATTTCTCCATTTCTATCGTATTTAATCTCTGCTACATCAACATCGAGATTCATAATGCAATCTTGCAACTGCTTGTTATTATTTAAAATAACATTATTGATGCTTACTATCCTATCATTCTGCCTAATACCTGCAACTTCTGCTGGAGAATTTGGTTCAACTTTAGAAATAATAAGGTCCACCCAAGGAGCAATTTCCTTGAGAAATTTTTCTAAATTTAGATGCTCTTCGAAATCAATTTTCTCATTGTCTCTTAAAACTGTGAAAGCTGTTTTGGATTCCTCCACAGGAAGAACTTTCTTTAAATCGGAAAAAGAACCTACATCCTTTTTATTAACACTTAAGATAATATCTCCATCTCTAAATTCACTCAAACCATTATTACTTAAAACGGTTATTTTGCTAGGATAATCAAGAGATATAACTCCTATAGTATCTATTACAATAAAAATAATGAATGCCAAAATCAAATTAAAAAGAGGGCCTGCTAAATATATTAATATTCTCTTAAAATTGGAGATCCCAAAAAGAGAATCCCTGTCTGCTTCAATTTGCCTATTTAATTTAAGCTCATTTTCCAAATGCTCAGCTCCTTTAAGCTTGCAATACCCCCCCAAAAAAATCGGGGAAAATCTATATTCCGTATCCCTTACCTTAAATTTAAAAATGCTAGGACCTATTCCAATAGAAAAAACTTCAACCTTAACCTTAAAAAGCTTTGCAAATAAAAAATGACCTAACTCATGGATGAATATTATTAAGGTAAAACCCACAATACTAAGCAAAATATGCATAAATCTCTCCTAACACTTTATGATAGACACAAATAAAATATGGGACCTGCTAAAAGAAATGAATCAATTGAGTCAAGAGCACCTCCTCTGCCAGGAATAATATTTCCAGAATCCTTAACCGATGCACTACGTTTAAGCCCAGATTCAAATAGATCACCAACAATAGTAAAAAATCCCATTAAAATACCAAAAATTACAGCTTCTCCATAGGTTAAATTTATAACTCCCAAAAATACTACAACTAACGCAACAAGAACGGAAAATAATATTCCACCCAAAAATCCCATTATCGTTTTATTGGGACTAATAATAGTAGGCCTATAGCTATTCTTTCCCAAAAAGTAACCAACGAGATAGGCAAAAGTATCATTACCACTCACCATAGAGAAAAGTATTAGCAAAAGAACAGGAGCTTTTGGTAAAGTAGTAATAGCAACAATAAATGAAATTAAAATACCGGGATATATAAGTATAAAAACTATTGAAGTAGCCTGCGATAGAAAATTGACAATTTCATGTTCCTTAATGAAAGCCAAACTAACGATCCAGTTGCTAAAAATCAAAGTTATTACTAAATAAAATATTATATTGATACCTAAATCAAAAATATTAAAGTGTACATATGTTAAAACTGGAGGCGCTATTCCTAAAAAAAATGCTAAAGCGTTTGAAATAGAAGAAGACTTAACCTTCAGCAAATCATTAACTTCCTTTGCGGAAATCCCACTAAAAATAAAAATTAAAATATTGATAAATAAATAATCTTTGAACTCTAAAAATATTAAAAACAAAACCAAGGGCACAAAAAATAAAAATGTCCCAAGTCGCTTAATGAAAGCCAACCTTTTAGACTTAAGTTCATACAAATTTCTATCTCCCAAAATTTCTTTTCCTTTTTCTAAAGCACCTTAAGTCCTCATTATAAAGAGAAATAGAATATTCTGGCCATAAAATATTTGAAAAAATAAATTCGCAATAAGCAACTTTCCACAAAAGAAAATTACTTACCCTCATCTCCCCTCCCGTACGTATTAAAAGATCAAGTTCACGAAGCTCCGGATTGTCTAAAAATCTTGCAAATTCAATCTCACTTAAAGAATCGTATTTTAAATCACTCTTCAGGATTTTCCTAACTGCCCTAACTATTTCATTTCGACCACCATAATTAATGGCTAAATTTAAAACAAGTCCACCAAAATTTTTAGTAAAATCAACAGCAGCAACAATCGCTTCTCTTACTTTTCTTTCCAAAGCCCCAATATCCCCAGAAACTACTATCTTTATGCTATTTTCACTATAAAAAGCAAACTCAGATTTTAAGTAATTAGCAATCAAAAACATCAAATATTCTACCTCACTCTTATCTCTGTTCCAGTTTTCTGTAGAAAATACATAAAGGGACAAACATTTTATGCCTATTTTACTAGAATGTTGAACTATGTCCCTAGCTCTCCTCAAGCCTTCTTGATACCCCTCAAGTAAAGAAACGCCCCTCTTTAAAGTCCACCTCCTATTACCATCCATTATGATGCCAACATGCATAGGAAGAGAATGTCTATTCATAAATTTAAACTTCCATGATCTCTTTTGTTTTTAAATCCAAAATTTCATCTATTTTCTTAATATAAGAATTAGTACCCTTCTGTACATCGTCTAAAATCCGACGTAAATCATCTTCCGTAATCTCAGAATCCTTTTCCTGGTTCTTCGCTCTACCATTTAACTCCTGCCTAATATTCCTAGCCATAACTTTGTGTTCCTCAGCGATCCTTTTTGCCTGTTTAGCCACCTCTTTACGCCTTTCAACAGTCAATGCAGGTACTTTAATCCTAAGTACTGATCCATCGCTTGAAGGATTCATAGAAAGATCTGAGTTAAGTATAGCCTGTTCTATTTTACCCAATAACGTCTTATCCCAAGGTTGAATTACAACAAGCCTTGCCTCTGGAATACTAATATTGGCAACCCTGGTTAAAGGAGTTTTTTCCCCATAATAATCAACTAGTATCCTATCAAAGAGAACACTACTCACCCTACCTGTTCTTAAGGATTTATACTCACCCTCAAGAGACAAAAGAACTTTATACATCTTTTCATCCAATAAAGCCTTATACTCCTCCACTAAAGCCTCCTTAAAATTGAAAGGAAAATATCAAATTATTACCCAACACATATACACTTAAAATCTATCACCTCTATCTTGCTTAGAATTAACCTTGAGATCTCTTCAAGCTTTTCTTTAACAGTAAATTTATCGTCCTTTACAAACCCCTGCTCTAAAAGAGCAATCTCCCCTAAATGCTTTTTAAGCTTCCCGGCCACAGTCCCCTTAACTATACTTTCAGCCTTTCCACTACTTTCCATTTGCTTAGTAAACACCTCTTCCTGTTCCCTAACGTAATCAGGACAAATATGATCAACACTTAAATAAAGCGGAGCAAAAGCTGCAACATGTAAAGCCAAATCCATCGCAAGACCATTCAGTCTCTCATCCTCTACCTTAGAAGCATCATCAACCCTTAATTTAACAAATACTCCTATTTTAGCCTGTTCCCCGTGAAGATAATTCTTAACAAGTTCATTGGATGAAATATCTGTAATAAAAATCTTCTTTACCTGAATATTTTCCTTTATCGTAGCCGCTAAATTCTTAATTCCATTTTCTTGTTCTTCATCTAAAGAATCTCTACCATTCTCAACTAGTTCTTTTACCAAAGAATTCCCAAAAGCCACAAAATCACTATTCATAGCAACAAAATCCGTTTCACATGAAATAAGCAAAAGACCCACTCTCTCTTTGTTTGCATAGGAAAACACGCGTCCCTCTTTAGCGTCTCTATCACTTCTCTTATCAGCCGACGCAATCCCCATCTCTTTAAGTTTTTTCCTAGCCAGTTCAAAATCACCACTAGCAAGCTCTAAAGCTTTCTTACAATCACCAAATCCAGCTCCAGTTGCATCCCTAAGTTTTTTTACCTCTTGAGGACTAATACCCATACCATTCTCCTTCTACTCTTTTAATTCTTTCTCATTATCATTCTTAACTTCAATTTCATTTACTAAGTCTTCCTCGTTCAAATTCTCAACTATTTGAATCCCAACTTCCTTGTCACTCTCAAGGATGGCATCAGATATAATTTTGGTAAATAAAGCAACAGAACGAATCGCGTCATCATTCCCAGGTATCGGACAGTCAATGACATCTGGATTACAATTTGTATCAACTACTGAAATAATAGGAATACCAAGATTCCTCGCTTCGTTAATAACTATTTGCTCCCGTTTAGGATCAATAATAAAAACCGCACCCGGAAGATCCTCCATATCCTTGATTCCCGTCAAATTCTTAGCCAGTTTCAACTTCTCACGATTAAGCTGAGAAACTTCCTTTTTGCTAATCATATCAAAAGTCCCATCAACTTCCATCTTCTCCAATTTTTTTAACTTTTGAACCGATTTCCTTATAGTATTAAAGTTTGAAAGCATACCCCCAAGCCACCTATTATTCACATAAGGCATATCACTTCTTTTAGCCTCTTGTTCAATTATTTCGCTTGCCTGTTTCTTAGTCCCAACAAACAATACCTTTTTACCGCTCTTGACTACACTCTGAACAAGCTCGTAAGAATCCTTAATTCCTTGCAAAGTTTTTTGTAAATCCAAAATATGTATTTCATTCCTCTCAGAAAAGATAAACCTCTTCATCCTTGGATCAAGCCTCTTCACCTGGTGCCCAAAATGAACTCCAGCTTCCAAAAGACTCTTCATAGTAATAACTGCCAAAACAACCCCCTAAATCCTTCTCTTTTACTCGCTACACACATAGCGGATGCTACTTATTCTCCAGTAAGAATATCACAAAATAAAACAATTGATAAGTACATTGTATCCAATCAGATTAATAGTGGCAAATAACATTTAAATTAGCTCCTTCTCTTTAAGAGTAAAAATAGAAAAACTAGTTCGTATCTAAACAAGGCTATCATTCCTGCTGTCAAGATAGAGTCATGAGGTCAATGCGATTATTGTACTAAAAGATTCTTTTTTATTTTTCACTACTTAATCGTCCCTATTTCTTATATTCAACAGCTCTAGCGAGATTAAACGAAAATGTTTTAAAAAACTTTGCTGTAAAAAATCAGAAACAAGGATTCTTGGATCCTTTACTATAAGTCGTTCTTATTTCTCTCAGAAAATCTTAATAAAGATATAAAAACTATTGAACCAATCATTGGAAATAAATAGAATAGGAAATCTATTTGTCTATTGTAGTAATCGGAATAAAAAAAGGATATAAAAAATAAAAATAAGACACTACCCAAAAAACTTACAGAATAAACCAATAAAAATCCAAACCTTAATACACCGAAAAAAATAACAAAAAAACTTACCAAAAAAGAAACAACAATATTGGTCAAAATCAAATGAAAAAAAAATGTTATCATGCAACTCTCTTACCTAAGGCTCTAATCTAAAACTATCCAAACTACCTATATCTAGAATAACACCATAAAAATCATCCTCTATCACATTACCCACAGCCATAACAAAAATTACTAAATTGTACTTAGGGGAAACATCTCGTGTGAAAAAATCATTACTAATATGCTTAAGGTCCAAAGGCCTTTTATCCCCATCCAAAACTTTACTCTTCTTAAGAGCTTCAGAAAACTCAGAATATAAACCATCAACAACATGAGATCTATATATGGTTTTAATATCAGTAAGGAGAGGTGCAGAAGAATCACTACCTCTCCTTACACTAATGAAAGCAGACCCAGGGGTACTCTTTCTTAAATCCTCAAAATTAAGTTCAAAATACAAAGGAAGCTTCCCATCAATCCAACTTTTATCTAATTTTAAAGTTGGCCTCCCTGAAAAACGCCGCTCATTTAAATTTATCTTATAAAATCCCCTATTATTAAACTCAGAAACATTATTAAAAATTCCCTTCAAAGCATCAAAATCTTTCTGTACCGTCTTTGCAAAACCATCGGAATGATAATTTGAACCTTCGGGGTAGAACTTGTAGTATATATCAAACCCCCTAATTTTAGCTGTATTCGGTTTGTTAAAATACCCAAAAGGTAACAAAAAAGCAAGAGTATCCCTGGAAGCCCTACTATCAACCTTAACAGGAGAGTCAACTATGACAATATCCTCAATGCCACACCCTAAACCCAACAAAAAAAAACTTAATAAACTACTAAAACCTTTTCTCACTTCACAATAATAAAATTGAGTCACTTAAGCTGCAAAAGCTTATTCCTAGCTATATTCACATACAAATTATTTTCATAAGAGAAGTTAGAAATCTGCTCATATATCTTTATAGCCATATTTTTATCCTTCCCCTCAACGACTAACGCCTTACCAAGCAAAGCCTTAACCTTTATAAACTCAAACTTTGTCTTCTTGATAATGTTATCATACGCTAACAAAGCATCTTCCATCTGTCCCATTTTTTCATAAATCACAGCCTTATTAAGGTAAGCGATTTCCTTCTCAATCCATTTTGACTTAAGAACAACATCCAAATCATCAAGAGCTTCCTTGTATAACCCCTTGCTCTGTAAATAAGTAGACCTTGCAAGATAAAATCTGGGAAAAAACTCGTGTGAAACATCCTCCATCTTACCTATAGATTCTTTTATCCTAAGTTCTATCTTATTTCTTTCCTCATCGCTTCTTTCCCTTAAGTAAAGATTTAAATCGCCCTCAAGTTTCTCTACTATCTCTCCTCCCGTCTTAACATAGTCCACATCCATAGAGCTATAAAAAACAACCACAATACCCGCAAGAACAACAGCAGCAAGAATACCTACAAAAATCTTACCCCTAAACATCAGCATTCCTCTTCAGTAAATTTGCAAACGGTTTATAAGACTCATCGTCATCTTCCTTAAACAAATAAGAAGAAATCTCCTCCCTTGATTTTTGACTCTCATACTCTTTATAAGAAAGCAAGACCAATTTATTCCTGGAGTCAATATTTGTCAATATAACTTTAAGCTTATCCCCAATATTCAAATTATCAAAAGTACTCATGCTAGATTCTTTAGTATCTCCAAGTTGTATTTTACTAATAAACCCCATGATCTTATTATAAACTCTTACTTGAAGCCCCTTAGACTTCTTCTCAACAACTTCCACCTCAAGAGAATCCCCCTTCTTATAGCTCCTGGCAAAATCATCCCAAGGATTCTCTTCCAACTGCTTAATTCCCAGTTTAATATTTTGTCTCTTTGCATCAAATTCAATAACTTTTCCACTAACAGAGCTTCCCACCTCAAAATAATCCTCTGGATTAACGTCGTCTACCCAAGAAATATCAAATTTACTAATGTAAGCATCTATACCCTCTTCGATATTAACAAAAGCACCCGTCTTCGTTATATTTTTAACAACCCCCTGTATAACTTTCCCAACAGAAAATCTCTCAGACAGATTATCCCAAGGATTCCCATTAACCTGCTTAATTCCTAAAGATATTCTTTGCCTTTCCTTATCTATCTCTAAAATCTTAACCTCCACAATTTGCCCAATCTTAACTACCTCTTGTGGGCTCTTTATCACTCTTACCCAAGAAAAATTACTTACATGAAGAAATCCTGATATCTCATTATCAAGTTCAACAACAGCACCAAAGGGTAATATCTTAACAACCTTTCCTTTAACAATGCTTTCAACTCCATACCTAGATTCAATAGAATCCCAAGGATTTGTCCTTAAAGCTTTAAGCGATAACTCCATCTTTGCTGTCTTCAAGTTCAGCTTAATGATTTTTAACTTCAACCTATCACCAATATTAATAAAATCCTCAATATTTTCAACACGAGTGTAGGCAATATTCCTTTTATTTAATATTCCTAAAACAAACTCCCTAACCCTTATAATAGCTCCATACTCTATGATCTTCTCAACAACTCCATCAACGATATCCCCCTCATTGTAAGAACTAACAAACTCTTTCCTTTTTTCAATCTCTCGTTCCTTTTCCAAAGTCCGCCTATCAAGAATAAGCTTCAAACCATCAGTCTTATTCGCTTCAACAACATAAAACTCAACAATAGATCCTCTTTTTAATTTCTCATCTTTAGACCTAGAGCTTAAATAAAGAGGCATAAATCCAGTAGTATTTTCATTAATCTGTACCTTATACCCACTAGGCATCTCAAACATAATCTTGCCCTTAACCACTTTCCTATCTGCAATATACTCATCAACCTTATCTTGAAAACTCAAAGAATCAAGCTTCTCTACGCTAAGAACCAAGCCCAACTCACCCCCTATCCTCGTAACTACCGCATCAATCCTATCTCCAATATTTGGAACGTTCTCAAACTCATCAACTCTAATAAATCCTTCGGATTTATAACCAACATCTACAAGTACATAATCTTTCATGATATTTACAACAATGCCAGTAACATTACTCCCAAGATCTACCCTTTCAAGAACCTTCAGATAATTTTCTTGCAAATCTTCTTGATTTTCCATGCTCACCTCTCTATATCATTTTTTTCAAATTCAAAGTTTCCACGATGCTATCACACGCATCTTCCAAACATTTATAACTTGTGTCAATATAAAAAACATCCTCAGCTAATTCTAGCCTGCCATACTCTTTATTCTTATCAATCTCATCTCGTCTCTCCAGTGCATGTTCCAACTCACTTAAATCCATATTTTCATTTCTTTGTACATGCCGCCTTAAAGCACGAACCTCAACAGAAGCATCCAAATACACCTTAAAATCCGCCTCTGAAAAAACCACAGTAGTAATATCCCTACCCTCTATTATATAATTGCCACCTTCTAATTTAACTATTTCTCTCAACTTTTTATTCACAATATTCCTAACACCCACATAGGAAGAATAAAGTGAAACTTGAAGATCTATCTTTTCATTAAAAATAAGATCGGTCACACTCTTACAATTAAGCAAAAACTCAGAGCCGTCAAACTTGATATCATTTTGGGAAATAAGTTCCAAAATTTTACCCTCGCAAAGTAAATCATACTCGTTTAAAGTAAATTGTTGAGCAATTAGAGTTATTATTCTATAGAGATAACCAGAACTAATAAACTTAAAGCCTAACCTCGCTCCCAATTCTTTCGCAATTGAACTTTTGCCCGAAGCTGAAGGACCATCAATCGCTATGATCACTTAATATTTCCTAAGAGTTCAGACTTTAATCTATTAACTGTAGCCAAAGGAATAATTCTGATTTGTCCTTCTTTTAAATCATCTAATCTAACACTCCCTACTCTAACTCTGTGAAGAGTTTTTAAAAAGATATTTCTACTTAAAAACACTTTGCGAATCTCCCTGTTCCTACCTTCTGTTAAAACCAATCTAGCAGAATTCCTGCTAAGCACGACGTAAGATTTTAATCTAAATATTTCCCCTTCTATTCTTATTCCACGTTTAAAATCAACAAGCAAACCCTCATCAATAACCCTCTTCGACTCAACCAAATATTCCTTTTCTACAGCACCCCTTGGATGAACAATATCATTTGCAAACTGCCCATCATTAGTGAAAAGCAAAAGACCAGAACTCTTAAAATCAAGTCTACCCATTGAAAACAACCTCTCTTTAAACAAAGGCTGAACTAAAGATATCGCCAATCTCCTACCATCTGGATCAAAATTAGAACACAAATAATTCCTGGGCTTATGTAGAGCAACATAGAGCTTGTTTCTAATTCCAAAGCCCTTAAAAACAAATAAACGCCCCCTATATTCTACGCTATCTCCCAAGCTAACTTTATCTCCAAGCCTCGCAAGGCTACCATTTATTCTAACATTTTTTTTTTAATGAGATCTTCGCAACGTCTCCTTGAGCCTACACCCTTTCCTGCTAAAAAAACATGAACCCTAAGTCCTCTAGTTTCTTCTTTCAACACTTTCCTCACTTAAAGCCAAATTAGCTTTCTCTTTCAAATTCCCAGGTTCAAAAAAATCTTCAAAAATTATCTTCCTAAGCTTACTCTCAAGTTCGCTAGTAAGTTCTTTTTCCTTAACAAGATAGTTAATAACACTTTCCCTGCCCTGTCCTAATTTATCATTTCCCATAGAATACCAAGAACCCGTTTTCTGTATCAAGGCATATTTAACCGAAGCATCCAAGATGCTAGCCTCCCGAGAAATACCTTTCCCAAAGTAAATGACAAGCTCCACCTTACGAAAGGGAGGAGCCACTTTATTCTTAACAACCTTAACCCTTATCTTATTGCCAACAACATCATCAGAAGAACTTCCCGTGACCTGCTCAATCTTCCTAACCTCAAGCCGAAGCGAAGAATAAAACTTTAAAGCATTCCCCCCCGTAGTAGTTTCCGGATTTCCAAACATAACACCTATTCTCATTCTTATTTGGTTAATAAACATAATACAAGAGTTGGCCTTAGATAATATCCCCGTAATCTTTCTTAAAGCCTTGCTCATCAATCTTGCCTGAAGCCCAATGTGAGCATCCCCCATTTCCCCATCTATCTCGGCCTGCGGAGTTAAAGCCGCAACAGAATCAACAACAATTAAATCAACACCCCCACTTCTAATCAAATATTCAGCAATTTCAAGCGCCTGTTCTCCCGTATCAGGCTGGCTAAGCCAAAGCTCATCAGTATTTACACCCAAAGCCCTTGCATAGGCAGGATCAAGAGCATGCTCAGCATCAATAAAAGCCGCTATCCCCCCTGTCTTTTGTACTTCAGCAATTGCCTGAAGAGTCAAAGTGGTCTTCCCAGAAGACTCTGGTCCAAATATTTCTACTATTCTTCCCTTAGGGTAACCCCCAACACCCATTGCCTCATCCAACAAAATAGAACCACTTGATATGCTCTCTATTCCCCTACCCACAGGAGACGCTCCCATCTTGATAAGGCTTCCTTTTCCAAAATCTTTTTCTATCTGAATCCTAGCGAGCTCAATAGCCTTTTCTTTATTTAATTTGTCACTCATACTCTCCTCTCTAGTCTTTATGGCCCTTAAATTCGACACTTTCTCTCTTCTAATTTATTTTGGCAGCCTCTATTTTTTTAACACAGTATCTAAACCGCGCATCATTTATCACAAAATCAAGATCATCGCCTTCCTTAGCATCCAGTAAATTTTCTCCAAAAGGAGATTTATAAGAGATAACACCCTCATCCGGCTTTGATTCCCAAGGTCCAAATATCAGGTAAGATTCCTCCTGCCCTGTGTCCTTATTAAAGATAGTAACTTTCGTTCCAAATCCAACAACAGAACTTTGAAGCTCTTTAGTATCAATAACTTTAGCTACTTCTATCTCTAACATGAGAGAATTCAATTTTTTTGTTAAAAATTGCTGCCTTTCCTTTGCAGAGTGATACTCCGCATTTTCCTTCAAATCACCAAGTTCACGAGCCTTACCAATCTCTTTCGAATTCTCCGGTATTTCCACATCCTTCAAATATTGCAACTCTTTCTGCTTTCTATTCAAGGAGCTTAAAATAGTTAAAAACCCTACTTCAGATTTATCTCCTGAGACTTGAATTTTCTCATCCTCAAATTCAACATCGCCAAACACAGATCTTATTACATCCTTAATAGCTAGGAGGTCTTTTGGTGGAAAATCTTTTATATAAAAACAAGTCATATATAACCTCTTAGCAAGCTCCTCATCCATAACTTCACCCAAAACTGAGCTAAGATACCTATCCTTAATCAAAAGATTAATAACCATTTTATAAGTCCTCTTGTTAGCAACAGAATTGTTCTTATTGTTAATCTTAATAACGCTGTCAGCTAGGATCTTGATTAAATTCACCAATAACTCTGAATCGGTATATTCCAAATTAAGTGAATAAGAACTATGATGTTTTAAAAGCCAAATATATGCGTCTTTATATACCTTATAATTTTTTATGATATAACCGAAAAGTTGCTCCGTCTCCCCCACGTCTTCCCTATAAAGGGCATCGACCAGCTTTTTGTTAACAAAGTATGGAAAAAGCTTCTTATAATAAACAACCCAATTACCCAACTCTTCCTTAACGAGAGCAACCAATTCCCTTTTAATTTCTGCATTCAAAATCGAATCAAAAAGATCAACAATATCTCTAGGGTACTCCCTTAAAAGAACCTCCAAATTGATGTCCTTCTCCATATTAACCTTCAAAGCAAGTGTACTTTCAGAATTTCTTAAAGATTTAAGTATTACATAAGAACTTATAACATAATGATCAACTTTTGTAAAATTATTCACATAAATTAAAAAATAATTAAGCATTTCCTCCTCAACATGCAAATTCCTTACAACACTACTAACGTTACAATAGTTCATAAAAATCTCATATCTCTTATAAAAATCTTTCTCCACTTTAAACTTGTCGTAGACTTTTTCATTGAAATTAGAAGCTCTTTCGTTATATACATAATAATCAATTTTGCCAGACGCCATCACAAAATGAGGATTATCCTTTAAAATTTGCTTCGCTTTAATACTCCAAGCATTCCAAACATTTTGAGTCATTAAACTAGGAACAAGCTCCTTTTTAATCCCCTTAAGGTCGATTGATTTATAGCTCTTAATGATTACCCTCAATGCCCATTCAACATCCTTTTTAATATTTTCTATAAGCTCTTCCCTTGGTCTAGTAGCCTTTAAAACCCTTATATCTTCTCTCTCAAGGGGAGCCAGCGCAGATATAGCCATATCAAAACTAATAAAATGCCCCCTCTTAGATACAAAATCCACCACAATACCCTGATCATTTACGTCCTTAACTATTCCAACAGACCAAGTTTGATGATGTACAAAATTACCCTTAGCAAAAAACAAATATTTTTCAAAATCAGAGTAAACATCGACAAAATTCTTATCCAGGTTTTCAATATCGGATTTTTCAAGATACTCTTCAATATTTTTAACGCCCTTATACTTCTCCCTTAAAAAGATAGCTAAATTTTCCCTAGCCTTCTGGTTTTTATTGTCAAGCTTTAAAATTCCCTTTAAAATCTCTATCGTTTCATCCACATTCCCATTTACAGAATAATGTTCATACAAGTCCTCATAAAGAACTACAACCTTTTTAAAGCCAAGCTCCTTCTCAACCTTTGCCAGTATAAGAAGAAAAGAATCAAAATCGTCAGATACATATCGAGTCAGCTTAGTCCATATTTCTCTAACACCTGACATCTGCTTTTTTTCAATGAAACGATAAATAGCTTTCCTAAAAAAATATATAGACTTTTGTAAATCAATATTTTCATAATGAGCAGCAAGTTGTCTTACAAAAGTAGTATCATCAGCATCAGCCTCAACAATACGAACCCAGATATCCGGGAGTTTGTCATTCTCGTTATTTTGAGCATATATCTTTGCAAGAGTATAAAGAGCGTGTTTATTCTCAGAAATTAAAAGCATTTTATTACATATATGTTCAACAAGAGTCCACTTAAGATTTTGAGAAAACAAATCCACAACTGTAAGCAAACTCATATCATTAAGAGGCCTTCTGCTATATATAAGCATACCCGAAACATAAAGACCAGCAATACTCTTCTTGATATCCTTTAAATGCTTACCACAAATATCTAAAGCTTCCTCTGTCAAATTTTCAGAAATTATATCCTCTATTAACTCATCCAATTCCTTTATCTTAGCAAGAGAATAATTATTAACAACTATCCTTGTCCACTTGTCCTCTTGTAAAACATCATCTAATTTTTCCATAGTAATATTAGACATTAAACTCTCCTAATATCAATTTTATTAAACCTAATTTACGTATTGCTGATATATCCCTATATCTATCTCTTTGATATAAGACAAAATTTCATCAATCCGAACCCGATCCTCTTTTATCCTCACATAGTGATCAATAAGCCAAAAATACTTATTAATAAGCCTTGGAAGCAATATGCTCTCGTTTATTGACCTATAAGATTTTGCCCTAAGCTCATTACGCAAACTATAAACAGACTGTTTCAAATGTCCAAGTTCAATAGGCCTTAATTCTCTTTTTATGTTAAAAACACCATTCAACGTCCCATAAACGGGTATCCACTCCTTAATAAGAGTATCTGATACATTCCTCTCACACTTAATGGTTTCTATTAATTTAAGTATCATCTCAGATTCAAGAGCATCTATATCTATCTTTTGAGGATTAATAAAAAAAGCTTCTCTAAACAATACCTTAGCTTCCTTAATCTCATCAATAAGGGCATAAGAATCCGCAAGCTCCGCTAACACATCTGAATTTTCCTTAGCATCTCCCAGTATCTGCAAGAAAACAGTTATAGCCTTCTCATAATTGCCCATCCCCTTGTAAGATTTAGCAATCTTTGTTAAAACATCTAGGTTTTCTGGTTGCAACTTGTATATATTTTTGTATATTTCCAAGCACAACTGAAACACAAAGTGTTTGATTGAATTACGTCCTTGAATAAAATCAAAATCCATCTTCTTTAAATATCTTCTTGCAAAATTATTCCATTCCCTTATTAAAAACTCAGCCCTTTCATACTCCTTGCCTATTCTATCAAGGCTTTCAACCTGACCATTCCAATACACAGAACTCTTAAGCGCAGTCAAAATTTCAACATTATCAAAATCAAGAGAATGTGCTTCTTCCGATTTTATCAAAGCTGCCTTAAAATCACCTTTTCTGAAGCTTAAGTAAATCTCCTTAGTTAATTCCGTGATTTTTTCCGATGACACATTCCCACCACTTTACAATTTAAATAAATCCCAAAAGAACTTGTATAAATTATATCATTAATCATTCTTTAGTCAAACCTGACTTTTTTAAACAAAAAACAATATTTTATTTATTATTTTTTTAAGATAAAATCTATGTGTGGCGATGTTAAAAATAAAATCATGAGGGTATCTTCCACTTATATGAAGCCTAATAAGATTATCAGTAAATCCATTTACTATTACAACTCTCAAAAATATTCCGAGGTTGTCAAGCTTTTAGAAAAGGAGATCTTTTTATACAAAAATTACTACTTCTATCATTATATTTTGGGGATGACTTATCTTAGAATGGGCAATTTAACAAACTCTCAAACATATCTAAAGAAGGCCTACACCTTAAACCCAACAGACCCGAATGTTAAGCAGTCGATTGCAATATTATTAGTAGCTCAAGGCAAGGAAGACAAAGCCGTACGGATATGGCTTAAAATGCTAGAAGAAAATCAAGACACAAAACGCGCAGAACTTTCTTTAGAAACTATCCGAAGAAATCCAATTCAGGGAACGCTATTTTTAAACAAAAAAAACACGTATGATAAACTGTTTCCAGAAATCAAAGCAAAAAGAGAGGAAGCCCTATCTGGGTTGATCAAAATATCATCAGCAGTAATGGGACTTATTGCCCTAGTACTAGCAATATTACTACTTATAAATTCTAGAGAGTTATTTACTCTGAAAGTTAGTTCAAAATCAAAAAATAAAAAAGGTATCAATAACATAACAGCATACATTGATGACATTAAAATAAATAACAAAGAAAAGATCGAAAACGATGAAGGACAATTTATATTCATACTTACCGAAACCGAAATTAAAAATTCATTTCAAAAAATAAAAACTCACCTAAAGGAAAATAAAGATAACTTTGCAAGAATTGAAATAAACAAAATACTAAACTCAAACGCATCAGAATCAATTAAGCTTAAAGCTAAGAATCTTGCCAGTTTCATCTCACGGCCAGATTTTATTACATTTGATGACTATTTGGATTTAAAAAAAATTAAAGAAACTCCATTAATTTACTCAAATGCATATGTAAAATGGGAAGGAATTGCAAATAATATCGAGAAGAGAGATAACATAATTTATTTTGATTTTTATGTAGGGTACAATAAAAACACCCTTGAAGGCATAATCACAACAAAAACAACTTTTGACATCGACATCGACTCTAGAGATTCAGTTGAAATACTCGGTCAGATAGACTACAACAAAAACAGACTTGCTTTAAATGCAATTACAATTCGAACAATAGAGAAATCAAAAAGCTAATTTCCTTTCATGCATACACTTAAGTAAGTTTGGCCTCATTTAAATTAAAAAGGTGTGCATAAAAATTTATCATTCCCCTTAATAGCCTTTATAGCCTCGCTGAAAGATAATAACAACTCTTCCTTTTTAGTTAAATCTCTCACTCTCACCTTATCCTCTCTATATTCCTCTTGACCAACAAAAACTAAAAATCTTATATCCTTATGAAGAGCATATTCAATTTGTTCCTTAATATTTTTGCCCTCTTTGTTCTTTGGATACACCTCGCAAGCAATATTATTCGACTTAGAATAATCATGCCTCCTAAACCTATCTGCAAGTTTGTAATAATAAGCTTCCAGCCCACTATCTATATTAACAATCAATACTCTAGAACTGGCTTTAGTAACAAACAATTTGATATAACTAAACTTTTCATTCTCAATCACATCTTTGATTCTATCAACCCCAAAAGAGCCCCCAACGCCTGAAACCTTTTGTAAAGAGCTAGAAAATGATGATACCAAATTATCATATCTGCCACCGCTACAAATGCTACCCATATCAATTCCTGATATCTCTGCTTCAAATACAACCCCAGTATAATAATCAAGCCCACGAACTATCTTAAGATTTAAATTAAAAGCATCTTGAATTCCTAATGAACTTAAATGCACAAAAATACCTTCAAGCCTCTTAATAGCATCATTATCGCCCAGAATGTTTTTCAAAGCCTCCAATTTTTCCCAAAAAGTTCCTTGCAAATTTATAAATTTCAAAATTAAATCAACATGCTCTTCGCTTAACTCCGTAAGCAAATTTTTCCTAACGTTTTCAATTCCAATTTTATCTAATTTATCTACATTTCTTAAAATAAAAATACTCTTGCCCTCTAGCCCCAACATGTTTACATAAGAATTTAATATTCCAACGTGAGAGAAATGTATAATAAACCTTCTATCAATACCTTCTATAAAATTTAAAAAAACCTCCTCAAGTCCACAGTAAGCAATGGATAAAATTTCAGCATCACTTTGAAAAGTATCCTCACCTATCATGTCAAAATCAAACTGCATAAATTCTCTGTATCTTCCCTTTTGCGTATTTTCACCTCTGAATACCTTTCCTATCTGAAACCTTTTAAAAGGAAACCTAAGCTTAGCTCTATTGGTAGCAATAAATCTTGCGAAAGGAACCGTCAGGTCGAAACGCATAGCAACATCTCTATCACCATTATCCTTAAACCTATAAGCTTGTTTTTCTACTTCATCTCCGCCTTTCCTGAAAAGAAATTCGGAATATTCAAGTACAGGAGTGTCTATTAAATCAAAATTATATGACATAAGAACACTATATATTTGCTTTATCACATGGGTACGGATCAAGGCTTCCTTGGGTAAATAATCCCTAAAACCTTTCAAAGTTCTAACGTTCACTATATTTAAACCTCTATTAATTTCAAATTTAATCTCATCGTAATATGATATTATAAATACGAGAAAAATTTAATATTTAAATTCTTAACAATTTAATGTTTATTATACATGAGGAGCACTAACAGCACTTAATGCGAAAAAATTCTACTAGCAAGTTAAGATTAAATATAGTTCTTATAGCCTTCTTAATAATTACAATATTATCAATATACAAGTACTTTGTTCTAATGTCTTTAAAAAACACAATTTATTTCCCTAAAAATATAGACTCTACTTCAAAAAGAGGAAGCATTTATGATAGAAACGGCAAAGTAATGGCATTCTCTTCACAATCATATTCAGTTGGTACAGACATAAGTAAAATAAAAGACATTGTAAATACATCAGAAACCCTTGGAGCAATTCTTAAGATTGAACCCGAAATACTTAAGAAAGAATTATCCGAAAAAAAAGGATTCATGTACATAAAAAGAAAAGTTCCAAGAGAAGAATCTGATTTGGTTAAAAGAATTCAATCAGAGGGTAGATTAAAAGAAATCACTCTTTATCCGGACCATACAAGAATTTATCCTTTCAGAGGATTATCGAGCAATATTACAGGATTTGTCGGCACTGATAATATTGGGCTTAACGGAATTGAATTATCTCTGAATAGCACACTAAATAAAGACCCCACCAAACAACAATCCATAAACGAAAACCTGAGTACAAACAACATATACTTAACAATAGACATGGACTTACAAAGGAATGTAAATCAAATAACTAAAAAATACTTTAAAGAAAATAATCCTGAAAGTATGCTTGCTATAATAATGGACGCAAAGAATGGAGATATTATATCTATGCTTCAATTTCCACAATATGATGCTAACTATTATTCAAAATATCCTAAAGATATATGGAATAATTTTGCCACTTCTTTGACTTATGAACCTGGCAGTATTAACAAAATTTTTACAGTTGCAATTATATTGGACAGTGGCCGCCTAAATTTAAATGAAAAATTCTTAGATAACGGAATATATCAAAAAAAATTTAAATCCGGAGAATTAATTACAATAAAAACCTTAAATCCTCCTTATGATTACATTGATTCTAGTGGAATTTTAATCCATTCATCGAATGTGGGGATAGCTCACATTACAGACAAAGTAAATAATGAATATTTCTACACAAAACTCCTTGATTTCGGTTTTGGAGAGAAAGTTGGATTTCCCTTTCCTGGAGAGACAAAAGGACTGCTAAAGCATCACTCTAAATGGTCAGGAAGAAGCAAACCCACAATAGGATTCGGACAAGAAATAGGGGTTTCAGCAATTCAAATACTGCAAGCCGCCAGCGTACTAAGCAACAATGGAATCATGATAAAACCCAAAATCATAAAAAAAATTAGTAATGAAACGGAAAATACGATTCAAGAATTTCAAAAAGAAGAAGTCAGAAAAGTAATATCCAGCCGTACAGCAAAAGAGGTTTTAAAAATGATGAGAGAAGTTGTAAATAAAGGGGGAATACCAAAACTTAAGATAAAAAATCTAAATATCTCAGCAAAAAGTGGCACCTCACAAGTTATTGACAAAACTACGGGAAAATATTCAGAAGAAGATTATACATCGTCAATATTAGTCATATATCCCACAGAAGAGCCCCAATACATCATATACATTGTGTATAGATACCCTAAAAAAATAATATATGGAACAAGAATTGCTGCACCGATGGCAAAAGAAATAATAGAATTAATTGAACATCGCAATAATAAAGACAAACATAACAAAATTAAACTACCCTCAAAAATTAGCTTGCCAAAGGCTACAATAAAATATAAAAAAACAGAATACATGCCAGACCTTACAGGAATCTCTAAAAGAGATTTAATGGAAATACTAAAAGACTACACAAACATAAAAATTAATACAAAAGGAAACGGATTCGTATACAAACAATCACACCCCCCTAGCACGAAACTAGAAGACATAGATACTCTGGAAATAAAGCTCAGGTAAACTTAAGAAAACAAATTCTTTATCTCATTCCTATAAAAATTTAAAATATAGTTACGCTTAATATCCATCTTAATCGACATCTCTTTACCCACCTCAAAAGGCTTCTCTAAAAGAGTAAATTTTAATATCTGCTCAAAAGACTTAAACCCATTGGCTTTGCTGATAAGTTTTCTTATCTCGTCATTAATAGCCTTGAGGACGACATTATTAGCAATAATCTGACTCCTGTTATCACGGTCAAGTATTTTCTGCCCCATATTCTCTAAATATTTATTTATCTCTTCAAAGTTAGGAAGAATCAATGCCCCCAGAAATTTTTGATCCTGCCCCACCACAACAGCCTTTTCTATCAACAAAGACTCTTCAAGTTTAACTTCAATTGGCGCAGGCTCGATATTCTCTCCATTATTTAAAACAATCGTATCCTTCTCTCTCCCAATAACTTGAACAACATTATCCTTTGATAACCTAACAATATCTCCCGTATTTAAAAATCCATCAGGACCAATAACCTGCCTTGTGGTCTCCTCGTCCTGATAATACCCAAGCATGATCTGAGGTCCCTTAACAAATAAAATACCCTTCCCCGGCTTCCTAAGTTTATTGCCATCCTCATCCCTAATCTCAGCAATAGTCCCAGGTAGGATCTTACCACAGGTTCCAAGTATAGTTCTTCCCTGCTCATTAGAAGCAACACCAGGGGCCGCCTCCGTTAACCCATAAGCATTAGCAAGCTCAATCCCGATTGAATTAAAAAATCTTACAACAGACAAAGCCATACTACCACCTCCGGTAATACCTACAACAAAACTACTACCCAAAACCTTCCTTATCTTCTTAAAGATAACTGAATCACCCAACATCCTAAGAGGAAACAACACAACTAAACCCAACACCCCTAATACCTTCTTTATAGGCATTAATAAATCGAATCCATTATCAGGATATAGCCCCCTAACCATCCGATAACAAATATCATTCAAACAGGCCACACTAACGAAAAACCCAAACAATAATCTAGCTAAGAAAGACTTCTTTGCCACCTCTTTGTAAATATTCTGTCTTATAGCAATCCAAAGCCTAGGCACAGCAGCAATATAATGAGGATTAATATTCCTAATATCATCAAGCATATTCCTTGGCACGATACTTGAAAATAAACAAACCATACCTTTAAGAAAAATATTGTAAGAAAATGATCTTTGAAACGAATGCCAAATCGGCAAAATACACATAAATATCTGACCTTCGCTAGTATTAGCCATCCGACTAAAGCTAGACACCTGATAAAGAAGATTAGAATGCGAAAGCACCACTCCCTTAGGGCTTCCCGTAGTACCAGAAGTGTATATTATAGTGGCCATGTCATGATTATTAATGCCACCTAAAGCCTTAATAATCTCATCATCTCTCCTCCCCCTATCCCCAATCGAAATACACTCCCTGTAAGAGTAAACCTTAAAGTCACCAAACCTTTCCCTGTCTTCATCCGATAAGTCATCAATAACAACAATAATAGGCTTTACCTGAAACTTAATCTGGGAAACCAAACTAAGTAAATTTAGACTCTCAACTATCACTACTCTAGACAGAACAGAATTAACAATCACCTCCGCCTCAAGAAGCGTAACATCAGCCCCTTTAGGCACATCCACAGCACCCAAAGACAAAATCGCAAAATCTACAACGGTCCACTCACTTCTATTCTCGGAACAAATAAACACCTTATCCTGATATCCCAAGCCCACTCCCTTCAAAAAAGAAGCAAACCTTAAAACATCATCTTTTAAATCCTTGTAAGTAGCCCTCAAATAGCTCTTGCCGCTCCTATATATCTGAGCAACCCCATCACCACGCCTATCGGCAACTTCAAAAAATGACCTTACTATTGACATACAATCTCACTCAACACCTAGGGTGTTATGCTCTAATTATACCATTTTAAATCAATAAATTGTAACTCCATTCTTCAACAACATCCCGCACCCTGGAATGATATCACATAAAACAACTATTACCAACAATGAATGATAAAAACACTAAATTAACAAAATTAGAAGATATCGCTCTTCTGACTCCATACATCATAAAACGTACCAAGATATCAAACACCCATAACAAAGAATCTAATCCCCTCTGTAGGATATTCTTTATCCAAACTCTCCACAACATTTTTTAACCTTTCTATAACAATTAAATTGCCAGTATAGACTATAAGAATAAAATTTTCTTCAGGCCAAACTCCGTTAGCCTGTTTTTCACCCTTTCTTCCTTTGCCATGGACATTATATATCTTAGAATAGTATATAGACTCACCCAACTCTTTTTCTATCCCATGAATACGTTCGTGAAGATCGTGCTCTAAAGATAAGTTAGAAATTATTTCTACTCTACACATATAAAACCCCCACTAATCATCATCCTCTTCAATAAAGAGGTTATTAACCTTATCATCATGCTTAACATAACCAACATTATTCCTCAAAGAACTCTTATTGGATAATTTTAATAACTTTGAAAAGATGAAATTTTTTACAGAGATTTTGGAAAAAATCTCAAAAACCATAGGAATAAAAAGTAAAGTAAGAAACGTACTGGCTGTCATTCCGCCTATAAAAGTAATAGCAATAGGCTTTACAAGAACACCGCCACTAGTATCTGAGAATGCAAGAGGAATAAGACCTATGATTGATGTTAAAGCAGACATTAAAACAGGCCTAAACCTAGACCTACCACCTTCAAGTACTGCTTCTTCAAGCTTAAAGCCCCTCTTAACTAATAAATTAATATAATCTATTAAAACAATACCTGTATTAACAACAACTCCAACAAGCATAAGCATACCAATACCTGTGAAAACAGAAATAGTTTCTCTTGTTATAAGGTGAATAAGCACAACACCCACTACAGTTAATGGAATTGTAAAAAAAATAATAAATGGCTTTAAAAGAGATTCAAATTGAGATGCCATTATGCCAAATACAAGCAAGATAGCCATAAAAATTACGGCCTTGAATTGTTCCATATTTTTAGTAAATGCGTCATATTCCCCTTTAAAATCAACCAATACACCGTCTCTTTGGGGAAATTTATTAGTCACAAAATCTGTTACCCTTGATGTGATTAAAGCTAAATTCTCACCTGGAGGAATACCTGCTTTAAGACGAACTACTGGAGATTGATCTTCTCTAGAAATAACTCCAACTCCCTTTGTTTTTCTAAACTTAGCTACTGAAGAGAGAGGAATTTTAACTCCTAATGTATTTTTAATAAATATCTTATCCAAATCTTTCAAATTAGTAATGTCACGCCTATCAAGCCTGAGTAAAATATCATAATTTAAGCCGCTCTCCGTGTATTTACCTGCAGAAATACCATCAATATTAGCCTTAATCTCTCTGGAAAGAGCACTCATATTAATTCCATAAGAATAAACCCTGTCTCTATCTATATCCACACTAATTTGGTTTTCTTCTTCCTTTACATTAAGTCTAATATTTACAAGGTTAGGGAATTCTCTCTTTAAAGCACTGACCAACAAATTCCCATAATCCCTTGCGGCCTCAAAATCAGAAGCAATAATCCTAATGTCAATAGGAGAGCCCCCAAAAAATCCACCCCCTCCCGAAGAAGCTTTAGTGCTCAAATAAGGATAAAGCTCTGCAATTCGCTCGTAAACTCTATATTGAAGAATTTCCGGTTCCGCAACAATTTTCTCACCTCTCTCCGCCTCTGAAAACAATCTAACTTGAAACATCACTTCACTTGAATACACTTGAGTAACAATACTTTTGTAAACTTTAATTTCGTCTTTTATAACTTCTAAAAATTTACCCGCATAAAATTTTGCACTTTCCAAATTTATCTTATCCGGAAACTGAAAGGAAAAATTAATGGAAGGTGACGTAACGCTAGGCCCAGAAGATACATTTAAAACCAAAAAAGAACATAAACTTAAAAAAAAACTAAAAATAATAATTAATGAAAAAATTACTTTGTGAGCCAAAACATACTTTAGTAATTTAACGTAAAAAACTTCTCCAACATAATAAATTCCATAAAAAAAATCATCAACTCTTTTAATAAATCTATTTTTGATGGGTTTTTGAAAAGTAGTGTAGAGTCCTACATAGTGAGTCGCAAGAACAGGAACTAAAAAAATTGCAACAAATAAAGAAGTTGCTAAAGATATAACGATAGTAAAGGCAAAATCCCTAACTAGATCGGCAATAAATCCTAACTCAGATCTAAAAACAAGAACGGGGGCAAACACACAAATTGATGTTAAAGTCGAGGATACAATCGGAAGCATCATTTCTTGAGCCCCAAGAATCGCAGATGGAATAAGCTTTGTCCCCTTTTGTCTATACTTGTATATATTATCTATTACAGAGATAGAACAATCAACAAGCATACCAACGCCCAAAGCAAGCCCCGAAAGACTTAACAAGTTAAGTGAAACATTTGCAAAATACATTAGACAAAAGGTAATAATTACAGCCAATGGTATTGAAATTCCAATAATAATTGTCGCCCTAAAACTTCTTAAGAAGAAAAAAATAATAAATATTGCAAGCATTGCTCCATAATAAGCTGAATCTGTGACAGAAGAAATAGACTCTTTAATAAATTCAGATGTATCTGATACAAGATCTAAGGATATATCTCTTGGAAGCGAAGGCTTGATTTTATCAATTTCTGCATTAACTACATTTGAAACTGCAATAGGACTTGCATCGCTATGTTTCTGCACACTTAACACAATAGAGGGTTTACCATTATAGTAACTGTAATCTGCTAGCTCCTTAAAAGCACTCTTAATTGTTGCAATATCTTTAAGCTTAACCTGAACAGGAGATATATTGTCTGTAGAATGGTTACTAGGGTTCCTATAAGAAACAACCACATTCTCCAAATCGTTAATTGAAGCAAATTTTGCAGTTACTTGTGTAAGGTACTCCAACCCGTTATCTATCATATTGCCAACCGACAATTCAAAGTTTTGAGAAGAAATTGACGCTGCTATCTCTGACAAGGTCAACCCATATGCCTCCAGTTTGTTTTGAGAAATTTCAATTAAAATATTCCTATCACTCCCGCCTAAAACCTCAACGAGGCCAACCCCATTAAGACTTTCTAATCTAGACTTGACAATACTAACAGCATATTTTCTAAGCTCTGAGACGGACCTATCTGAATAGATAACAAAAGTCAATACTGGTATATCACCCGAACGAAATCTCATAATCTTAGGTGAGCTAGCCTCTTTAGGTAAAAGATCTTTGAAGGATTCCAATACATCTCTTATCTCATTTAAAGCTAAATCCAAATTAGATCCATGATGAAATTTAATAAAAATATTGCTTGCTCCCTTAGAGGATGAACTGTCTATTTTCTCCACATTCTTTACAGAAGCAAGACCACTCTCAAGAACGCTAGACACTCTCTCCTCAACTTCTTTCGGAGAAGCCCCAGGATAGGATGTATAAATAGTGATTACACTATTTTCAATTGCCGGTAACAAATCTACCTTTAGCCTTGTAAAGGTGTAAACACTGACCATAGTTATTAATGAAAACAATATTAACATGGTTATTGGCTTGTCAACAACCTTCTTTACCAGCATACCTTTCTCCAATAAAAATTACACATTGTCTTCACTCGCAAGCCCTTCTCTAATCTCTGCTATATTTACATAGGCCCCATCGGAAAGAGCCGACATACCTTCAATCACAATTAAATCATCTTCATTAATCCCATCCCTAACAGACACGATATTATCTACTTCAAATCCCATTAGAGGGAACAACATCTGAACTGTTTTAGCATCTTCACTTATCCTGAATACAAATCGCCTACCTTCTCGCTCCACAACAGCACTACTTGGAATTTTTATTACATTTTTTAAGTGACTAGTGACAATTTTTACCTTTGCAAACATCCCAACAATCATTTTTTTTGTATTCTTCCCCACAGGATCAAGATATACTTCAGCTGCACGACTCTTAACATCAAGCACAGGCGACACTTCCGAAATTCTTGCTACAAACTTTTCACCAGGATAAGATTCAATCTCAACAACTGCATTATTACCAGGCTTAACATCTAGGATATACCTCTCAGATACATAAGCCCTAATCTGAGTTGTATCTATTCTACCTATTAAAGCAATACTTGTTTGAGGCCCAACTGTCTCACCAATTTTGCGATTAACAGTTAAAACATACCCAGAAATTGGTGCTTTTACTGGACTCTTTAAATAAAGAGCTCCTGGTTTTGATGGATCAAGCATTGCAATCACTTGTCCTTTCTGCACATAAGTTCCAAGCCTCACATTAAGAGTTGTTATTTTACCTGCAGTATCTGGAAATACATCTGCCTTAACCTTGGTATCTATATCTCCATTTAAAGCAATATAATCACTTAAAGTCCCTTTCCTAGCTCTCATGGCAATAACTGGGAATTTATAAGGATCATCAACGCCCTTTCCCATCGCCCCTTCTTGAACTTCTTTCCCAGAGCTCCTGTTACATGAGCAAAGAAACAACACACTTAAGCAAAATAAACAATACCTAACGCTAAACATAATATTCAAAATTAAATTCATAAAATATTCCTATCAATCCAATGCATTTATCAAATCTTTGTATTCAAGGATTGCATTCGCATAATTTAGTTTATCTCTTACAAACTGTAAATCGCTCTTTTTATAAGAAACTTCAATGTCATTTAATTTTAAAAGATCTATTCCACCTGAATTAAACGCATCAAACGCCATCTGATAATTTTTCCTAGATAATTCCAAATTCATCTTTGAGGCATCTAGGATAGATTTATATCTTCTAACATCTTTACGTTTATGCACAACACTAGACTTAAATTTACGAATTTCATTTGAAACTTGATTTTTCAAAATTTCTAATTGATAATCCTTATCCCATATATTTGTAAAATTTCCTGAAAATGGCATCATTCCCGTTAAATTATATTTCAGCCCCAATGAGGCAGTAAATCCATTCTTTGAAAAACCACCCAAACTGCCATTAAAAGGAATAGTAGCAGAATAAGAGACCCCTAAAGAAAAACTCGGCAGAAAAGTATCTAACCAAATAGAATCAAGAGATTTTTGAATGCTACTAGAAGAATTATTTAATGCCCTGACGTCTGGCAACTCATTCACATCTATGACTTCACTAAGTAAAGAAAAATCCAGCACCTCGTCTGACAATTCTCCTACAGTCTCAAAATCCTGCAAAACATCCAACCCTATTAGCATCTTGAATGCTTCTTTTAATTTTTCAAAATTAATAATTTGCTCATCTAAAGCAGGTTGAGACTTGTCATACTTAAGCTTAGCATCAAGATAGTCTAATTCAGATAAAAGCCCGTTATTATATGCAATCCTAGCTTGCTCAAATTTGAGCTTGCTATTCTTAAGCTGACTTTCTAAAACTTCCAAAGCAATTTTTAAAGCTATCAACTCATTATACATCTTAAGCACACCCAATCTAATACCCTTAACAGCCTTCTCTCTATCTATTCTAGCCCTTTCATAGTCAAGAATAGTCAATTGAAGTCTTTTGAAAACGGACGGAATTAACGCAAGATCAGCAGAAGCTCCAAGCCCCACTCCCCAATGATCTTTTTCCTCTGCATTAGGAATAGAAGAACCTGACCTTGAAAGCCCCGCATTAACACCCAAATTCGGTATGAAAACATTCCAAGAATTATCTTTATATAATTTTTTGATCTTCTCTCTATACTCGGCGCTCCTAGCATCTAGACTACTCTCCAAAGCCATACGAACAGCTTCTTCAGGAGCTATTTGAATGGTTTCTGCATAAGACGAAAACACTAAAACAAAAACCAATATCAATTTTTTAATATTCTCCCCCTAAGACACAAAGGCACATTCAAACTATATTAATTACACTACTCGGGTTCTTAGTGTCATGGATAAATCATAACATAGTATAATTTCAAACATGAACATCCTAAAAAAATTACTTCTAATACCCAACCTGACATTCATATTACTAGTCCTAGCATACCAAAAAACTTTTTCCAAAATTGTTGGGTTTCATTGCATATACGAGAATAGCTGCTCAAATTATGCCTTAGAATGCTTAAGAAAACACAACATTGTAACAGCGCTAATTTTAATCACGCTAAGACTACTGAGGTGTAATTCATTGTTTAAAGGAGGATACGAATCACTGTCAACCGAAAAGCCGATACTAAACTCGTTAAGGGAGTTTAAAAAAAGACTAATCAAATAAATTTTTATACCCCTCCGGCACCCAATTCTTAACAAGTTCCCTGTTATTATCGACAAATTCAATCGCATTCCTATATTCACGTCCAGGTTCCTTATAGTTCTTATCTATTAAAGGCAACAACAAACTATCATCCCAATAAAAGTTGTCAAATAAATAAAATACGTCAGGATCATACTCTTTAAGTCCAAACCTAACAAGAGTATGAACGCTTTCAGATCCACCCATTGACGCTAAGGGATCCTCTAAGAATTTAACATCATACCTGGCAAATGCCCAATGGGGTTTCCACAAAGGAACTACAATCCATTCATTCTTCTTAATAGCAGCTTCCAAACTTGCAAGCATAACGGTCTCGCTTGAAGGAATAAGTTCATATTCCTTCTCTAATTCGTAAAGCCTAAGAGTTTCCTCTACAGAAAGTTGAGTACCCGCCCCAGCATCTATTCCTACTATCTTGTTTTTAAACCCAGCTCCCCTTCCCTTAAGCTCAGCAATACTAGAAATTGTAACGTAACTTGGCACCACAAACCCCTGCAACGTTCCTTCATAGTTAGCGCCAAGATCAATAAACTTATCTTTAAGCTTTTCATAATAAAATTTATCGGCTGTTGGGAGCCAAGCAGAAACCATTCCGTCTACCTGACCCATCGCCAAATATTGATACATCACAGATGTTGTAACGGGAAATATTTCAACTTTGTAACCCATTCTCTCTAAAACTACTTTAACAACATTAGTAGCGGCTGTTTCCCCTATCCAATTAACATATGCAATTTTGACTGTTTTTGTATCTTCAGATACATCACCCTTATCGCAAGAAAACAGAGAAAAAATAAGAACCGGTAAAATAATGCTAGCTGGCTTCATCATCACAAACCTCCAACCACTCTCACAAACAAATATTGCTTGTTGTAGTACTACTTATTATACATTTCTAAAAATCTCTTAAATTTATTTTCTTTCTTAACTCCGTAATTATCAGTATTTAAATAGCTAAATTTAATAAAAATAGTTTGCATAATTCTATCCAGAATAATAGCTATCACAACGACAGCTAACCCCGATATTAAACCTTCTCCAAAATTTAACCTTTCAACAGAATATATAACAGTCCTCCCAAGGCCTGATGATCCAACCATCGCTGCAATAACTATCATAGATATAGCCATCATTATTGACTGATTAATTCCCTCTATTATGCTCTGAAGAGCCAATGGCAGCTGTATTTGAAAAAGAATACGGAAATTACTACTCCCAAAAGATTTTGCAGCCTCAACTACCTCTCCCGGCACCTGAACAATCCCTAGTCTTGTATACCTAATAACTGGAGGCATTGCAAAAATTATTGTAGCAAAAATAGCCGAAGAGGTTCCCATCCCAAAAAAGGGTATGGCCGGTATTAAATAAATAAACGGAGGCATTGCTTGCATTAAATCCAATATGGGCTTTAAGAATACATAAAATTTGGAATAATAGCCGCCTAAAATACCTACTGGAATCCCCAAAATTACCGAAAATAACACAGATACAAAAATAATCGATATAGTATCCATTGAAACTTCCCAAAGATTGAAGTACAAAATGAAACAAAACCCCAACATAATCAATAAAGCCAATCTTTTCTTTAAAAAGAAAACACTGAAAACACAAATAATAACAATAAAAAAAATAGGATTAATGAAAATAAATAATTTCTTTAAATTTTCGTAAAATAAAAGAACAACCCTTGAAAACCCTATACCACTAGAATTCGCAAAATTGTCAACCAAAAAGTTAAAAAATTCATCTATAGTAGACACTACAAAATCTCTGTCCATAAGCCCTATCTTGATAACAAAGTGGCAATTTCTCCCAAATCAATATATCCAACAATACCGTCTTGATCATCCGTTATTATCAAATAATTTAATTTATTCAAATACTGCACAACCCTCTTTATCTCATCATCCAACCCTAATCTTAAAGAAACAAGATTACTAAACCTTACTTTGCTAGCTGTGTTGTACAAACTAAACCCATCGCCACTCCTTTCAATGATAACATTAAATCCACTAGAACTCATGTTAAGAGAAAAATCTACCTTAATAATATCTTTAATCTTTAAAATGTTTAAAACAGGAAGATTTTTAATAAAATTAGCTATAAAGTCCGTACTAGGATTTGCTAATATTTCTAGAGGCTTTCCTATTTGAATAATTTCTCCATCTTTCATAAAAGCTATCCTGTTGCCCAACTTAAAAGCCTCAATTAAATCGTGAGTAATAAATACAACTGTCTTCTTTAATTTATCTACCAACCTTAAAAGCTCATCTTGCATTTCCCCTCGGATTAGAGGATCAAGAGCCGAGAAAGCCTCATCCATTAAAAGTATATCTGGATCGACCACCAAAGCACGTGCTATTCCTACCCTTTGTTTCATTCCACCTGAAAGTTCGTTTATATATTTATACCGAGCATCCTCAAGCCCCACAAGTCTTAACACATCGAGAGCTTTCTGTATTCTAATTTTTTTGTTAACCCCCTTAACTTCAAGTCCATAAGTCACGTTTCTTAAAACATTCATATGTGGGAAAAGTCCAAAATTCTGAAACACCATAGCAAATTTATCCTTCCTTAACGTAGAAAGATCTTTTTGATTAATATCATTCATCTCAATATTGTCTACCAAAATAGATCCGGAATCTAGTTTATGTATACCATTTAGACATCTAACAAAAGTAGACTTACCACAACCCGACATCCCCATAATAACTAAAATTTCATTTTCATAAACATCAAGACTAATATTAGCATTCGCAATAAAAATGGAAGATTCCTTATAGATTTCCGTTCTATCTTTACCCGCCTCATAGTCGTTTATCGCCTTAACTATTTGCCTTTTATTACCACTATAAGAAAATGTTTTATAAAGGTTCCTGACTCTAACGCTAGCCTTGTACAAAGCGAACTCCTAATTAAAACATCGCAAGCAAAACATACTAACATAAACTAATGCTAAAACATCATTATAATTTTCTTGATGTAAGCAAAAATAAAGGGTCTTTTAAAAGACCCTTTATACTTAAAAATCAAATTTATCTAAGAAGTGACAACACATACTGCGGAACTTGATTTGCTTGCGCTATCATAGCCATAGCAGACTGTGTCAAAATACTATTAGTTGTAGATGAAACGACCTCATCTGTCATAGTAGCGTCTTTAATTTGAGCATAAGAAGCCTTTAAATTTTCAATAGAGTACTCCGTACTATTCTTAATAGACTCAAGTCTATTTTGGAAAGCACCAAGATTAGCTCTCTGATCGCTTACCATCCTAATAGCATTCTCAATCTTAGCAAGTGACATGTTAGCATCAACAGTAGTTGTAACATTAATCGGAGAATTAACCCCACCCTGTGTCGGTGCTGCCACCGCCGCCGGTGCCTCTGCTCCACCTTCCTGTTGATTCCCTGCTTGAGCTGGAGCCTGCTGAGCACCCTCTCCCGCAAAAAGATTAGGAACATTAGCCGCATAAATATTAACAGCAATAGCCTCATCCTGATTTGCACCAACATGCACCCTCAAAGTCCATGAAGCCTGAGCCCCAGACAATGAAGCAGGTGTATTAATCTTAGCAGGTTGCATACCAAGCTCCTCAGCTGTTCTTACGTTTTGAGCAGCAGATTTGTTTGATAACATGTGCATCTGGTTATATTGAGATTGATCAGCAATTCTATTAATCTCATCTGTAAGTTGTTCAATTTCAATCTGAATAGACCCCCTGTCCGCATCTGAATAAGTACCATTACCAGATTGAACCGCAAGTTCCTTCATTCTTACCAACACCTTCTCTACTTCATTCAAATTTCCTTCTGTTGTTTGAACAAAGTTTATGGCCTTTGAAGTATTTCTAGATGCCTGAGACAATCCTCTAATTTGAGCATTAATTTTCCCAGCAACACCCATACCAGCAGCATCGTCAGACGCACGATTAATTCTATACCCACTAGAAAGTTTCTCCTGAGTCTTGCTAAGATTAGCAGCATTAATACCATTATTTCTTGAAGCATTAATAGCTGAAGTGTTATGATTTATAATCATATAATGTTCCTCCTTGATTCATAACGCATTTTCGGCGAATCCCTTCACCTTTTAAGAAGGATATCACAAAAATAAGAAAAAGATAAATACAATGCCAATTAAATATGAATTCATTACTTATTTTGTCTTTGTAAATCAAAAGATTTAAGAACCCCTTCTTGTTCTTTCATTCTCTTCACAGTAAAATCCAGAGTGTTAAGCTCGCCCTCCACTTTCCTCTCTCGTTCTTCATATTGCTTCCTATAATCCTCAACTACACTCTTCTGATTAGGAATCTTAAGATCATAACTCCTTATTTTATTGTAAATAAACCCTCCAGAGCTTACTAAAGGAAATAAATAATCCCCAAGTACCTTAGCAAGTCCATCATCATAAATTCGGTCCTCATTAAGATCAAAAGCAAAAAGTTCTCTTACAGAGTCAATGTTGTTTTGTATTATCTCCTTGAATTTTTTCTCATCAAGTTGTAAATAACGAGATAGTCCACCAGAAGAAGATATAGAGTTAGTAAACACTCCTATTTGACTTATTATGGAGAAGTTAGGGTCATTAGTCCTGTAGCTATTGAACATGATCGATTCTAACCTTGCTTTCAGATTCTTTAGTGCGTATTCTGTCCTAAGAATTCCTAAATTCTTATAGGCCTCTTCTTTATTTTCTTCGCTTAAGTAAGTTAACTCCTCTAGCACATCTGACTTCTTACCCTCCGTATTATCTTCATTAGAATTTACAATATTAATTTCAGCAAGAACTTCATTGTAAGCCACAAGAAAATCCAATAAAAGTTTTTTAATTCCCTCGTAATCTGGCTCAACCTGAGCAATAATAATTTCATCCGACGCTTTTTTCAAATTTAGCGTAACATTAGGAATTAAATCATTAATAACATTAGAATCACGTTCAACATCTATCCCATCAAATCTCACCTTCGCATTCTCTGCAAAGCTTTTAGCGTTTATTGGTAAATAACCATCCCTATTTCTTGGGTCAAAAATTTCAACGCCACGAATAGTAAATACCTTGTTATTAACTTTATTCTCAATATTTATCTCCTTTAGATCTAAAAGCGCTCCAATTTCAACTTCAACCTTCTCAAACTCACTGGAAACATTTATTGGTGGCAATTCTAGAGACCCCGAATTGCTATGTATTTTAATCATATTCAGTTGAATATACTTCTTTTCCCTTAAAGGAAGCTTATGATCAGGTCCAAGATTAATTATGCTATCTTCGCCCTCAACCCTAGCGTCCTCAAATGTAGCCTCACCGGGGTTAAAAACAATCTTGTTTAAAACACCCTCATCTTCAGTATCATGATACTTAATCTCAAATTTAATTTTGCTCCCTCCGCTGACCTCAATATTTTCCGGAATACTTATTGAAATCTCCGAAAGGGGTTCCAATGTAATATTATTTTTACTGATAGAAATGTTATTACTACTGTTCTGCTGAGTGTTAATAATTTCTGTAAGATCTGGGATGAAATTCGTTTCATGTTCACTTAAAATACCTATTTTTTTAGCAAGCCTTAAAGCTTCATCCCTCATAATAAGTTTATTGGACTCACCTTCTTTTAAAGATTGGAAAATCAATCTACTATTCCCAACGTTATCACTTTTGACAATTTTTGCAGATAAAAATCCCTTACCTCGACTATTAATATCCCTTACAAGAGAGACAATATCACCACTATTTTTAAACTTAATCTCCTTAGTGCCAACTAAAAACGTATAATCGCCCGCAGGGACCTCGACCTCTTTTTGTTTAAAATTTGCAGATAAGAAAACATCCGAATTTGCTACTTGATTAACATTAATTCTATAAGTTTCATTCCTAGCTCCGTAACGAGCGGACATAGACAGTACATCGCTGTTACTAGACTTTCCTGACATGTTATTGAAAGGGCTATTAAGAGATGTAATTTGCTTTGCGAGCGAATTTAGAGTAGACACCTTCCTATTAATCACCTGCCAAGCACTCTTTTCCTGCTCTAGGTGTTCAAGTTTCTTCAAAGATGTATCTATCCTAGCCTTGTCGCCCTTAAGCATTGACTCTCGGATCTCCTTAGTATTATACTTGCTATCCACACCTGGAACAAAAAATCCAGAAGACATCAAAATACCCCCTGTGAAAAGTTTAACACAGAAGGCTCGAAAATTAATGACGGGATCTGTCTAGAAAACCAGCAAAGTGGAAAATACGTAAGATTGAAAGCACACTGGAGAAACAGATGCATGCCTTTAAAAACATGTTCGCTTATAGTAAAATTTAAGTCAATAGGAGAGTAAATATGGCAAATTTCTGCTTATTCAACTCAAAATCTGTGCTGACAGGGAATGATAAAATAGAGGATTCGGCTGTCCTTACTAGAGACGGTAAAATTTTTGACATCGTAACGGCTGATAGACTTGAAAAAATTGACCTAAGAGACTATGAGATGATTGATATTAAGGGCAACTACGTAACACCAGGCCTTTACGATAATCACATACATGGCTTTTGTGGTTATGGAACTGATCAATGTTCTACGGATTCTATAATTCAAATGTCGCATCATTTGGCAAAGTATGGCGTAGTGGGTTTCTTGCCCACGCTTTATCCTCGTCCTATTGATGAAATGATTGCAACTATTAGTGCATGCACGGATGCGATGGGCAAAGAAAAGGGAGCAAAGATCTTAGGACTTCACCTTGAGGGACCCTTTTTCTCTCCTGAAAAAAAAGGTGTTCATCCTATCTCTTATCTTCAGGAACCAAGTATTGAAATCATGAAAAAATTCATAGACGCAGCGGGCGGGCCTTTTACAGACTCTTTTGGGAGGAAGAGAACAAATATCGCCACAATGACGGTTGCTCCCGAACTTAAGGGAATGAGAGAGCTTGCAATGTTTTGCATGCAGAACAACATAACACTTCAAGCAGGTCACACTAACGCAAAATATGAAAATATGATTGAAGGTTTTCAAGTAGGAATACTCCACACAACTCACTTCTTCAATGCAATGTCAAAGCTTGATCACAGAAATCCAAATGCAATAGGGGCTGTCTTGATCCATGGCGATATATCTTGCGAAATTATTGCTGACGGATATCATATTCATCCGAAACTTGTTTTAATGCTTAGAAAGCTTAAGGACATAAGTAAATTGATTCTTGTAACCGACGGATTAACACCAACTCTGCAAGCAACTGGAAGGTTATTCGCTAATGGAGATGAAGTCTACCTTAAAGACGATGGATTATTTCATACAGTAAGAGGTGACACAATTGCAGGATCAGCTCTTACAATGGAACAAGGTGTTAAAAACTTAGTAGAATTTGGCTATAGCTTAAGCGACGCCATTCAAGCAAGTTCATATAACCCAACAAGAATAATTAATCTTGAAAAAAAAGGATTAATATGCCATGGTTATGATGCAAACATAAATGTTATTGATAAGGACCTAAACTTAAAACTGACAATGATAGAATCAAGAATAATATTTAACAAACTTTGATTCTAACTAGCAGAATACAAGGAGACAAACATAGATGAGATTAATCATTAGACCCGAATATAGAGATATTTCAAGATGGGCTGCCAACCATGTAGCTGTGAGAATAAAAGAATTTTCACCAACAAAAGAAAAACCCTTTGTCCTGGGCCTTCCGACAGGTAGTTCTCCTCTTGGAATGTATAAAAACCTAATTGAAATGCACAAAATTGGAAAAATTTCATTCAAAAATGTGGTTACTTTTAATATGGATGAATATGTAGGACTAGATAAAAACCATCCCGAAAGCTACCATTCATTTATGTGGAATAACTTTCTATCGCATGTAGATATAAAGAATGAAAATGTGCATATTCTAAATGGCAACGCTACTGATCTTTATCGAGAATGTGAAGACTATGAGAAAAAAATTAAATCCTACGGTGGTATTGCGCTTTTTGTGGGCGGAATTGGCCCTGATGGCCATATTGCTTTCAATGAACCAGGATCATCTCTTAAATCAAGAACAAGAATTAAAACCTTAACTCAAGACACAATTATTGCAAATTCTAGATTTTTCGACAACGATGTTAATAAAGTTCCCAAAAGTGCACTAACTGTGGGAGTAGGAACAATTATGGATTCAAAAGAAGTGTTAATTATTGTAAGCGGACACAACAAGGCAAGAGCCCTAAAACACGCAATTGAAAGCGGAGTTAACCACATGTGGACAATTAGCGCTCTACAGCTGCACGCAAAAGCAGCTATCGTCTCGGACGTACCTGCAACATATGAGCTTAAAGTCGGCACGGTAAAATACTTCGATGACATTGAAAAAAACAATTTCAATAACGACGTATAACATACCCATCCCAGCTTAGCTTGCAAACCCTTCAAACAATATCACCCTATTGCCTCATTGTATACCCTTGAAACCTCTTCCCAATTTAGGACCTTAAAGAACGCATCAAGATAATCTGCCCTTCTATTTTGATATTTAAGATAGTATGCATGCTCCCAAACATCAATACCTAAAACAGGTTTATAGCCCTCCATCAAAGGACTGTCCTGATTTGGTCTTGTTACTATTTGCAATTCCTTTTTTGCATGAATCACTAGCCATGCCCAACCACTTCCAAAAATTTTCATAGCTGAATCCTTTAAAGCCACCTTAAGCCCATCAAGACTTCCAAAAGTAGTATTAACGTGCTCCTCAAAACTTTCTAAAATATTATCCCCATTCCCAGGCCTCAACACCCTAAAATACATGTCATGATTAGCATACCCGCCTCCATTATTTCTTATAGTCGTTTGTAATTCCTGAGGAAAACGTTGAATATTCTTTAATATACTCTCAATATCTTTAGAATAATTCATTTCTGCTTTCTCAAGGGCAGAATTTAAATTTACTGTGTACGCGTTGTGATGTTTACTATGGTGAAGTTCCACAGTTCTAGCATCAATATACGGCTCCAATGCATCATAAGCGTAACCAAGTTCTGGTAACTTAAACACAAAATCCTCCTCTCTAGCCTTTTCCATGGCAATTTTTATATTTCTTACCACTCCCGCAGTAACAAGGCTCATTTCTTCCCACTTTGGGACTACTCCTAACTATTTGCACGCCTCCTTTATTCCCTTCTCCAGAAACGAAATCTGCAAATTTTTTATGGGTAGCTTTTATTTTCTTAAGAGGTTTATTTTCATAATCACTAGAATCAACGTCAACCTTCATTTGCAAAGTTCGTCTTATAGTCTCAACCTTAATATCTTTTACAAGCTCACTAAAAATTATAAATCCCTCTTCCTTGTACTCGGTAATCGGATTCTTATTAGCATAAGACCTAAGATAAACAGACTCTCTTAAAGAATCGAGATTTGCTAGATGTTCTTGAAATCTAGAATCAATATTTTTCAAATACTCGTATCTCAGAAATTCGTTTAAAAGCTCAGGGCCAATTAAACTTTCCTTCTCAACTAAGTTAGTCTTAGCAACTTCCATCAACCTATTTTTTAAATCTAAAATACCAGCTCCTTCCACAGAACCAATATCCCCCATCATGTGAGCAAAAATCGAATTTATCTCGCCTAAAACAGAACCCGTGACCACGTCACCTTTAACATCATCAAACAAAAAGTCAAGATATTCCCTTAAAGAAAGAAGAAGGCGCTCCTTAATGTTATCATCAGCAAGGATTGAATCTCTTTGTGCATAAATAAATTCTCTATGTTTTGTTATAACATCATCATATTCCAAGAGATGCTTTCTAATTTCAAAATTCCTATCTTCCACTCTCTTTTGTGCATTAACTAGGGATCTTGTTAACAAAGAATGTGCAATAGGTTCACCTGTGGCCATCCCAAGCTTTCCCATTAACGACCTTAAACTATCACCTGCAAAAAGACGCATCAAGTCGTCTTCAAGGGACACATAAAACCTTGATCGCCCTGCATCTCCCTGCCTTCCCCCTCGCCCTCTAAGTTGATTATCTATTCTTCTTGATTCATGCCTCTCACTACCAATAACATAAAGCCCACCAAGTTTCTTCACTTCCTCATAGTCTTTAAGATACTGATCCCGTTCTTCCCAAACAGCTCTTTGAAACTCCTCAAGACTTGCCCCCGTCCCAATCTTCTTACGAACTCGATGCTCAAGATTACCCCCAAGCTTAATGTCAGTACCCCTACCAGCCATATTAGTAGCAATCGTAACAGAATGCTTTGCTCCTGCCTCAGCAATAATTAAAGCTTCACGAAAGTGATTCTTAGCATTAAGCACCTCATGCCTAATACCTCTACTCTTAAACATATTTGACAAAATTTCAGATTTCTCAATAGAGACAGTCCCAACAAGCACAGGCTGACCCCTCTTGTAAGCCTCATAAACTTCTTCAGTAATCGCATTAAACTTGAATTCTTCAGTGTAATAAATAATATCATCCTCGTCTATTCTTGCCACCACTCTATTGGTAGGCACAACAACGACATCAAGATTGTATATCCTATGAAATTCCTTAGCCTCCGTATCAGCAGTACCTGTCATACCAGAAATCTTCTTAAACATCCTAAATAAATTCTGAAATGTAATTGTTGCCATAGTCTTGTTTTCACTAGCAACCCTAACACCTTCCTTTGCTTCAATGGCCTGGTGCAATCCATCAGAATATCTTCGTCCCGTTAAGACACGACCCGTAAACTCATCAACAATCTCAACTCCAGAATCTCCAACAATATATTCTCTATCTTTTAAGAAAAGCAAATGAGCTTTTAAGGCTTGAGTCATGTAATGAACATAGTTAAAATTAGGATCAACATACATAGACCCTTTGATTATGCCTCTTGAAACCAAAATTTTTTCAAGATTATTCAATCCGTTCACCGTAAAAGATATCCTCTTGCTCTTCTCATCAACCGTAAAGTCCCCGTCAAGGTCATCAATCTCTAAGGGATAATCTCCAGTTTTTGGGTTCCTAGAACATTCCTTTAAAAGAGATACAAGAGAATTAACTTCAAGATAAGCCCTAGTATCCCCCTCAGTAGAACCAGAAATAATTAAAGGAGTTCTGGCCTCATCAATTAAAATAGAATCAATCTCGTCAATGATACAGTAATTAAAATTTCTTAAAGACTTCTGTGCTAAATCAAAGCGCATATTATCTCTTAAATAATCAAACCCAAGCTCATTATTTGTAACATAAGTGATATCCCTACCATACTCCACCTTCCTTCTACCATAATCCATATCAGAAAGTACAACACCAACACTAACCCCCAAAAGGTCAAAAACTGGCCTCATCCAATTTGAATCACGCTCAGCAAGATAATCATTAACAGTAACAATAATAACCCCATCACCTGTTAAACTGTTCAGATAAGCAGCCTGAACAGAAGATAAAGTCTTACCCTCTCCCGTCTTCATTTCTACTATTTTACCTTGGTGAAGTGCAAGTCCTGCAATAAGCTGAACATCATAAGGCCTCTCCTTAAGCCGCCTTCTAGCTGCTTCTCTGGAAAGCGCAAATGCTTCCTCTAGTATATTTTCCAGAGTCTTACCTTCCCTAAGTTCACTTTTAAATCTATCCGTCTGCCTACTAAAGTCTTCGTCAGCTAAAGAAAGTGCCCAAGACTCAAGCCTATTAATATTCCTTAAAGCAGGAAGATAATTTTTTAAATCTCTTTTATTCTTCGAGCCAACAGTCGTCTCAAATATTGCTCTTAACATACCAGGTATCAATTCTCCCAAATAATTGACTTTTAACCATTTAAAATAATACCATCTAAATATGAGAAAGTTTTACAAAGTTTACATACTAAATTTACTCCTCGTAATTATATCATGTAACACTAAAACTTTAAACGAACTAGGAGAGAAGCAATTCAAAATACCATTTGGAACCCTACCTGGAGAAATTGCACCACTTGAGGATAGATTTAATAACTCAAGTTTTGATGTTAAAACATACAACGGCCTTGTGTACATCGTAGAGACAAAAGCAAACAAGTTAATGATTTTTAATTCCTATGGAAAATTAATTCAAGCCTACCAAAATGGAATATTTAAAACAAATCAAGATCTTAAGATCAAAAAAGTAGATTTTGAAAATATCCAAGCCATCTATCCATCAAAGGATTTTATTGTAGTGTCAGACAAACTCGATAGTGGAAAATCTAAATTCGATGAGAAAGAAAATATTGCGTACTTTACGAAAATATTCATTTTAAATAAAGATTTATCCATAGAGGTACTAGGGCAAGAAGGCAAAAATGGAACACCATTCCCACAAGTTTACGACATAAATATTGACGATGGAAATCACATAGCTATAATAACAATATATAGTGAAGGATATATCATATATTCTTATGATAACGAGTTATTGCCCCTTTACAAGGTTTATGTTAACAAGCATATGTTACAAATACCTGAAGATGAAACCAAGAAATATAACATATCAATAGATAAAGTATTTTTTGAAGTAAGCAAAAAAATTATTTATGTAAAGACAACCTATTATGAAAACATCGGAACTAATGAAAATATTAATGACCTTGGGGTGAGAATTAAAAATCAATATCTTTACACAGTAAGTCTAAACAAAAATAAAAAATTTGAAATAAAGAGCAAGGTTGTCCTGCCTAAAAACTTGTTAGATGATCAACAGGAAAGTTTTATAAATATCATTGGAATTCAAAAAGATAAGATAATAGCATCCACTAGCATAAAGAATCTGCTCAATACTTTAATATGGAGCCTTGATAATGAGGGACAAATTAAAGAGCAAATGATTTTAATTGAACCTCCAAACCTTACATTTCTCGCTGAAAGTCTATCTAGGGATGGAATACTTAGCATACTTTATGGCGAAAAGAGTGGAGTGAGTGTCTATTGGTGGAATTTAAATACCCTGCTTAAACTATGACCCTAGGCGTTTAAACCTATGCGACAAGAAAATTGTAAGACTCAGACACAAAGCAACTATAACAGAAGACTAAAAAAGCACTTAGTCACAGGGGCATTTTTTGTCATAATGTTATTTGTTATAAAAATAGTATTTATTCCCGACTTTAAAAAATCAGAACTAAAATATAAACCTAGAGTAACAATAGAGTACACGAAAGAGAATAAAAATTTATATATTAAAATAAATATCCAAAGCCCAAACAAGGAGTTAGGAAAAGCTAACTTGGAAATATACTTGGATGACAAGCTCATTGAAAACAATATGATTTACATAGACAAGATCAATTATACGTTATATACTAGTGTTGCGTACAGAAATGAGGTTTTATTAAATGTAATCCTGATAAATGAAAAAGGGGATCGGGTCTACTTTAGTAAGCTGTTAGATTTTGGGGGTTGAGCGATGTTGCAGATGTATTTCATATCAGTCTTGCTTAATATATTGGGAGGCATAGTTTTGGCATTTCCAATTTTAAGGGAGAAATTTAAGTTTTTCGTTATATTTGAGGAGTTTGTAAGTTTGATTAATGATAACAAGAGCATAAGAAGTATTTTCGGTACAGTGTTTTTAGTAGCTAGCATTTTTGAAATAATTACGCCTTATGGGTTACCGATAATTGGGAATTTATTTCCTGCTGTTAGCTTATTTTTCATAGGATTCATCTTTTTCTTAAGCCAAAAGATCCCAACAAACATTCAAAACAGCAAAGAATATGGAAAGTTCAAGTCCATACTTGAAGGCAATAAAAGGTTGATAGGGATCCTTTCAATAATTATTGGAATAATCCATTTTTTTGCAGCAAAAGTGCCCTTGCTATAATTTACCCCCAATATAACCGTCTACGATTCTAACTAAATTTGCACAAAATGACTAAAAATCCATATAATTGTGCTATTATCTTTAACATTATTGTATGAATTTAAAATGATAATTATTCTTATAAAAGAAGGAGAATATGACGACTCAATTTATGCGTGTAATTCCTATCAATATGTTTAACACTATTGCTTAAATGACTAGTCATAAAAGGAGAAAAATATTATGGCGAACAAAATAGATATAAAATTAATAGTATTTCTTACGTTGGTTTTGTTAACAATTGGGTGTTCCTTTTTCAGAGGCCCCAAAAAAGCTGACTTTGATAAAGAAAAGATTGGAATACAGGCAGGTAATGAAAAATTAGAATTCATTGATGGAGCAAAATACATAGAAAAACTACCCGTAATAAATAAAAGTGCGACTGTGACTTGGAAAAAGACAAAAGCAATGCCAATTTTTGATAAACAGGGACAAGAAATTCCTGCTCTTAAGGAAAAATTAGGATACTCTTACGTAATCTCTCCTATTAAAATGAATGAAGAATTAAGTGCTACTGCTTCATTTTTTATTCTCATTGAGACTACTGCAAAAGGGGATCCGGAATATACAGTTGACGACTTAAGACTAGTAACATCAGGAAAAAACCTAGACATTAAAGACTCCGCCTTATTTCCACCTGAACCATCAGGAGAAACAGGTTATGTAACATCCTTTCCTTTCGGACTACCAATAACTAATGAAGTCAGATTGGCGTTTGATAATACATATATAGACGATCAATGGACATATATGATCGCTAAATTAACTTTGAGAAACAAAAAAACTCAAAAATTAGAGATCTATGACATATCTCTTAATTCAAGATTTGTACATGATCTGCTAAAGGAAGTGGCCAGACTGTATCCAGAAATCAAAGAAAAAAATTATGATTTATTTGATGACTTAAAATAATGTGCCTAGCGCATTATTTTTTAGTCTCAAATGCCATAAGGGCGTCTTCTATCTTGATCGTAGCCGAGGCTCAATATTGCAAACGAACAACTCAGCATGCCCTCTTTAGACAAGGTCTAAACTCTATTGCTGGATCAGTGCTAATTAGAATCTCAGATATGGTACAATTGAATGGTTTTACATTTAAAACAATACATCACTTAAAAGGAAACGAATGCTAAAATGCCGAAAAAATCAATCTTATTTCTTATCTTCATAGGGTTAGGTCGATTTCTGTTTGCAGCAGACACGATCGACCCATTTCAAAACTCTAAATACATTGTAAGGGAAAATATAAAAGTAAATGTTAAAACATTGCAACAAAGCATCTTTTTTATAACGGCTGAAGTTGCAATTAGCACACCTTATATGGACTTAACAGACCCTGAAGGGCAAAAAATAAAAGAACTTGAGGGCATAACCTACTCATTTGTCAATGCTTTTGTAGTAATTGGCTCAGCAGCTACCATTTCATTTGACTTGTCAAATGAGGCCTCAGAAAAATACGAAATAACACAACTAGAATTTCTAACTCCCGATGATGGAGATTTTATATATTACTTAAATGGAATGGCAACTGGAAAACAAAGCTCACAAAAAGAGGGCTGCACAGACGCGTATTCTTTTGGAGTATTAAGAACTCCCACGCTGGCAAAAACGATCGCTGGATACTACAAGAACTCGAACTGGTACTATATTATCTCAAGAATAACAGTAAAAAATAAGGAAGATGGTTCAGAAAAGCAATATAAAATAAGAATCAATCCCCAGATATATAATGAGTTTCAAAAGGAACTAAGGACAGTTTATGAGGATCAAAATTTTAATCATTTTCCAATACCGGTAGAATAGAAAAACTTAGGGAATGAAAAATTTATTTCAAATCAACTAGTATATAATGTTGGGGATGGGCAAGCGGAAAGAGATTATCATAAACTTTAAAAATTTGGAGTGTAATTTAACGTCAATTAGGAATCACATTCGAGGTAGGGAATTAGCAGCTACTCTGAAAGCCGATGCTTACGGACACGGACTGATTGAAACATTTAATTTTTTAAAAGAAAAAGGGGTAAATTATTTTGGTCTTTTCTGGATAGATGAGGCTATAAGGGTTAAAAAAATCGACAAAAATGCAAAAACATTGCTCTACATTAACACAGACAGAAGCGAGATAAAAAATCTGGTTAAGTTTGATATTACACCCTTTGTAGCCGACTCTTGCTACTTATCTTTAATAGAACAAGAATGCTTAAGGCAAAATAAAAAAATAAGGGTTCACTTAAAAGTTGATGTTGGAATGAACAGATATGGAATTAAGATAGAAAATGCTCTAGGCCTGGCTGATCAAATACATAATTCAAAATCAGTAGAATTAGAGGGGGTTTGCACTCACTTACCCACAACGGAAAATACAAAAATCACTAAAGAACAAACAGAAAAATTTACATGTTTCATAGATGAGCTTAGCCAAAACAACATAAATCCCAAATTTATCCATGTATCCAACTCAGCACACACAGAGAACTACACCATAAGTAAAAAATTCAACATGGTAAGACCTGGACTTATTTTGTATGGATACCATTCAAATCCAAATAGGTCAAAAAACAATCTAAATCTCAAGCCTGTATTAAGTTTGTATTCAAAAGTTGTATTTCTTAAAAATATAAGCCAAGGAGAATCAGTATCATACTCAGGCCTATTTACAGCAAAAGAAGACATACAGATCGGACTCGTGCCTGTTGGATACTTTGATGGTATTCCACAAAATACATCCAATAATTTTTGTTATCTAATAAAAGACAAAAAGTGTCCAATCAGAGGAAAAGTATGTATGAACACAACGATAATCGAGATACCTAAAGATTTAAAAATAAACATAGGAGAGAAGGTAGAAATAATCTCTGAAAATTTGACTCTAGATGAACTTAGTAGAGAATCTGGGGTGAGCAAGTATGAAATACTGTGTTCAATTGGCAAGCATGATGATAAAAAATACTTATATTAAATTACCCAAAGAATCAAACTTTTGAAAGTCAACCAAATTGCCCTTGCTATCGTAAATCCATTTGAAAACCGAGATACCCCCAATATCATCTCTTAATCTTAAATCGGGTCCGTGATTTGTTTTCCTAGCAATCTTCCCAAACTTATTATATTCATATTTGTACACACTAACACCATGCGCATCATCTTGCAATTGACCTAAGTTTCCAAAATTTTTCTGACTAATAAGCCTATTTTGTTTATCATACTCATAAGCATACTCAAAAACAGAGTTAAGATCTGCAACCAAAACACCACTCCTAGAATAATTACTTTTTAAGATCATATTACCATTAACATCATAAGCGAACTTATATCTGAAAACACCTTCGATGTTTTCTATAGGATTATCAAAATCCCCATAATGCTCTTGAGCTGCAAGAAGCCCATCCTCATCATAAGAATACTTATAAATCATGACACCATTTAAATCACTTATTAAATTAAAACTTTTATCAAAAAAAAGGCTCTCAATCAAATAAAAGTTGCTGTCGTACTTATAACTATAAACTGCAATGCCTTTAAAATTGTTCATTATTTCATACTTTTCCTCATAGGTAGCAGGAACATCACTTTTGTAATTTTTATTTACTTTATTGCTATAATTTATTACTCTTTTTTCATTATTTTGTATATAAAAAATGGTCTTCTTCATGGCATAACCATTTTGACTAATAGTTAACTTATTACTGGGGTCATAGTTGTATTCTTTATGAAAATAATCCTTTTCCTTCAAATTATAATCATACCTATATACCGCTACATTATTCTCATCAGGAGTCAGATTATGCTTAAGGTCATAATTTAAAATTTCAATAACTCTCCCCTCAACATCATAACGATATGTCTTTAATGCAACAGAGAAAGGATTTCCATACAAATAAGATGACTGATCTAGGTATTCCTCCTTTATAACATTATGCTCACCATCATAGGTTAATCTAAACCCATATATTCCATTCTTAGCCTTCATACTATAGTTGCCATCATCATGATAGAAAACCGTCTTTGTACGAGCAGAATCATCATAGGTAACCCTAGTATAATAAACATCATTTAAATCTTTAATTTGAAATCCAGCCTCACTAAACCTGTAAACATCAAAGCTGTTATTATCATGATAAACAAAATAATAATAAAAAACCCCATACTTATCCTTTATAATTTCATTAGATTTATTATAGTTGAAAATATTCTTAATTCTGTTGCTCGACAAATACTCTATCTGCTCAATATAAACTCCCTTTGAGTTCTTAGCGGCAAACCCGCCGTTTAAAAACGAACGCCTTTCTACATTCTTAGAATATTCTATTCTAATCTGATTTGCACAAAAAAAAGAGGGAATTAAAATGTTAAGCTTGCCAATATAATCAACAAATACAAGCTTCCCCTCACCATTATAAGTAAACTTATATCCACATTCTTCCTCAGCTTCTTCCTTGCTTATCTTATATTTTCCCTTTATTTTATAGTTAATATCATAATCAACATACCTGTAATAAACATCTTTTGAAAAAAGATTATATGATATAAAAACCATTATAAAAAACATAGTCGTTCCTTGATCAATTAACATTATTTTGATAGATTTATTATACAGCAAATTAGCATCTCAGTGAGGAGTTTAAGATGGCAAAGCTTTCCAAGAATGCCCAAAGGGGCGGGTTTAAGGAATTGTTGAGTAGGTGGGGCGGGAAGATTGTAATGAAGTCTAGATTTGAGAACGGTAAAATAAGGCACTATGCGGAATGCCAGACTTCAAAGAACACAGCAAGGAGACCTAAAGACCTGTTTTAGGTCACTTTTTGTTAAGTCTGTCACCAAACTTGGACCAGGCTTCGTCTTGCTCTGTTTTACTATAGTTTTTAGCCTCTGCTTCCTTGAAGGGAGGAGTTTCCTTGCCCTTTCTAACATAAGAATTTCTAGCCTGTTCTATTTTGTCCTCCCTTTGCTTTTGTCTCTTGTCACGCTGTTTCTGATCTCTTTCATTCGGATCGAAGAGCCCCACGCTACTCTTCATTCCTACCTTAATATCTAGTCTAGATAGAGCTTCCTTGTAACTTTGATGCCTTCCTGTTAAGAACAGAAGAACTTTTTTTAGCAAGCCCAGTTCCTTATAAGCAGATTTTAAAATACCAGGCAGGTCAATCTTATACACCCTGTAAAGTGGCAAAAATTCATTACTATTCTTAAAATATTTAGCTGCTTCCGTTTTTATTATATCCTTAAGATGAGTCTGAATATTTTGAGTTTTAGAAACTCGTCTATAATGAGAGACAATAAAATCAAGAAACGCAACTTTATTTCTAAAACAATAATCATTAATACCATAATTTAAAATGAATTCTCTTAAAGTTTTATCCAATCCTTCTTCAGTAAGAATAGAAGAAGAATCTCGGTCACCTTTAAGAATTTTAAACAACCCATCTCTCAATTCATCCTTAATATCAATTAAGATTCGATCAAATTCTTTTAAAAACATAGAATAAACACATGGTTTATATAAGTACACCCCAGACTTAATACTAAACACCCTAGGTAAAACATCTTTAATCTTGGACTCAAAAAAATATTCATTGGCAACTTTTAAAAAGTACTCAGGATCCGATAATTCTCCAGAATGCTCTTTAAGAATTTTCTGAAACTCCTCCATATTAATATACCCAGGCCTGAATTCCATTGTTTTTTCAATTGATTTTAAAGTTTCATCTATCCTAATACTTTCCACAGCCTTAAGCTCTTCTAAATTTTTCTCATTGGAAATATAGGTACTCAATATTTCTAAAAAAGTAAAGTAATTCTTAGGAATATTAACTCCCTTCTTGTTTAAAATTTCATCCTTATTTTCCAAAATCCCCAAAAGAAGATTATGAACAACCCCTACCCCACTTATACCATCTTCCAAAATTCGATCATACTCACTAAGTTTTAAATTTTTAGCTCTAACAAAAATATCTTTAACAATGCTATTGGACGCAATGTTAAATAATACTTTCTTAATAAATTCAATGAAATACAAAGCTTTTCCTGATGGAATTATTAAAGAATTTAAAACAAATATCTTGTTAAATGAAGAATTTTCCTGAAAGTATTTAAAATTGATGTCTACATCGGATATAGGAATAAATTTTTTCTCAAAAGCCAATAAACTTGAATCTATGTTCTTAACCGTAAGCAAAGCACTAAAAAGTTCTATCCCAACGTAATGTTTTAAAAATAAATCTTCAATAGCATAATAATAAAAATCATAACTCCCTTCATCTGTTACGATTATCCGAAAAGGCACAAACTCCCCTTCCGAAGTTACTCTATTAACAATAATTCCTCTCTTAACTTCGTAAAGCTTACGAAACAAAAAATCAAGCTCACCCTTAAGGCCACGAATCTTAACAGAATAATCCTCTATAAACTCGGCATAATCCAAATCATTTTGCTTATGCTCTACAATAACTCTTAAAATCATCTTCTGAGCATCTGAAGAAATTCCTATCTGAGATATCAATATGTCCAAATCTTTATCATTCAGGTAGAAAATTTCGGGTAATTTTTTCATTATATACTCTCAACCTCCCCATACGGAAAAATAATAACACAAAAAGGACCACATTAACATAGTACTGATGTGCTAAACAACTACAAATAAAAGCATATTATATATAGCGTACAACAACAAAAAAAGAATAGAAGGCCCCTTGCTAAAGACCCCCTTAAACTTAACTATTAACAATAGAATTAAAGCTACAGCGACCATTATACTAAAGTCAATAAAATAAATATCACTCATCAGTACTGGTCTTACAAAGCTACTACTAGCTAAAATCAACCCAATATTGAATATATTACTCCCAATAATATTTCCAATAGCAATCTCTGTTTCTTTCCTAGCCACAGAAAACAGAGAAACAACAATTTCTGGTATGCTAGTCCCGAAAGCTACAAGAATAATCCCAATAACCTTTTCACTAACATTAAAAATATTGTGAGCAATGTAAACTGAACTATCTACTAACAATTTTGATCCTAAATACAAAAAATAAATACTTAAAAATAATGAAAACGCATTTAATAATAAAAATCTAACGCCATAACCACAACTAATTTCTTCCGCCTCTTTTAAAACAAAATTATATTTCCTCTCTTCTTTGTAGAACAAAAATAGATAAAATAAAAAGAAAATGAAAATTATTGATGAACTAGTCTTATGATAAGGCATCTTAAAAAAAGCTAAAGCATTTGGATCAAATGAAAACAGCAAGAGAAGAAACATTAACAAAAACAAAACTATAAAAGAAAGTCTAAGCCTCTTAAACTCCGTCTCAATACTCAAAAAAATACCCGTTAAGGGAAGTGCAAGCAACATATTAATAATATTACTTCCAATAATATTAGAAACAATAATTTCATTTTTACCCTTAAAAGATGCTATTAAACTTGTGAAAAGCTCTGGTGCACTGGTTGAAAATGACACCACGGTAACACCAATTAAAAGACTAGGAACTTTAAAATAAGTGGCAATACTTACAGAACTCTTTAAAAGATAATCCCCACCGAGATACAACAAGAATATACCAAATGCTACATAAAAAAAATGAACGTATTCCAAAATAATCTCCCCTTAAATCACATTAATTAGGTAAAAATTCACTTAAATCACTCTTAACCATATAGTAAGTATTAGATGCATTCCAAAGACTAAATCCATTGCCTAAGGATTCCTTAATCCCTCTTAACTGATGAGAAAAATACCCCAAATATGTTTCCTTACTTACACCTCGTTCTTGTCCAAGCAAAAAAGCTTGTACATAAGGCCTAATTATAACCTTATTGAAAGAAAACACAGCAGCCCTATTGCTACCCTCCTTATAAATCTTATAAGCACGGGTCGTGTAATACAACTCATTATCAAGGAAATCATTAGTATAATGAGAAGGATAAAACATAGGAGAGACAACATCAACATAATCTGAAATCATTGAAATGTTTTGTCCAATGCTATTTGTAATAAACCACCCATTGTTGCCATAGATATCAATGGAAATAGGAATAGAAATATTTTTTCTAGCTATAATTAAAAAGGACTCAAGAGCATCAATTGCTCTCATGCTATACTTACTAACCCTCGAAGATATAAGAGAAATAGGCCCATCTGTTGGAAATCTAATATAGTCAAACTGAACCTCATCAACCCCCAAAGACTGGATCTCCTTCGCGATAGATACATTGTAATCCCATACATCTTTTAAAAACAGATCTACCCAGTGCTCCCTTTGAACGTACTTAAAAGAATTACCCTCACTAACCCTTATCATATTTGCCCAAGGTTGATTAGTTGTTTTATTCCAAAGAGCATACTCAAAATTGTTATAAGAATAAAGTTTTTTATCTTTAAAGACAACAACTCGAGCAATAACGTATATGCCAAATTCCTTCGCCTTCTTTAAAATGTAAGGTACATCAATTAAGTTTCTAACAGCCTTCATCTTATTTGGCAGAGCTAGCTCACTCGGGTAAGTCAAAATACCGCTATCATCTTTAAAATCAATTATAACGGCATTCATTCCTAATCTTTTTATAAATTCAAATCTACTATCAATAGCAGTCTTATTTCTAAGGGTATATGCTGTTAAATAAATAGATCCTTTATTAGAAGCAAGATTTATCCTCTCTGTTTTTTCAAAAAAATCTTCCCTATAAACAGAAAATTGGCCCTCAAAAACCCATTTACCATCAACACAAGAATAAAAATGATTATCATAAGTTCTAACCAACAATTTTTCTATCTTTGAACTAGACAAATCAATAATTCGAACTATCTGTTTCTTGAAGGGAAAATCTAACCTTTTAACAGTCCCTACGGCAGTATTAATTAAAATAATATCTCCATAAATTCCATAAGAACAATACAATTCCCCTTGGTTGTTCTTTGAAAACTCTATAGCACTGATAATGTCATAATAACCGGCACTTAAATAGGTTGTAGAAATTAAAGAATTTAAGCTTTTAAAATCCAGACTACCATTGATATTTAAATAGATTCCGCTATTAGAAGTTCCAATAGCAATATGTTTATTCTCCCCTTGAGATAGTGCACTAGATGTAATATAAGAATTTTCATTAAAGCTATCTCTCCCGAATAACTTTACAAAGCTTTTAAAATAGTTATGAGAAAAATAAACAGAATCGCTCGTTGTTAGAAGAGCACTAGATGAATAAAAATCTTCATAAACTGAAGTTATCCTTCTAGGAACGGGTTTTACGAAAGGATATACCCATCTGGTCTCCAGCCCTTCCGGCTCAACCTTAAATATTGTATTATTATGCCTCTTATACAAGGCACCCTTGTGAACAAAAAATAAATCATTATTATTAAAATACCCAGCTCCATCCAAAGAATACAGATGAAAGCATAGAAAAAAACAGAAGACAAGAAAATAAATCGGATAAAAAAATATCCTACACACATTAAACTTCATACAAACAATATCCAACCCTTTTTAAAATAAGTATTATCTGAAAACAGATACTATTTTAACAAATTATTGAAATTGTTATTAAATTCTCCCATAAAGTTTTGTAATGTCACTTATTCTCTTGCTTAAAGTATCAGTCAGGTCGTCCTCAATCATTCTAAAAGTCCAATTGTTAAAAATTGTACCCGGTGTATTCATCCTAAATTCAGCTCCTAAACCAAGATAATCTTGCATTGGAACTATTACGCTATCAGCAACACTAGCCATCGCGCCTCTTATCATATCCCAAATAACAGAATCTTCATCGGTGTTGAAATAATTAAAAATATACATCTTGTGTTTATCATTAAGGGAATTAATAAACCCACGGGTAGTATCATTATCATGCGTCCCTGTATAGACAATGCAATTTCTTACATAATTATGAGGAAGATATGGATTTTTAGCATCAAAATCAAATGCGAATTGCATTACTTTCATCCCTGGAAAATTAAAATAATCTCTCAATTTAAATGTATCTTCAAGATCCACTCCAAGATCTTCTACCCAAACTTTCAGATTATCAATTTTATCTAAAAGATGTTTTAAAAAATCTTTACCTGGACACTTAACCCAATGCCCCTTAACAGCTGTAGATTCTCTTGCATCCACCTCCCAAGTCGATACAAATCCCCTAAAATGATCAATTCTAACAATATCTACATATTTCTGCAAAAAACCAATACGATTAATCCACCATTCATAGTTATCTTTCCTTAAAGTTTTCCAGTTGTAGGCTGGACTACCCCAAAGCTGTCCTTCCTCAGAAAAATAATCAGGCGGCACACCCGTTACCTTATCTTTACTCGCATCAAACTTTAGCTTAAAATACCTTTGATGAGCCCAAACATCAGCAGAATCATAAGAAACAAAAATAGGCATATCCCCTATTATGTTAATTCCTGCAGCATTAGCGTAACTCTTTAAATCCTTAAATTGCGAAAAAAAGAAGTACTGCAAAACCTGCTGGACTTTAATATCAATACCAAGGATCTCTCTAAGCTTGTCTAGAGCCTTACTGTCTCTTTTAAGAATTTCTCTACTAAATAAAACATTAAAAGTTTCTGAAGATTCTGGTTTAGAATAATACTCTTTAAAAACAACAAAGCTTGAAAAATCCAAAAGCCAATAGGAAGCAGATTTTATAAATTTTTCAAACTTTTTCATCTCACCCTCAGTTGCTCTATGCAAAAAATTCAAAGCAGCTTTTCTTAAAATATCTCCCTTAACCCTTATGAGCCTATTATAATCAACGTACCTACTCTCCAAGCATTCAAGACTAGCTAAATCTGTATCAATAAATCTGGAAATACCCTCTAGATCAATGTAGTTAATATTGCCAGCGAAGGCGGAACAACTAGAATAAGGAGAACCCACAAAATCCGTAGGAGAATAAGGCAATATTTGCCAATAAGTTTGCGATGACGCAGCTAGAAAATCTATAAATCTGTACGCCCCCTTGCCCAAATCTCCAATACCATACTTAGAAGGCAAAGAACTAATACTTAGTAAAAATCCACTTTTTCTCATAAATTCACACCTCAAAAAAATATTTGGTTTAATTAAAAATTTAAAACAATAATCTATATATAACTATTATAGCTAAAATGAAATAACATTAAAGCTTTATTAAAAAGATTTAATGAAATATTTCAAGATATAAGACATCACCAAAATTGTGATATACTTTTTCAAGTGAATCTTAAAATTGTTACCTTATCGTTGTTAGTACCGCATCTATTATTTGCTTCTGAGACATTAGAATTTAAACACGCTAAAGGGACTAAATTCAGAATAGAAACCACAGACAATCAAATAATTTATCTGAATGGAACACTTAATGCAAAAACTAAGACAAACATTCAGGTCTCAAGCGAGGTAAAAGACATAAAAGGAAATTTTGCTGATATTAGATCTTATTTTAGGATACTAAAAAGAGATGATGAGCGTGATGTCTTTTTACTTAAAGAAGAATTTGAGGGTAATTTCAGTATAAATGGGCAAGGTGAATATAGAATAAATAACAATCAAAAGAGGCCCTCTGTCAGAGGCATTCCAAGATTCCCAAAAAGACCCATAAGGATAAATGAGACCTGGACATATCCAGCAGAGGAATATGTTCAAGCGTCTACTATCTCAGAAGAAATAAAAGACTTCATTGTAAAATTTGATGTACATTACGTATACAAGGGCAAGGAAAAAATAAAGGGGAAGAATTACGATGTAATTCATTCAAATTACGAGTCTAGATATGATGTAAAAAGCATTTCGTTCTCCCAAAAAGTTAGTCAAACAATTTACTTTGATTCAACAGCAGGAAACACATATAAGTACAATGATACATATGTATTTGAAATGAAAAACGAAAAAGATAGTATCAGGATGGTCGGCAATTCATCCGGAGAGACGATCTCTGTTGAATTACAAAATGACAGCCTAGTGGAAAATGAAGTCAAAGAGTATATTAAGAATAAACAAATAGCCTCTGTTGATGTAAAGAAAGGCGAAAAAGGAATTAACTTAAGCTTAGATATTGAATTTCATCCTGATTCTTTTCAAGTAATGAAAAAGGAATATACAAAGCTAAACCACATAGCCAAGCTACTAGAAAAATTTAAAGACAACAATATTCTAATAGAAGGACATACAGCAAAATTTGGAACAGAAAAGGAAATGCAAGAATTGTCTGAGAAAAGAGCTCATTCAATTGGAAACTACCTACTAAAAATGAAAGTAAAAAACAAAGATCAAATATTTTTCAAAGGATGGGGTGCTAAAAAACCTAAGTACGAGAGCTCATCTCCTTTAGCATCAAAAAATCGAAGAGTAGAGATTACAATTCTGAATAATTGAATGCAATTTTACCTTCTCATCTTTTTTTCCTTTTTAGTCTGACAGCCTATGCACAAGAATGCATAAGGGATAGCTTCAAGTCTCTCTTTTAAAATATCCTTATCGCATGCTAAACACCTTCCGTAAGTATTCTGAGAAATACGATAAAGTGCCTGATTTATTAAATGAAGATTCTTTTTCTCAACAGAACTTAAAGCTTCAAGGTTATTTCCATCCATGTTGTCAAACGCAATATCAACCACATCTTTCAGATGAAGATCATTGCTAATAATTTCCCTCTTGCTATCCTCAACAGATTTAATAGAATTCAATATTTCTTTTTTTGCTTCCAAAAGAAGATTTTTCATCTTTAAAACAAACTCATGCTCAAAATTACTTTTCTGCATGATCCTACCTCCCTACAATAAATTACAATCTTTAAAAAACTTCGTGTAATTATATAAACAATCCCATACAATGTAAACTATCACATTAATTTTTATTAAAAAATAATTGCAATGATATTCTTAATTGTGTACAATTTATCATGTTATATAAATAACAAGGAGGCATTTTGGATATTAAAGAAGAAGCCATTGAGACCGAGGGTATTGTTAAAGAATCTCTTCCTAATACAATGTTTAGAGTAGAACTTAAGAATGGGCATTTGGTTTTGGCTCATTTATCTGGGAAAATGAGAAAGCACTTCATTAAGATAGTTCCCGGTGATAAGGTTAAGGTCGCTCTTTCGCCTTACGATCTTACTAAGGGAAGGATAATATATAGAGAGAAATAGCTCACACTGCTATATTAAGTTGTCCTTAACAGACGAAATAAAGTTTTTATAAACCCACCCCTGAAGTCCATGGCTTGTTTGGATAAGCACAAAATCGTCCTTTCTATCGAGCACATAAACGCTTACGTTGCCCTTTATAAACTTCCAGCTCCTTGAGAAGTTGTCAGGAACTTTATAAAGAGAGACTAAATCTCCTTTAATGATTCCAATTTCAGCCTGTTGCTCCGCATAAAAATAATATGTTTGAAACAAAGCAAAGCAGGTAACAGAACAAAGCAAGAATAAAATTATCCTCTTTAAATTCTTTGCATAAAATCTATAAGAAAGCACTATCATTAAAATATTTATTAAAATCAAACTAAAGATGAAAAATGCATTAGAAAACACAAAACTATTATTCCTAATATTCTCACTAACACCACTCCTAGCTTCAATCAAATCAACAACTTTGTAAAAAGTCTCGTTACTCGGTGAAGTGAAAAATGCTTTATAAGCCGAATAAGTTGCATCAAAATCTTTTTCCATCTTGCTCAAAATAAGTGCTCTATTTAACCAAAGCCCAGAATAACTTGGATTTCTCTTTATGATATTATCCACTTTATTAAGCGAATCCTCATAATTTTTCAATTCATAACTTTCAATCAGATCATTCACACTTTCTTCTGAAAAAGAACCATCACTTATAGCATTAAGACTAACGCTAAAAGTTAATATTAAAATCACTAATCCTAAACCTGAAGCAATAAAAAATCTTTTATATTTAATCAAAATAAATAAAGAGAATAAAAATCCTGGTACCAAAAGCAAATAGCAAGCGGGCACAAAAAACAAAAAGGTTTTATTCTTATAATTTAAAATTTCATAATATGAAAGCAACCTAAAATCAGAAAATAAATCCCTAGCAGATTCATCGCTATTTTTAGATTCTCCATAATATTCATATTTTAGTCGTTTACCTTCAAGCCTATAAACCCTGCCCTCTTCGGGTTCTAGGTAGGTAAACTCACCAATGCTTAAAAATAAATTGCCTCTATTATCCGGCTTAATGGTATATATTCTAGATATATTACCCTTATATCCATCTTTAGAAGGTTCAAAGTTATAATTCTCTTTCTTGTAAATGACCCTTGCATTATAGGTTTCAATCTCTGGGAAACGAATATGTGGAAGATTTCCTTGGCCTGTTATTTTTATCAAAACAGTAAAAGTGTCCTGATCAATAGAACTTGAATTTGGAAACTCATATTCAATCTTAAAGCTACCAACAGCTAAAGACTTAACTTCTTCAGGAATAGGTTTAACTTTTAAAAAAAGTTCAGAAACCGCACGACTAATATTCCCATCCACATGGAAAGAAATACTAGGAATAATAACATCTTTTGCTCCCCTGAGAGGAGTCAAAATAAAATTATAAAGAGGTACATCCAAAATTTCTCTACTATTGAAAGTCCTATACCTAATGTTTCCAAATATAGGAGTTCTATCAATCATCGCATCTTTAACAGCGCTAAAAGCACCGGTAACAAAATTTAGGTTACTGCTTGTAAGCCAATTTGAACGTAAAACAAATCCAACACTCTGATATTCATAAATTTCCTTTTCTCCAAAATCCCAATATAGTTCAACCGGCAAACCAAAAGATTGCATCTCATCATCTCTTAAGACACTCACTTCAAACTCTGAACTCAAATAAACTTGATCAAGATAAACTAACTTTAACGGAGGAATTTTAACAAACCCCAACTTTTCAAGGTAATACTCAATCTTTACCACGATAACATAACCACTTCCTTCTGAAACCCTAGATATCGACGCGAGTCTAGTCTTCCCGTCCATATCCTTGCTTACTTCTACCTTTAATAAATTCTCATCAAATCCATGAAACAGATCTAACTTAATGACATGAACAACGTTATCACCTTTAAGAACCTTATCCGACAACAAATAATCGCTACCAGATAAGGCTAAGACTTTAAAATTTACAAAAAAGAAAACTAAAAATGTTAATGCTACCAATCTTCTTTTGGAGACACAACACCTTCCTCTGATCTTGTTATCCATAAAACCCTCTCAAGGTTTTCAATATACCTTAAAAAATTCTCATTATTCTCAATAAAATCTTTATCCCTATTAACACTTAAAGCTTCCAAGCTATCCGGAACGCTCCTCTTTTTAATTATTGCAAGTTCAAGATTGTACTTAGCATTGTAGCTTGCAGGGTTAATTCTTAAAGCTTCTTTGAAAGCTACCTCCGCCTTCCGATAAAGTCCTTGGTTATAATATATTATCCCCTCGTTATAATTTATGTTAAAATTCAAAAAAACATCATCCTCTCTTCTTGCATATGAAAACATTCGAAGAGAACTCTCGTACTCACCCAAAGAATAATACACAACTCCAAGGTTATAATAACCCCAAGAAGAATTCTCAAAATCATCTACAAGATTATAGTAAGTGGAGATCGCACTTTGATAATTACCCCTAATGTATTCATAATTTCCAACGGCCATAAGGGACATGGCCCTAACATTAGTACAAGAAAAAAAAGATATAAACAAAAAACCTAGCAACAATATGACTAAAAAGTTTCGTCCCACTTAATAACCCTAACGAATATATACAATAACGTAGACAAAAGAGCACCAACCAAGAAGATTTTATACCTTAGAATTCTAACAACCATAATATCACTCGAACTTTTCTTCATTATATCATTTCTTATCTCATTGATAACGTAATTTGTACCTTCTAAATATAAATCATAATAAGCACCCTTAAGAGAAGAGGCAAGAAGATGTAAATTATCCTCATTAAACAAAGCTTTAACCACACCTCCCTCTTTATCTTTAACAATCAAATCATTGTCAACTAAAGGAGATGGATTTCTACTCCCAATACCAACTACAAAGCTCCTAATACTCATATTATCAACTAATTTAGAAAATCTATAATAATTATTCTCACCCCATTCATCCCCATCCGTTAAAATTATCAAAAAATTATAATAAGAATCGTCTTTTATTCCCTGTATGGCACTAAGCACCCCTTCACCTAAAAAACTACCAGGCGAACTTATCAAATTAGGTTCAACATAATTTAATACTTTGTGTAGACTAGTCTTGTCTTTAGAAAAGGGTAATAATAGCACCGGCTTGCCCTTAAAAATAGTAAGCGAATACTCAGCACTCTCAAAATTGTTCAAAATTAAACTAATAACATCCTTAGCACCCTCAAGTCTGTTAATCGATCTGCCCTCATCCAGGCTCAGCATACTACGAGATATATCAAAAACAAAAGATATTCTTAAATTTGACCTCTCGTCTTCAGTAACTTTCTGTCCCCAAGAAATATTTAAAATAGAAAGAATCAAAAACCCCAAACTCAATATGAAAAAAAATATCATAAGTATTTTTTTTATGTAGTAGTTCCTTATGTATGCGTTATTAACATACATAAGGCTTAAATTCTTAAAAAATGGAAGACCTCTTTTAAAATTACAGATATAGATAATAAGAATCAAAAATAAAACTACAAACAAGTATAAAGCGTAATAATTTTCTATGCTCATATTACCTCTTTTAAAAAGACCTTAGAAAATACAAAATGAAGAACCAGTAGACAAAATGTTATAAATAAAAATCCATTGTAGATGTCCTTATTTTCAACAGAAATTTTAATCTTCCTCTCCACATTTTCTTTTTTCGAAAAATCCTGAATTGCAAATTTAAATGAAAAATCATCGTTTACAGAATAAAAAAGGCCTCCTGTTTTATTTGAAATCTCAGAAAGCATACTAGAATCGTAAACTTCTTTTAAAGTACCCTGATAAAACTTACCAGACCTCATTTTAAATTCAACATTAAGCTCCTCACTACTACCAATTCCTATAGAATAAATTTTAACATTCAATCCCTTAGCGAGATTTATTACTTGATCCTTGTACACTTCATCCGAATTAACAACTCCATCTGTTAGAACAATAACGGACTTACTAGAAGCTTCCGAATGTCTTAGATGAGAAAGAGCTATCGAAATTCCAAGACCCAAAGCAGAACCATTGCCGAGATCCATGATATAAATATCGTCTAACTTTTTAGAAAAGAAATCCCTATCAACCGTAAGTGGAACTATTAAAGAGGCCTCTTTTGCAAAAGCCACTAAACCAATATTATCATTCTCTCTTTGAAAAGAAAAATACTTAACCAATTCTTTTGCAAATTCAAGTCTATTTTTAGAGGAAAACTCGACAGCACCCATACTAGGTGATATGTCTAATACAATAATGATATCTGCTCCATCACTGAGATAAATCATCTTCTTTTTTGAAATAGAAGGCCCTGACAAGGTCAAAATCATACCTGTTATTGCTAGATAAAGAAAAGAATAAGTTGTAAAATACAACAAATTTAGTCCATAATCCCTAAATTTTAGAGAACCAACATTACCATAAAGAGATATTGGAAACTTAACTTTCCCCCCCCTGTTCCTGAGAAAATGACTACAGTAAATTATCAGCGGAAGAATTATAAGTAAAAATAAGTATAGAGGGGAGTTAAATGTTAGCATTATTACTCCTATTAAATTCTTCAAAACTCAGAGCTGCTCTTTTAAGATCCTCTAAAACAAGCGACAGATTTCCACCTAGTAAATTAGACCCACTAAACTTACTAAAATCAGACATCCTAAGCATACTAATCAAAGTTGAACGAATTTCATAAGGCACATTAAGATTTTGTAAAATTTCAGAAATTTCAGTTGTGGTAATTGCATTAAAATCAAAGCCTGTTTTTTTTGATAAATAAACTCTTAAAGTAGAATTTAATAAATTATAAAAAACAATTTGCTCCTCCTCATTCTTAACATAATTAGACAAGATAACAAGCTGTTTTTGAAAAATTCTATATGGCTTTCTCAAATTGTGTCTCATTATTAAAAATACTAACAAATACCCTATAAGCTTTAAAAATTTAATAAAAAGATAAGGAACAAACACAAGTGCTGAGATAAAAATAACAAGATAGGTGCTTGTTCCTGGAAGAAAAAGAACACCTTCTACATTTTGTATTCTAAGAGAATCATCTGCAGAGATCAACTTACTAGTGTTTATTTTTACATTCTTAAGAATAACCCTAGTCGATCTATCGTCCTTAATAACATCTCCAACATAAATGGGCGGCAAGTTATTACTTCCAACATAAAATGAAACAAATTGCATTATTATCTCTCCCCTTTCGGGCCTGTAGATACATGAATTAACTTCAACAAACTCATTCTTAATTTCCTTAAAATCAACTGGAAAAAATTTTTCATCTTCACTCAGAATTAAAGACAATTTAAGCTCAACAGTATCCCCCACATAGTAACGAATTGGAATAAATATCTCGTCCCTTAATTCATATGAGAATAAATTAAGAGATAAAAAAGATGAAAAAACAACCATTATGTTTTTCAAACCTTACTATCCTTTCTCAAAAGGGCTTTTATCTTCCTAAATACATCATCCTTTGTACTAATTTCTACAAAATTAATACTTCTCTTTACGCACTCTTGCTTCCACCTTATTTTATCTAGTGTCCAATAATTTTTATAACTACCCGCTATCGCCTTACTAAAGCCTGAGGCCAAAAAATCTTCACCCGTTTCAATATCTTCATAAGTTAAAAATCCATACTGAGGAAGGTTTTCATCAAAAAAATCTGAAAGCCTTATTGCAATAATGTTATGCCGCTTGCTAAGCACAGTTAAAGATCTAAAATAATCGCTCGCCTTAAAATCCGAAATAATAATAATTAAAGATCTTTTTTTATAATATTCAGCCGTATTTTTAAATATATAAGTCAAATTACTGCCCCTTTGAAGCTTCCTATTTATTGTTTCGTTTAAAATTAATCCCAAATGTGAATGACCTTTTCTGGAAGGAATGAATTTATCCGTCTTATTTGAGAAAAAGGTTATACCTATTTTATCATTGTTAAAAAAAGCCATATGAGCAAAAATAGAAACTAAAAAATCCTGAATTTCTTTTTTATTAATAGTGCTACCTAAACTCATTGAAAGCGAATTATCAACAAGAAGATGAAGATTCATTCCCTTATCTTCTTTAAAAACCCTTGAAAATATGCTATCTGTTTTAGCACTAACATTCCAATCAATAAACCTAGCATCATCAGTCTCCTCATAAGGTCTAAATTCATGAAATTCAAGACCAAGCCCTTTAAAGATTGAACGATATCCGCCAAAATTAAGTTCTAAAAGCATTTTTCTTGAAAAAAATCTTAAAGCCTTTATTTTAGTCTTCGTGCTAGTGTTTAATTCATTATTCTCATGCATATCACATCCTATTCCTTAAGGAAGTGCCACCGCTGAGAGGAGTATCTTAATAATATCATCTGTATTCATCTCTTCAACTTCTGCTTCATAAGATGGAGTAATTCTGTGTCTTAACACGTTATAAGCCACAGCCTTAACATCTTCTGGAAGAACAAATAATCGACCCTCATAAAGAGCATTCACACGAGCACATTTAAGCAAACTAATTGATGCTCTAGGAGATGCGCCAAATTCAATATATTTAGTAAATGGATAAGTTTTCTTGTCATTTTCACGAGAAGCTGCGATTAGGGTAACGATATAAAGCATTATCTTATCATCTACCTTTACCCTACTGATTATGCGTTTAAGATCGGACAAAGAGTAAGAATTCATTATCTTTGCAACCTTAATATTCTCAAGACCACCTCCAACTGAGAATATCTTAAGAAGTTTTATCTCATCCTGAATAGCAGGATAATTCACATTAACTTTCAGTAAAAATCTATCAAGTTGAGCTTCTGGTAAGTTATAAGTCCCTTCTTGCTCAATTGGATTTTGTGTTGCAAGCACGAAAAATGGATCTGGCAGTTTATGTGTTTCATCACCAAGGGTCACTTGACACTCAGCCATTGCCTCAAGAAGTGCCGCTTGAACCTTTGCAGGCGCCCTATTAATTTCATCCGCTAAAATAATATTTGAAAATATAGGACCCTTTCTCACCCTAAAAGTCCCCGTAGTATTCTTGTAAACCATATTTCCCGTAAGATCTGAAGGTAAAAGATCTGGCGTAAATTGAACTCTTTTAAACCCAAGATCAAGAACATCTGAGACCGTCTGTATTGTTAATGTCTTTGCAAGTCCTGGTACACCCTCAAGCAACACATGCCCCTCAGTCAAAATTCCCATCAAAATAGCATCAATCATTTCTTTTTGCCCAAGGATCCTGCTTGAAACCTCTCTTCTAAACTTATTTATTAAACCTAAAGCATTCTCTACTTCTGAATCTATTTGAAAACTAACTTTCATACCACTCCTATCACCAAAATTTATTTATCATTGAAAACAAACATAAAATACATAAACCTATGCATAAAACAGAAGGAAATTCCTCTCTTTTTCGTCATTAATTAATACTGGCTTTATTTCTATTTTTCTAAATAAGGATCCAACAGACTCAATTTCAAACTTAATCTTATTAAGTCTTCCCTTATAAGCCATAATCAAACCTCCTTCTTTCAAGACCAACCTCAAAACATTTGCATATTCCCTTATATCCCCAAAAGCTCTAATTGTAATAAATTCATACTTACCATTCTCTTCTCTAAGATCATGCTCTAATATTTCCACATTGATCATGCCAAGCTCTATCTTCATCATTCTTAAAAAAGTAGCTCTTTTATTGCTACGCTCAAGGAGAAAATACCTTCTACGTTTATCAAAAAGAGATAAAACAATCCCCGGAAATCCTGCACCACTACCCACATCAAGTACTTGATTAGGGTTATTAGCCATGACAACAGGAAGGCCAGTCAAAGAATCCAGTGCATGCAATATCATTGCGTCAAAATTTCTATCACTTCTTGACACTAAATTAAACCTGCCGCTGTACAATAATACTCTTTTAATATAAATCCTTAATTTATCAATACTTTCTGCAGTAAAAGAAATCCCTAACTTTTTCAAAGTAGATTCAAAAAAACACATTACAAAGCCAATTTAGGTACTATCTTATTTTTAGGATTTGAGAAATATATAAGCAAAACTTGAATATCCGTATTCCTAACACCAGAAATTCTGCTTGCCTGCGCTAGATTTGACGGCTGTATTTTGGCAAATTTTTCCCTTGCTTCCCTTGACAAGCCATCAATTTCATAATTGAAATCAAGAGGCAGCTTAATAAGCTCAAGATTGTCCATTTTCCTAATTAAGTCCCTCTGCCTATTAATATAACCTTCATACTTAATATCCAATTCAACCTGCTCAAGGATAACTTTTGAAAAATCAAACCTAGAATCTATCTTAACAAGATCATTTAGATTAACGTATGGATCTCTTAATATATGATAAAAATCTTTATTAACATGCTTCTTTAATTGCAAAGTACTAGCTTCTCTGTCCCTAAGACGCCTCTGTCTCAAAAGCTCCTTAATTTCTTCTATTTTTTGTTCCTTTAAAAGATATGCAGAATATTTTTCCTCCCCAACCAATCCAACCTCGTAGCCTAATTTTATCAACCTCTTATCGCTAGTATCATGTCGCAAATTAAGCCTATGCTCGGCCCTTGAGGTAAACATCCTGTAAGGTTCCCTAGTCCCCTTAGTAACAAGGTCATCAATGAGTACGCCAATATAAGAACTTGTTCTTGCAAGTATAACTGGTTCTTTGTTCTGAATTTTAAGTGCTGCATTAATTCCAGCCATCAACCCCTGAGCTGCAGCTTCCTCATACCCCGAAGAACCATTAGTTTGCCCCGCAATAAAGAGACCCTCAACTCTTTTAGTTTCAAGGCTTGCATAAAGCTCAATAGGATTAACATAATCATATTCAACCGCATACCCAGGCCTTGTAATAATAGCATCCTCAAGCCCATCAATACTACGAATTAACTTTAACTGAACATCCTCGGGCAGAGAAGTGCTTAAACCGTTAAGATACATCTCCCCAGTATTTGCTCCCTCAGGCTCAATAAATATTTGATGCCTATCTTTGTCCCTAAATTTAACTATCTTATCTTCAATTGAAGGGCAATACCTAGGACCATTTCCAATAATCTCCCCAGAATAAAGCGGTGAGCGATGCATATTACTGCTTATAATTTCATGAGTTTTACTATTGGTATAAGTAATGTAACACGAGAGTTGAGACTTATCTATTAAATTATTTGAAAAAGAAAAAGGAATAATATCAGAATCTCCAAATTGAATCTCCGTTCTTGCAAAATTCACACTCTTTCTGTGTATTCTTGCAGAAGTACCTGTCTTAAGTCTGCCCATTTCAAATCCAAGATCAAATAAAACATTCCTAAGCCCAAAAGTCGCAGGCTCAGAAAGCCTCCCCATAGAGGCTTTATACTCACCAATAAATATTTTACCTCCAAGAAAAGTTCCAGTTGTAAGCACCACAACATGAGATGTAAATTTATTTCCTCTTTCTGTAATAACTCCTTCAATCTTATTTTTCAAAGAATTAAGCAAAAAGTCACTAACAGTATCTTGAAAAAGATCAAGATTGCCCTGACGCTCCAATGTTTCCTTTGCCTTGACTTGATACATTAATTTATCGGCCTGAGCCCGAGGGGCCTGTACAGCAGGCCCCCTACTTTTATTTAAAATTCTAAATTGAATCATGCTAAAATCAATAATGCGTCCCATTTCTCCGCCAAGAGCATCAATCTCACGTACCATATTCCCCTTAGCAAGGCCGCCAATCGCCGGATTACATGAAAGCTTTCCAATCGTATCCAGATTCTGAGTAATCAAAAGTGTCTTAAAGCTCAATCTAGCAAGAGCAAGGGATGCCTCAATACCAGCATGTCCTCCTCCAATCACAATAGCGTCGAAATCCATATCTATTTCCCCAAACAAAAATTCTTAAACATATTGACAAGCACATCCTCATTAGTAACTTCCCCCGTTACTTCACCCAAGAGGTTAAGAATTTCGTAAACATCAAATGCCAACATATCATAACTTACATGTTGTTCAATCTTATTCAATAACTCAATAACCAAACCATAAGCACTCTTTAGAAGTTCTGCCTGGCGCCCTGAAGCAATTACAACGTCATAAGAATTAATATCAACATAACTAAAACATGTAAACGCCCTTATTTTATCATAAAGAGAATCTATTCCAAATAAAGTCTTAGTACTAATTTTGACTAAGTTTAATGTATTCATAGTACCTGAATCAAAAAATTCAACCGTATGCTTATTCTGCTCTAAATCCACCTTATTTATAACAAAAAGGACCTTTGAACAATCTCTATAAGAATTAATAAAGTTCAAATCATCCTCAGTTAACTTTAAACTTGAGTCAATAACATAAAGAACTAGGGATGCTTCCTCAATCAAAGAATTACTCCTATCTATACCCAATCTTTCAATAAGATCCTCAGTCTCCCTAAACCCTGCTGTATCAAATACATTAAATAAAATTCCATCAAACTCGAAACTTGCCTGAATATAATCCCTTGTAGTTCCCGCATAAGATGAGACTATAGCCCTATCTTCTTTAAGTAATAGGTTGAAAAGAGAAGATTTACCTGCATTAACAGACCCAGCTAAAACCAAAGTAATTCCATGATCCATCTTTCTTGAAATATCATAAGAATCAATCAATAACTTAAGTTCATCTCTACTTTTCAAAACAACCTCAAAAGGAATTACAACCTCATTCTCACCTGTCTCATAATCAAGGTGAACACTAAGTGCTGAGAGAAAGTTTAAAATATCTCCTTTTATTAAATCTATTTTAGAAAACAAAGAACCTGAAAGTTTATTAACAGAAAGAGCATGAATCTTATTCGTTTTAGCAAAAATTAGTTCATTGACTGCCTCTGCTTTAGTAAGATCAAGCTTGCCAGCCAAAAAAGAACGAAGAGTAAACTCCCCAGGCTCAGCCAACCTAAAATCTACTTTTAAAAACAAATCTATAATTCTCTTTATTCCAATAGGAGAACCATGAGCCATAACCTCTACTGAATCTTGTCCTGTAAAACTTTTTGGTGCTCTGTAAAGGCAGACAATAACTTCGTCCAATTTTTCACAGGTCTCATTATCTATTATGTATCCATAGTGGGTAGTATTGCCACATGCCCCAATAAGCCGCTTGGGATCTGAAAATATTTTAGAAAACTTCTCAATCGAAGAGATTCCACTACTACGAATCACACACAAAGCACTGCTCATAAAGGGTGTGGCAAGTGAAACAATGTCATCATCTCTTTGAAAAAGCTTGCTCATATCTTAAGACAAATTATACCATAGCGTAAAAACTGAAACATCCCATAGTAATACTCTTAAATTATTAAACTCTTTCTAACTTGAATCTAATTTGTAAATCTTGTTAATTTAGCTTATAATTCACTCTACAGGATGAGAGTTAAACTAGAAACTGAGCTAAGAGATACTCTAGAAGAGGAAGTTGATTTAGTGGAGGGTATTTATTCTTTGTGTCTGAAAATAAAGAAACATCTTGATGAGAAAAATGAGATACTTCTTAAAGAAACGGTAAGCAAGACCAACGTTTGTCTTGGCAGGTTTAAGGATGTAGAGGAGAAGAGAAGTAGAATTTGGCAGGAATTTACAGGACATGAAAAGTTTGAGTCAACCTATGTAGCAATAGAAAGGTTGTGTGCTGTTTATAAAAAAGAGATATACAATTACTCTCATCGATTAAGGATAGGGATGATAAATATTAAGAACCTGAATTATTTAATATCAAGTTACGTGGAAACGTCTCTCGGTGTATTGGATTTAATATTCAAAGATGCTCGCGAAAGTGTCGAGAATGGCACTTACAGGAACCCTTATGGACCTAAAAGCGGAAACTTAAATGAGGCGTCTGTTTTAATAAATAAAAAACTTTAAGGAGTTTAAAATGGATTCAACATTCTCAGGAATAGAAATCGGAAAGAGGGGTTTATTTGCCCACAAAGACGCCATGAACACAACTGGACATAACTTAACTAACGCGTCAAAACCCGGATATTCGAAGCAGAGGATCATAATGAAGACCGAGATGCCAATTTATACTCCTCATCTAAATAGAGCACAAAAGACTGGTCAACTGGGTCAAGGAATAATGGTTCAATCTATTGAAAGAATGAGAGATGAACTGCTAGACGTACGAATAGTTGAAGAGTCACACCGACTTGGATACTGGACCTCGAGGAATAAATTCATTTCTTTGCTTGAGAACATTTACAACGAACCAGAAGAGCAATCAATTAGAAGAAGACTGAATGACTTTTGGGAAGGTTGGCAGGATCTATCAAGGCAGCCTCAAGGGTTAGCTGAGAGAAATATTATCTTGGAAAGAGGGAAATCCTTTGCAGAAGTAGTCAAAAATAGATTTCATTCCCTTGAGCGCATATATATAATGGCTAATGATGAAGTAAAGATTACTACCGAAGAAATAAACAACTATCTTAAAAACATTGGTGAGCTTAATAAGCAAATTAGTAAATCGATTGCAATGAAAGATCATCCCAATGATTTATTAGATGCTAGAGATTTGATAGTTGACAAGCTAAGCAGCCTTATTGGTATATCAATAGAAAATAAACAAGACCCCAACGAATTCTTAATTCATACAGAAGGGAAACACCTTGTTCAAGGTGCAATTGTAAGCGAATTCACAGTAGAAGCCTCTAATGGACCCACCAGAACCAAATGGAATGTTTTGTGGAGTAATGGAGAGTTGGCTAATATCAATACAGGAAAGCTAGGAGCTCTTATTAATGCAAGAGACAACGAAATTAAAAATGAAATCAATGAGCTAGACAACATGGCAATTAACGTTACTGAGCTTATTAATGAAATTCATATATCAGGGCATGGGCTTGATAAAAAAAATGGAAGAGCTTTTTTTGACCAAGTATATGAGTTAACAGATGAACGTGGACGTTATGACAGCAGTGGAGATGGGCAATTTGATTCTGTGCATCTGTTTAAAATAAGCGGTGCAAATGAAATCTTTCCAGAAGAAAAGCTAGGATTTTCAGGGATTTTAAGATTTGAAGTAACAAACAAAAACGAATTTATAGAAATAGCATATGATGCAACAAACACTGTTCAGGACGTAATAAATAAAATCAACAACTCTCATGCACAAGTGACTGCAAGAATCAATACAGAAGGAAAGTTTGAGATTAAAGCCGTCCGGGAGGAAGACAAGGAGAATGCTGTATTTAGAATTAGGCATATTGAGGACTCTGGGCTTTTTTTAACAGGGTACACGGGTATTTTAAATGCATCGGGTACTGGAGGTGCTTATAATTATCAAGATATTAATACAACCAATCAACTAACGAATGCGTCTAGTTACTCTGTCTCTCCTTTAAAAAACCCGTCGGCATGGCTTAAGGTAGCTGACGCAGTTGTAGAGGATCCATCAAAGATTGTAGCAAGTCTCAGGAACCCTACTAATGATATTGCCGTTGGCGATAACGAAGCGGCATTGCGCATCGCATCTTTTATAAGTTCACCGATAATGATTGGAAAAAATTCAACATTAAACGACTATTTTGCAAATACAGCATCTAACATTGCAATAAAGGGACAAATAGCGGAAGTTACGAAAACTAGTCAAACACAAATACTTAAGGACCTAACCGATCTAAGGCTGTCAATTTCCGGTGTTAATGAAAATGAGGAACTTACCAATATGATAGAATTTCAACAAGCCTTCATTGCTGCAAGTAAGTTCATTGTTGTTTCTACAGAGTTGATAGACACAATAATTAATAAAATGGGAGTATGATTATGATAAACAGAGTAAGCCACCCTCTAACGTATGATAATTTAAAAGCATCTTCAACGGAACAAGAAGTAAAGATAACGAAGCTTTTGGAGAGCTTAAACAGAGGTGGGAAAAGAATTGGAAGCTTGAGGGATGATCCTACGGGAGTTACTCATGCCATAAGACTAGATAGCGATGTTTTCAAACTTAACGCTTATATAAAGAACATCAATAGTGCTAAAGGGAAACTTAGATATACGGAAGGATATTTGCAATCTTTGTTAAATATCTTAACTCGTGCGAAAGAGGTAACTGTTCAAGGAGCAAGCGGCACTTACGGTCCTGATGATAAGAGAATAATAGCTAAAGAAATAAATGCAATTCTTGAAGATATTATTGCAATCGCAAATGTAAAGGGTTCAGACGGCTATAGCATTTTTGCAGGAACTAAAATTGATGCTGAGGCTTTTAAAATAACTAGAGAAAATAGAGTGAATAATCTTACTCAAGATAGAGAGGCTCCCCAAATAATAAGAATAGATTACAACGGTAATCAAGCAGAAAAAGAAATGGAAATATACAATGGGATTTATATTCCAACCAATTATCCTGGGAACGAAGTATTTTTTTCACAAAATCACCACATAATATCATCAACAAATATCAACGGATTTATTGTAAAAGAAAATACAAAAATTTATATTGATAATGTTGAGATAGCTTTGGTGGCAGGAGATACAGCTTCTGATATTATTGCTAAGATTAATGAGTCATCTGCCCCTGTTGAAGCCAGTCTTAATCGAATTTTAAATTCGATCGCAATACAAACAACTACACCACACCAAATATGGATTACAGAAGAAGGCTCAACTGTACTGCAAGACCTTGGCATTATTACCACAAATAATGATACTAAATCCCCTCCTTACAATATTGCAGGGAATTCTGAAGTTAGAAGCAGATCTATTTTTGATACCTTAATTGAATTGAGGGACAATTTAGAAGAAAACAGAGAAGAGCTTATTGGAAGTAGGAGTTTAGCCGAAATTGACGAAAGTTTAAATAGAGTGCTTACAACAATAGCCGACCTTGGAGCTAAAGAGAATAGACTTGATTCAAGTTATGAAAGGATTAGTAAAGAAGTAATGGACATGAAAGACGATATGGTTAAATATACTGACCTTGATGTGACGAAAGCTATAACAGATCTTAATATGGCAAGTCTAGCTTATCAAGTGTCTTTAGGAGTTTCTGCAAGGATAATGCAAACAACCTTACTAGACTTTTTAAAATAAGATGAGAGACGACGGGTATGATATAAAGTTTAAATTTCCTGAAGGAATACTGGGATTTGAGGATATTAAGGAGTTTATAATTAAGGACTCTGATCATAAACCCTTCTCGATTATGCAATCAGTGGACGGCGAAGTAAGTTTTTTGTTAACCTCCCCCTTTAACTTTATGGAGGAGTATTCGCCCAATGTACAGGAGGAAGATTGGTCAGATATTAAGGCAGAGCATGAAGATGAAAGAGTAATACTTTGCATAATAAATATGCATGTCGAAGACTATAGGAATATCACAGCAAACTTGAAAGCTCCTATCATATTGAACAAAAAAAAACTGATTGGGAAACAAGCCATATCTACAAATGAAGAGCATTATCTCAGATATAAGGTCTTTAAGGGAGAATCATGCTAGTCTTATCAAGAAAGGTAAACGAAAGCATAAGAATAGACTCTAATATTGAAGTTTCAATACTTGAAATAAAAAAAGATAGTGTTAAAATAGCAATAAAAGCGCCCAAGGAAATTAAAATATTTAGATCTGAAATTTATGATATCATTAAAGAGGAAAACAGGAAATCACTCCTACAGGACAAGTGCAATATAGGTAAGAGTATGAATAAAATCAAGAGTTTGTTTGATTATTTTACTAAAGAGTAATTAGTCTCAGCATCGCTTCTTTTTGCATAAAAAGGACCGGATAAAATATCATCCCCCTGCCCATTTTTCAGATACTTACATCTCCCAAGCTCTGTCAAGACTTCACCGAAAGAATCCATACCACTGACGATATTATATCTGTCTTTAAGTTTATCATAAATAAATTCAATCCCATTCCCAACAATAATCAAATTAGAGTCAAGCTTTTCCATGTGCTCAAATAATTCTTCTTCAGAGAAACAAAAAACCCCATCGCGCATTTTAGAATAGCTATAATACGCCAAAAAGTACCTACCTGCAGTAAAACTCAAAGTAACTACATCCGATTTCTTACGTACCAAGTTTGCAAAAACATCAAGAGTAGGAATATTTACAAAAGGAATAGCAAGTCCTAATGAGAGACCCTTAATAAAACTTAAGCTAATTCTTAAACCTGTAAAAGAACCAGGACCAGAAGAATTAATAATTAAATCAAGTTGATCAAGATTAATATTATTCTTTAATATAAAGTCATTGAAGATCTTTGGAACATTAAGACCACAACCGCAATCATCTTTTTCTGCAAGCAAAGACGATACCTCATCATTCACTTTAAAATAAACTAACAAAAACTTATATGAATAATCAAACGCAAGAGTATTCATCACTAATTTCTAAAACTCTAGCAGTTTCCTCTATTTTAAATTTCAAAAATACCAATCTACTTTTAGGTAAAATATCAAGAATAATACCCGGCCACTCGACAGCCATTATAGATGAAATATCTGATAAAAGCTCCATCCCACCAATAAGGTCAAACTCCTCTAAGCCATTTAAACGATACAGGTCAATATGATAAAATTTAAAATTAGGAAACTCATAAACATTAATAATATTATAAGTCGGACTCACAAAAAAAGAAACACCAAGGTTTAAAGCCAACCCCTTCAAAAATGTCGTCTTTCCAGCTCCCATGCTACCACAAAGGGCGAATACCCTACCAATAGGCAAAGGACTAAAAAAAGACCTAGAAAAGTCTAGCATTTCTCCCTCTGACTTGAAATACAAAATCAAGGAAGCTCACCCTCCACATCAATCTCGATTATATGCCTTTTTATTGCAACCATTAAATTGAGCACAGGATAGTCCAAAGGATCTAGGAAGTCAATAGTTATATGTTTTTCACCCAAAGGAGTTGTTTCTATCGTAAATTTAATCCGCTTAGCTTCATTAGATCCCTTATATTCATAAAGGACGTCGGCAAAATATACACTCCTGTAATAGATATAACTACCCTGTTTTTTAATATTTTCAAGAGAAATAAATTGCACAATAACAACCCTTCAAACTAAATCCCAAGAAGCCAACATAAGAACACCTTATTTAGCGCTATTTTACAAGATGGAACTTTCATTCTTAACCTCTGATTAGCCTTAAGCGATCATCAATTAAAAAAATACTCAAATTCCCAATTTTAGTGAGATGTCGCAAAAAATAACTCTAATTCCTATAATTGAACTTCTCAGGAAATTCATTAATCATTTACTTCGTATACTATCTTTTTAAAAGTCTCCATATCCTCAATTGCCAAATTAGACAAAATCTTTCTATTAAGCCTAATGTCAGCCTTTCTTAAACCTTCAACAAACCTTGAATAACTAATTCCCATACCCGCCAGGGCAGCAGAAATTCTTGCAATCCACAAACTCCTAAAATCTCTCTTCCTAGTCTTCCTATCCCTAGTAGCGTACATCATCCCCTTACGAAGAGTATCCTTAGCCTTCTTGTAATTACTCTTCTTGGTTCCCCAAAATCCCTTGGTTTGCTTTAGGATTCTTCTCCGTCTGGCAACATGAACTGCCCCATTCTTAACTCTAGCCATATAAACTCCTCAAATCGAACACTAAGCATAAGGCAGCAAGGTCCTAATCCTTTTAACCTCAGAACTCGAAAGCACTCCCGCTTTTCCCAAATGCCTCTTCCTCTTGGAAGACTTCTTTGTCAAGATATGCCTCAAATCCTGCTTCTTATACTTCACTTTCCCCCCAGCAGTAAAAGAATATCTCTTACTCGCACTCTTGCGCGTTTTCATCTTTGACATCCGTATCTCCTATCATTTACTTCCTAGATTTAGGTGCAACAACCAAAAACATCGTCTTGCCCTCCATCTTAGCTGGCGATTCTAAATTATAATTAATGTCCCCAACCTTCTCAAGCACACTGTCCAAAATTCCATATCCCAAATGCGTATGAGCAAGCTCACGCCCCCTAAACCTTATAGTAACCTTTACCTTGTTCCCCTCTTTAAGAAATCCCAAAATATTTCTAGACTTAAAATCAAGATCATGAGTATCTATTTTCGGCTGCATCCTAACCTCTTTAAGTTTAACTACCCTCTGGCTCTTCTTTTGTTCCTTCTGTTTCTTCTCCTGATGGAACTTGTACTTTCCATAATCAATAATCTTACACACTGGAGGCAGCACATTCGGGGAAACTTCAACCAAATCAAGTTCAGCCTCCCTAGCACGTCTAATGGCTTCCTCAATTGGCAAAACAGATTGAGTCCCATCTTCAAAAACAACCCTAACCTCACTAGCCTTAATTTTATGGTTAATTTTTAACTCCCGCTCTCCCGCCTTAACTCTATCCCTATTGGAACTCCTATTTATCATCTAAAAATACATACTCCTCAAACGATATTAACTAATAACTAATTCTAATATACCTTCATAAAAAAGTAAATTACAATACGTCTCTATTTAAAAACAATAACAAAAAGTATCTTGCAAACAATCAAAAATCAATTGATTAATGAGTAATTTAAAAGTAGAATTTACCTTGTAATGAATGTGTTCTTACTAACAAGTCTGCCCTTGGTTTTAAAGATTTACATATCAATAAGGTATCCTCAGTTGAGAAAAATTAAACAAAATTATGCATATTCGGCAATGGCATTACTTGGCATGGCTGTTTTTTCCTCGCTATACCTAACGGAAGAATTCATTTTGTACAAAATATTAGAAATAAACCATAAAACAAGCTTAAGCTTAGCAGTCTCAGTATTGATCAAAGAACATTTGTATTATTATGTCTTCCCAATATTAATTTTTGTATTCTTCTCTACATTTAATCCAAATTCACAGCTTAAAAACAACCCGATATTTTTGCTATATTTCGCATTCGGAATTATTTTTTCCAAAAATTTAGAAATAGTTATTATGAATAGCAAAGTTTTCGGTATGTATGAGTACATTAAGATACCTATTTTACACATGATGGAGTTAGTGTTTACAGCTCTAATATGTGAGAGAGGAGTACGCCTAACTGTAATACACAATACAAACGGATATAAGCTCATTTTTATGCCGCTCCTATTGCTAGAGGTAACGATTACGATTTTGAAAGTATTAATTTTGATTAATATGCAATTCTACTCTTTAGTCATAGCAACAATACTGGTGGGAGTTGTATTTTTAAACAAAAACTCATTGAAACTTTAAACAGATGTTAAAGACAAAGACCGTTTTCATTATATTGTTAACTCTACTTTCATTGCTCTGCTGTGAAGGAAATACGATTTCAGACAGACATTTCGACTATATAATCATTTTCTCAGATGCAACGGCACATTTCTTCAAAATTAAAGACGATCCATTCGCGCAAGAAGATGTATTGTTCATAAATGAAAAAGATATTGAAATGATTAAAGATAACTTAGCTAATGCAGAGAAGATACTATTAACGCACAGAACAACCAATGAGATTCTCAATGAAGATGAAATAAGGAGAAGAATTTTCCTGCTCTCTGATGTCAAATTTTCACTAAAAAAAGCTGTTGATTTTATATTCACCAACTCTCTAGCACACCCTACAGTCTCATTAATAATGAGAGACAACACTTTAAGTAACGAAGACTTGGAGCATCTAGAAAAAAGTGCAAAAGAACAAAATACAAACATCACTGCTATCAATAGCGAAAACATACAGTACTTAAAGAATTTCATTACTCCTGAAATAAAAATAGTGATTCTATTTTCAATGAAAAATAGCCATATCTACCTAAAAAGATTATCAAGTTCACCATTTTTTAAACAAATAGACTTTATGCTTATTGGAAATACTGAGAAAAATTTAAAAAAAATTAATTCAAAATACACAGTCGGACTTAATAAGTTAGATCTGATGGATATCATAAAAAAAATTGATAAAAATTTTCACTATGAGTTAAACATATACAAAAGATAATATAAATCTGTTATCCTACATATAACAAATAATACTTAGTTTCAAATTAGAAGGATTTTAATATGATAAAGATTTTAATGGTGTTACTTACTTTAGTTAATACCTACATATTCGCACAAAATACTGATCAAAAAAACGATAAAAAAGGAGAGCAAACAGAATATATTCTCTCTACAATGGAAGATCCATTTGATTTTCATTTAAGATTTTTTACTGAAAGGATTAATCCTCTATTTGTTAGATTTAAAAATAATAACAGTGCAACTCAAGATAAAAAATTTGTATCAGCACTTAAATATATTACTTCTAGAAGCGATAGCGAAATGAATCTAGATCCAGACAAGCAGATGATAATACCCGGGATTATCAAAAACATCTCTTTATGGATAGATGGAAGAGAAACTAACACAGAAATTTTTGCAATATTAAAAGATTCATCAGGTACTTTTCACTCAATACCCTTTAGGTCAGAAGATGGTAGTTCTAAACTTAACTTTCTTGGATGGAGAAAACTCACCGCATATATTCCAAAAAATTTCGTCCAAAAAAAACACAAATTTAAAAAAGAGACTAGAAATTCGGAATTAATAAGAATAAGAATAATACCTGAACACAGAATAAATCACGAACCGCAATACATATACATTTCCGAGCTAAAGGCAATGATTAGTGAACAAAATGCATCAACTACTTATGATGATAATTGGTAAGAATTTTTAAATAAATCTTTAAAGTTGTGATACAACATAGTTGAAATACTTTCTGCATCGCAACTTTTAATTCTTGCGACCTCACAACATATATATCCTAAAAAAAGAGGAGCATTCATCTTCCCTCTTAAGGGCGCTGGTGCTAAAAATGGGCTATCTGTTTCAATCAGGATGTCATTAATGCTTAATTTTCTTAAAACCTCTCTTAAAGATTCTGCGTTTTTAAAAGTTAAATTGCCCGCAAAAGATACTTTAAATCCAAAATCAATAAACTTCTTAGCACATTCATAAGTACCAGAATAACAGTGAAGTATTCCCCTGTTTAAAAATTTGGAAGATTTAATAATGTCATAAACATCATCATAAGCCTCTCTAATATGTAGAATAACAGGTTTTCTATATTTACTAGCCATATCTAACTGAATATTTAGGGTTTCAATCTGTTCTTTTCTATTATCTGCTTTTAAGTAATCAAGACCAATCTCACCAACAGCAATAACATTTTCACTTGCCAAGATATTATCAAGCAATTCAAAATCATCTTTTAAGGCCTCATTTAAAGGATGGATGCCAGCTGTAAGCGAAATATTAGAATAAGCACCTAAAAGTTGCTTTCTCTCATAAAAATCACTAGGATGTAAACCGACATCAAGAAAATAAGAAAATCCGCTACTCAAGCACCTATTAATAACATAATGAACGTCTATAGAATTCTTCCTAAGCTCATTAAAATGAACATGAGTATCTACCAACTTATTAAAAAAAATAGATCTTTCAAATTCAAGATTCATAGGTCCATCTTCTTTCTAAGCTCATTAATGTAGTCAATAATGGCAACATTTTTCATTCCTAATTGTAAAAACTTTGATAAAATACCTAAAGCATTTTCAATTTGCCCCATTGCTTCATAGCACTCAGCAGCATTGACGTACAATATTGAATTTTTAGGATTATTTTTTATAAGACTCTTAATGGCAGCTAGTGCCTCTTCATATTGCCCCTTTTCTTTTTGCAATAAAGCAAGCCCCAGTATGGCAAACATATCAAAATCAACATCAAGAGCTTTTTTATAATACTCTTGTGACTTTTCGTAATCCTTCAAGTATCGATATATATCCCCCACCCTTGTTAAAACCAAGTTGTTCTTCGGATCTTTTTCTATTATTGCAAGCCAATATTTTAATGCTTCATGATAATCCTTATTCCCCCTGTAGCAATCAGCAAGCCCAAAAATAGCATAAAAATTATTCGGAGAAATTTCTAATGCTTTTTTAAAAAAATAAATTCCTTTGGTATACTCCTTTAACTTTCTATAACAATTACCAATGGAGGTCAAAACACGCACATCAATCTTAGCCAGATTTATCTCATACATCTTAAGCCAATACTTCAATGCTTCCTTGTACTCTTTAAAGTCATAATATAGGTGCCCAATGCCAACAAGAGCATAGTCATTCTCAGGAGCAAGTTCTATTACCCTTAAATACGCTTGTCTAGACTTTTGAAAATTCTTTAACTTTCGATAGGAAGCAGCAACTCTCGTTAAAACAGTAATATTTTCAGGATCATACTTTAAATACTCCTCCCATATATCTGTGGCTCTCTTATAGTCATCTAAACTTCTATAACAATCCCCTAAACCAAAAAGCGCATAATTATTACTTAAATGTTTGGAAAGGCATTTCTGATAGTAAGCTATCGCCTTATCAAAGTTCCTCTTCTTCCTTTCAATATCCCCAAGTCCAACAAGAGCGTAATTATTATCATTATCCTTTTCTAAAATATCGTTAAACAACGTCTCTGCCTCAGCAAGCCTTTCTTCCTTTATTAACTGGTATCCCCTCTTAGATTTCTCAGTAACATCAAGAAGTTTATTATCAGAAACTCGCGACACATCTTCAATATCACCTAGAAGTTCCTTTTCCAACATAAATACCCCTTTTAACTGGTTTATTAAAGATATAACGCAACTCACTCCATATATGCTACCCAAACACACAAATTATATTTATACATAAACACTAAGGTATTAAATCTTTAATATCCAATCTTGATAATACATATTATATAAAAAATTAAAAAAAATATACTTAAATTTACACACTAAAAATTCTACTTAAATCTAAACTAAAACCCTTATATATAAAATTTAGGGTCAATTGTAACAAAAATGTCAAAATTAGGATAAGATATTAATACCCGTTAGGAGAAAGATTAGAATGTTTTTAAACAAACCAGATCCGATTGAAAATAAAATAAAAACGCTTGAAGATAGATTGCAAGACACAAGTTTAATTAAAAATCAAAAAGAATATGCAAAGGTAGTGAAAGAATATAACTATTTAGAAAAGATTAAAGAACAAAAAGATAAATATGAAAAGATATTGCACCACATTGAGGAAAATAAAAAAATCCTTTCTGAAGAAGAAAATTTAGAAATGAGGGAATTAGTAAGACAAGAACTGATCACTTTAAATCTTCAAAAAGATGAGACTGAGCATAGAATTAAAGTGTTGCTCTTGCCTCAAGATGAAAATGACAGTAAAAACATTATTGTTGAAATCAGAGCTGGTACGGGTGGAGAAGAGGCCGCACTTTTTGCCAATAATCTTTACGAGATGTATACAAAATATTCTGAGAAAAAAAAATGGAAAACAGAGCTTATTAACTTTAATGAAACAGAACTTGGGGGGTTTAAAGAAGTAAGCTTTGAAATAAAGGGTGGAGATGTATTTAAAAAACTCAAACATGAAAGCGGAGTCCATAGGGTTCAAAGAGTACCCATAACCGAATCTAGTGGAAGGCTTCAAACCTCTGCTGCAACCGTTGCTGTGCTTCCTGAGGTTGAAGATACAGATATTGAAATTAATGAGAAAGACTTAAGAATAGACGTGTACAGGTCTTCTGGAGCGGGCGGCCAGCATGTTAACACAACAGACTCTGCTGTTAGGATCACACATCTACCTACAAACATTGTGGTACAATGTCAAAACGAGAGAAGTCAACACAAAAACAAAGATCAAGCAATGAAAATTTTAAGAGCTAGACTCTACGAATTTGAAGACATCAAGAAACAAGAACAGCGCTCAAGTGATAGAAGGCAACAAGTAGGGTCAGGTGATAGGTCTGAGCGAATTAGGACATATAATTTCCCACAAAACAGAGTAACGGACCACAGAGCAAACATTAGTCTTTACAAATTGGAAGAGATTATGCAAGGAGATCTTGATTCTCTTCTTGACATGCTAGCTTTGGAACTTCAAGAAAGAGCCTTAAAAGCCAATTCAATATAATTCCTTTCAATGACAATAAATGAAGCAATAAAAGATTCCAAGCAATACAAAATAAGTACTCTTGAGGCTTTATTACTACTTGAAAAAATCTTAAAAACCAAAAAAGAATTTATTCTTGCCAACAAAGATCAAAACTTAACAAAAGAGGCAGAGTATAAATTTTTAAATCAAATAAATAATATAAAGTCAGGAACCCCAATATACCATATACTTAAAATAAAAGAATTCATGGGGATAAATTTTTATATCAACAAAGATGTACTCATTCCTAGATCAGACACAGAATGTTTAGTAGAAGAAGCTTTACTGCAAATTAAAAAGAATAACTTAAATAAAATTCTAGACTTATGCTGTGGAAGCGGATGCATTGGTCTTGCGATTGCTTATTATCTTAAAAAAGAGGTAACATTGTCGGATTTCTCCATTAAGGCCCTTAAGGTGGCATTTAAAAACACAAAAAGACTAAAATTAGCAAATTATATAGAAATAATATATTCAAATCTGTTAGAATGTGTAGACAAAGAGTTTGAAATAATAATTACTAACCCTCCTTATTTGAGTGAAGAAGAATTGAGGATAAAAGAAAGATCAGAAAGGGAACCAAGGGTGGCTCTTTTAGGTTTTGGAACGGATGGACTTGAGCTTTCAAGGAAAATAATACAACAATCAAAACATAGACTTACTAAGAATGGGCTTTTAATAATGGAATTAGCTCCATGGCAGGTGGAACCCATTAGAGAGTTTGCAGTACGGGAAGGGTTTTTATATCTCAAGACTCTACGTGATATTGAAACAAGGGAAAGAGCACTAGTACTGAGGATAACAAATGATACAACCCTATGAAATTGCATACTTAATGAAAATCAATGATATTGATAAAATAAAGAATATTTTCAAAGATACCATTAACAGTATCTACAAAGATGATATTCAAAAAAAATTAATTTTTAAAGCTCTTGAAATATCGGAGCAATTACACTACGGACAATATAGAGAAAGTGGAGTTCCTTATGTAATCCATCCAATAACGGTTGCATTATTTCTTGCAAAGTTTCAATTGGATTTCAAAACAACAATAGCTGGGCTGCTACACGATGTGCTTGAAGATACAAGTGTTTCTAAAGAAGAAATAATTAAAGAGTTTGATGAAGAAATCTTAAGCTTAATTGATGGTGTGACAAAAATTCATGATTTACACAACAAAACAAGGACAATCAAAGAAGCGAACACAATTTCAAAAATGTTTTTTGCAATGACTCATGACATTAGAATAATAATCATTAAGCTTGCAGATAAGCTACATAACATGACAACCCTTTCTCACTTACCCAAAAATAGAAGAGAGAGAATTGCAAAAGACTGCCTTGCCACTTATGTGCCAATTGCAGAAAGGCTTGGCATTTCATCTCTTAAAGTATACCTGGAGGACCTTTCATTAAAATACCTTTATCCAAAAGAATATAAGGAGATAAAAAATTTTTTAGCTGAAACAAAAATAGAGAGAGAAAAAAAATTATATAAGGGAAAATTAATAATCGAGAAGGAACTTAAAAAAATTGGGATTGAAGCAGAAATTACAGTACGATCGAAACACTTCTATTCAATATTTAGAAAAATGAAAACAAGAACCAATAACCTTTCTCAAATTTTTGACACCTTGGGCATAAGGATAATCTGCATGCAACAAAAAGAATGCTATGAAATACTAGAGATTGTACACAAAGTATGGAAACCAATACCTGGGAGACTAAAAGATTACATAGCAATACCTAAGGATAATAAATACCAGTCTCTACATACCACTGTAAGAATACCAGAAGACAATCAATTAATTGAAATACAAATTAGAACAGAAGAAATGGACAGAATTGCCAAATATGGCGTTGCCGCCCACTGGATCTATAAAGAACAAATTGAGCTTAAAGCTGATGACCTTTCCTTTATTAGTCGCATAAAAAAATGGCAACAAGATTCGGCAAATAAAAATCAATACTCAATGAATGACATACACAAAGAACTATTAAACACATTTATATATGTGTATACACCAGAAGGAGAAATAGTAGAACTTCCATTCGGATCAAACTCAATTGACTTCGCCTACTCAATACATACAGATATTGGAGATCAAGCACTTTATGCAAAAATTAACGGAAAGATTAGCTCTCTGACCAAACCGTTAAGAAACGAGCAAATTGTTGAAATATTTACCTCACCAGAAGCAAAAGCCGATGTAATTTGGCTAAATAGCGTTAGGACAAAAAAAGCACGCTCAAAAATCAGATCTTGGCTTAACAAGAATGATGATACAATATTCGTAGACAATAATATAATTGCATATCTTATTGGAGAGTCTAAAGAGCAGAAAAGACTTTTTAGCCTCTTTAAATCCTTAACAAAATCTAGAATAAAAAGAATTGCCATATCTCCTGAATGCAATCCATCAACAGGAGAAGACATTATTGGAATCATACAAAAAGATGAAATCATAGTACACAACGATAATTGTCAAGCAGCAAAACATTACAAAAAAAGCCACCTGGTTGAAGTAGAATGGGAAGCAACACCAACAAGAAAAGTGTATCACATTGTAATATTCTTAAAAAATTTGAAAGGCCTTTTCAATTATCTGGATAGCATTTTCACAACTTTCAATATAAGGCTTATTAGTGAAAAAATAGAAGACTGCGGAAATGGGTACGGCATAAGCAACATAATTATCTCATCGAATGCAAAAAATGTAGCAATGGTCCTCTCATCTCTTAAAGAAAATCCCAATATACTTAAAATAATGCAAGTAGAAGAAGATATTAAAAACTATGAGAATTAAGATATTATTCTTAGTTCTATTTCACGTGTTTGTTGCATACAAAACAATAAAAGCAAATGAAACAAATTCATACAGTCAACAAATAAAAAATCATATTAAGAATATCAATGAATTAAATGAAGCTACAGAAAAAATAACAAGTACTTATGACTACATAAAAAAATATTTGACAGAAAACAAGATTGGATATAAAGAACATTCACTTCAAGAGATCGGATTTATTGGATACTCACAAAAAACAATTCACTCGCAGATAAAGGGAAATGGCAAAATTACGTATAACATTATCATCCCTATAGAAATACAATATGATTTGAAAAACAATCTTGCAATTTCAATTGCAATCACATTACTAACTGAATTACAAAATATCAAAATTGAAAATACTCTAAACATATACTTTATCGAAGACGATTCATATAAACAAATGTCAACAATAAGCAGTAGATTACTTCTTAACAACAATATTCTTGTAAAAAATACAAGAACAATATACTTGATGTTAAATGCCGAGAAAGAAAATAATATAATAGAATTTAAGAATCAATCAAACTTAATGAACTCAAAAACAGACCTAAATTTTCTAGAAATACTCATTAAAGCATTTGAAGACAACAAAGTGAATTTTGTTGTCTCAAAAATCCGCGATAGGAACATAAACGAAATATACAACTTGTACCTAGAAGAAGAGATTCCAATTTTAATTATCAATAACAACCAGAAGGCCCCTTTGCTGGCACACCCAAAAAATAATAATCTTTCTGATATCTACAAGTCAATTCAAGAAATAATAACATCTGAACAAATTGCCAAAACTGAAAATCACCTGCATTATATCATCATAAACACTCCAGCTAAAAAATTGATCATAAGCGAAGGCACTCTCATTGTATTAATATATGCAATCTACAATTCCATTATATTAATGTTTCTCAGAAAGTTTACAAAAAGCAGTATAATGGTTAAGAGAATTAAAGACAACTACTACAAAATAATAAGACTGTTTTTTATATTATTCTTAAGCACATACATTTCAGTCACCATCACAAATAAAATACTCACAGAGTATGAAAGCGCGATAGACTATAGCATAATAAACCCAATCTATCTGGTAAATTTCTTCTTGACTTTATTTAATTTTAACCTGCTTTCCTACTTCACATATAAATTTAAAATATATCTAAATTTTAGAGAGCTTAAGTATCTAGCAATAGCAATTTCTGTTATTGAACTTATTATGCTGTTATATATTAAGATAGAGTTTATCCTGATCATACTGCTTAAAAATATATTAATAATACTTATCCCTAACAAGAGAAACATTACAAAAAAGATAATAGTAACTCTTATTTGGACAGTAAACTTCATACTAACGACATCTTTACAAACAACTTCTCTTATTTCAAGACCAGTGGCGTTGAGCTACTTAATATCGATATCACTCTTCTCACCAATACTTACTGATATCGTAGAGCATTTAAAGTACAAGACACCGCCAATGCTACAAGAATTTAAAAAGGCTGAAAAGATGGTGTCTATAACTTTTTTCCTAATAATCGCTACGATAATAATCTCAAATAACATAAGTACAATTTCAACGATCAAAATAGACCAAATAATAAGCTTTCCAGAAAAAATCAATAAAATTAATGTAGAATATCTTAAAGAAAATAGAAATACAATTCAAATATCAACAAAAAGTTTCAGTCTAGAATTAAATAAAGACGAAAAACAAGTGGAAAAAGCATTTAAAATACAAAAAGATTTAATAAGTGTACATTTTCAAAAGATAGATATTGCTGAGAGGAGCATATATGGAATAAAAATTAATACTGGAAATATTGCAAAACAAATCAACCTATCTTTACAAAATGCATCTGAACTTATCATATATCAAAGCAATACCCCATATAAAATAGCGTCTAATAATGTGACGTTTACAGTAAACAATATCAAATCAAATACAATAAACATTGCTTTTACAGTCAAATCTCAAGAAGACATTAAATACGATGCATTTGCCTATTTCGACACCAACGATTATTACGTCAGGATACACGACAAGGAAACCAAAAAAGAGTATAAAAACATAAAAGCAGACTACTCATATTCCATCAAGTATTCAGGTATACTTCCTAAACCCGAAAAACAAGATCCAGATATCTTCTTTAAACTCCAAGGTGATAGAGAAATAGAAAATTTGAAGAATTTAAAATTCTAAACTAGTTTTCTAACTTTGCAAAATCAATCCTTTTCTTTTTCTTTTCATAACTATTAAAGGCAAAGTCCACTAGTTTATCAACCAAACACTCATAATCCACCCCATCATGTTCGCACATCTTAGAAAACATAGAAATATCCGTAAATCCTGGTATTGTATTTATCTCGTTAATATAAATTAACCCAGTGTCTTTTTCAACAAAAAAATCAATCCTTGCCATCCCCCTGAGTTCTAAACATTTATAAACCAAAAATGCATATTCTTTAATGTCTAGTAAATGCTTTGTGTCAAGATAAGCAGGAATATTAAATACAACAGAATTCCCAGGAATGGTAGCGTACTTGGCATCATAGTCATAAAACACAAAATCCTGCACAACGACCTCTCCGGGAGTAAATATTTTAATTTGATCGTTTCCAATAACAGAACATTCAATCTCCCTAACCTTCATAAATTTCTCTATAATAATAGTTAAATCATATTTAAAAGCTTCCTCGATACACTTTTCAACCTGACTGTCCTCATATGCAACATTTATTCCAATTGAAGAACCCAGTATAGCTGGCTTAACGATCACAGGATATTTTAAATTTTGTCTTATATTATTTTTAACCTCTTCCTTATCTAACAGATAATCATATTTTCTCAGTCCAATAAAGGGTACTAGAGGAATATTAAAACTTTTAAGAAAAAGTTTACAGAAATACTTATTACTAGAAATAGCACTTCCTAAGATACCAGGCCCAACACAAGGAATATCCATTATTTTCAAAAGTCCCTGAATAGAGCCATCCTCACCTGTCCTACCATGTACAATAGGAAATACAACATCGATTTCTAGATTTCTGTCTCCTACAAATATTCCAACGCCAGGAACTAGACTAATAACAGAAGAGCCATCTTTCTTAATTAATTCAAAGGCATCGGGTACAAATTCCAATAAGTACCAAGTTCCAGTATTCTTATCAATAAAAACTGAAAATATATTATACTTATCTAACCTCCTAAGAGCCATATAAACCCCATAAGCAGATCGACAGGAAATTTCATGCTCAAAAGAAACCCCCCCGAATATCAGCATAAGATTTTTCTTCATAAAATTAACCCCTATTTATTAAACGTAAAATAATATCTTTAATAACAACTTTTTCATCCCAAAAGACACTCCTATCCTCATATATTATAGAATCTTCATGCCCCTTCCCAAGAGTAACGACTAAATCATCAGCACCCGCAAGACTTATTGCTTTCTCAATTGCATCTCTCCTATTAGAAATGAAAAATAAGTTCTCACCCTGCGTCTTATTTAAAATTCCTTCTGCAATATCGTTAATGATCTGTATGCTATCCTCCCCCCTTGGATCTTCATCACAAAGTACTATTATGTCCGCATACCTGTCTGCAATCTCTCCCTGCAATTTTCTCTTTGCAACATCTCTCTCCCCAGCAGAACCAAAAACAGCAATTAATCTATTTTTTGAAAGTCTTCTAAAGATAGGAAAAAGTTTAAGAAAAGCACCCGGAGTATGTGCATAATCAATAATTAAAGAAAAATTCTGCCCAAAATCAACACTATCCATTCGTCCGCAAAGACCCCTAATATTCACAAGACTATCAATAAGTTCTGCTATACCAATATTTGCAACCTGACTTACGGCAACTAGAGCAGCAATAACATTCTCAACGTTAAAACTACCCGTCAAGTCAACCCTAGCATCATACTTAATATTGTTATTAAAAAATTCAAACTCCGTAAAACCCATTTGTTCACTAATATTACTTACAAAAAAATCAGCATTTTCATTCTCTAAACTGTATGTATAAGATCTGTTAATAGAATTTAAAAATATAGAAGAATTCTTATCATCAATATTGACAACGCCAAACCCATCACTAGCAGCAGCAGCAGCAAAAAGATTAAGTTTAGAACTCAAATAATTTTCCATCGTACCATGAAATTCAAGATGCTCATGGCCAACATTAGTTAAAACAGCAACAGAATACTTAACATCAACAAGCCTTGCCGTTCTGGGATCAAGCCCATGTGATGTTGATTCGACAATAGCATACTCAACATTATTATCAACCATCCTACTGAGAAAAAAATGAATTTCTGTTGACTCTGGGGTTGACTGCCTATAAGGATTTTTAATGAAACTTCCACTTCCATCATCAAAAAATACTGTTGAAATAAATCCAACCCTAGCCCCAACAGACTTTAAAAGAGTATATATATAAAAACAAACAGAACTCTTACCGTCTGTTCCTGTCACTCCAATAATTTTAAGCTTTTTTGAAGGCTCATCATAAAAAATGCTAGAAAAATTTGACATAAATCTCTTTATGTTACAAGAATCAACTTTGATGTATGTTACATTTGGAGCACAAAAGTCAACATTATTAGTATGCACAATAACATTACTGCCCCTCTGAATCGCTGCCTCAACAAATTTTTGCCCATCAAAATGAAACCCTGGAAGAGCAAAAAATACAAAATTAGACAAAACACACCTTGAATCATATGCAAGTCCCATTATCTCCACATCACAAGATCCTCTAATTTCTTTAACCAGATTTTTATCCAACCTAGACAAAATACCATGAAGTCTCTTTTTTCTATTCATACTTCTAGATTGTACAAGAATAAAAATCATTTTGATATAGAACGCAAGAGAAAAGCCTTTTAAAGGATTAAGAGCTGTTACGCCTTTAGCACGACAAAGGCTATAAACATTGTTTACAATTCAAACATTTTTTAATAAACTAACTAGTGTTTAATGGCGCTGTACCCAAGTGGCTAAGGGAGAAGTCTGCAAAACTTTGATTCGCCGGTTCGATTCCGGTCAGCGCCTTAAGAGCCGATAAAAGCCATGCATTATTTCACGAAGGTAGCCTTAGAATAACGGATATGTTGGAGTTATCATTAATAATCGTATCTATAGTACTCTCGGCAGTTTTTTCAGCATCAGAGACAGCATACACCTCGTTAAGCTTAATGCAGCTCCAAGATATAAAGAAGAAGGGTAAATTAGGTGCAATTGTGTATTACTTGGCTCAAAATCCGTCGAAACTTGTCACGACAATTTTGATTGGAAACAATATTTCCAATATAACAACCAGTGTTCTTGCGACAAAATTTGTTCTTAATAGGTATGGAGACACTGCTCTCGCTTTTTCAACAGGAATTGTGACAATAGTAGTTCTTATATTCTCCGAAATATTTCCCAAACAGATTGCAATATTAAATAATGAAGGCATAGCCTTGTCAACCTCAATCTTACTTAAAACATTAACGTTCATATTCACACCCATAATATACGTGATTAACGGAATGACTAAAGCTCTATTAATCCTATGCAAAATAAAAACAAGTCAAAAAATGAATAAAGATACCATAAGAAATATGTTGTCTCTAGCTGAAAACTTAGGGATCCTAGAAAATGATGCTAGAATATTCATGCAAAAGATGTTAAATATAGGAGAAGTTAGAACCTCTGAAGTTATGACTCACCGTACAGAAGTATTTTCCCTATCAAGCACATCAAAACTGAAAGATAAGATTAAAATAATTAAAAAGGAAGGATATTCCAGGATTCCTGTGTATAGGGGGCAGAATAGAGAACAAATAATAGGAATTTTAATAACCAAAGATTTAATTGAGATAAGTAAAAAAGAACTTGAGAAAAGCATCATAAAATTTGCAAAACCTGCTGTCTTTGTACAACAAAACAAAAGAATAAAAGATACTCTAGCAATTATGAGACAAAAACAGAAAATAATGGCAATTGTTATTGATGAATATGGAGGTTTTTCGGGAATACTTACAATAGAGGATATAGTCGAGAAAATATTTGGAGCAATATTTGATGAGTATGATTTAGAAGAAGAAAAACAGTTTATTATTAAAAGGAGTGAAAACATTTACCTAATACTCGGTGAGACCACCTTTGATGAGATCGAAGAAATTATTGGAATAAAAATTCAACACAAAGATTACATAAATACAGTTGGTGGATACATAATGGATTTACTTGATAAGATTCCTAAAGGGGGAGAACAAGTTAATACAGAACATGGAGAATACTTAATAGAGGAAGTGAGGAATCATAAGATTAGAAAAATAATCTTTAAAAAATTTGAAAAGGAGTAAAAGTGTATAAAAATCTTTGGAGAATGGTTTTTAATTTTCCAGAACCTAGATTGAACACAAAACATGGCTTTAACGGAACACCCGCTTATTTGCTAACAATACAAAATTCAATGAAAGTAGTGAACTTTAATATTATTAAAAATTTATTCTTAATTTAACATCAAAAATAAAGAAGAAGATGTAGATTTTTTTCTTGCTAAATAAATAAAAGGAGGATAAAATGCTAAATATTCCAAAATTTTTCAATAAAACATACGAATACACAATAGTGCTCATTATATTGATAATAATAGCGGTAATAGTCATCTCAAATGTTTTCGTAGTTGGTCCATCAGAGGAAGCAATTGTTCTTCGCCTTGGAAGACTAAATAGAACACTTGAATCGGGAATACATATAAAAATTCCACTAATTGAGGAAAAATTCATTCTACCAGTAAAGATAGTACAAGAGGTGAAGTTTGGATTTAATTCAGACAATAACAGAGGAATTAATGTTGGTGAGGATGAAGGAGTAATTATTACTGGAGATTTAAACATAATAAATGTTGAATGGCTAATACAATATAAAATAAACGACCCATATTCTTTCATGTTTAAAGTACAGGACCCAGAAGAAACCATCAAAGACATTGCAAAGTCGTCAATGAACAGGTTGATCGGGGATAACACTATTTTTGAGATAATTAACGACAACAGAGTCGGTGTTACAGAAGGAGTAAAATCCTCTATGAATGAAATTATTAAAACATATAATTTAGGGATAGATATTGTGCAGGTACAAATCAGAAATGCTATGCCACCGAAGGGCAAAGTTTATGAAGCATTTGAAGATGTTAATATTGCGATACAAGATAAAAATAAGTTCATCAATGAGGGAAAGAAAGAATTTAATCAAATCGTTCCCAAAATTAAAGGAGAAGCACTTAAGGTACTAGAGGAAGCTAAGGGATACAAAGAGAGTAGAATAAATAACGCCCTAGCTGATACTAAGATTTTTAACGCAATTTTAAATGCATACATTAAAGATCCAGAAATTACAAGAGAGAGGCTCTACAATGAAACAATGAAGGAGATCCTTGAAAATAAAGATAACATTGAAATAATCGACAAGAATTTCAAAAACTTCCTTCCGTTTAAGGAGATAAAGTAAATGAAATACATGGTAAAATTCTTATTCTCTATTGCTAAAACTGCTGTCTTTACATTACTATTTGCTTTAATCTCACTTTCCATAATGCAACCAATTTATATCCTAAAAGAAAATGAGATATCAATCACTACAAGACTTGGAAAAATTGAGAGAACTGAAAACACAGCAGGACTTAAATATAAAATTCCATTTATTGAACATGTGCAAATATTTCCCAAAATCATACTCAGATGGGACGGGGAGCCCCAAAGAATTCCAACGGGTGGAGAGGAAAAGCAATTAATATGGATAGATACAACTGCTAGATGGAAAATTGCAGATATTAATAAATTCTACACATCAATTAAAACAATGGATAGGGCTTATGTAAGAATTGATGCTGCCATTGAACCTGCTGTTAGAGGTGTTATTGCTATGTATCCTTTACTTGAAATGATTAGAAGTTCAAACGACCCAGTTCAAAGATTATCTCACGGAATTTTAACAGCTCAAGAGGCTAAGAGTGACACAACTTATCAGATAACAAAGGGTCGAAAAACCATCGAAAATGAAATAATTCAGGTTGCAAATAAAAACACTAAAGATATTGGAATTGAAATTGTTGATGTTCTTATTAGAAAAATTAGCTACGACCCAAGCTTAATCGATTCAGTACATAACAGAATGATCTCAGAAAGGCAACAAATTGCAGAAGAACAAAGAAGTACGGGAATGGCTGAGAAAACGGAAATACTTGGTAGCATTGAAAAAGAAAAACTAAAATTATTAAGTGAGGCAAAAGCTGAGGCAGCTAAAATTAAAGCTGAGGGAGATAGTGAAGCGGCACGTATTTATGCAGCCGCATATGGGAAAAGTGTTGAATTTTACAGATTTTGGCAAGCACTAGAAAGCTACAAGACAGTACTTAAAGATAAGCGAAAAACATTTTCAACAGATATGGACTTCTTCAGGTACTTACATAACAGAAAATGAAACGATACGTTAGATTTAATAAAAGTTTTATTTAAAAATGATATTAAAGGTTTATTATAACAATTCCCTATTCTTTAATGGCTACAGAGTCGTTGCTCCGATTGTTTAGAGTCAAATTCACAGAAAAAGTGGACAAACGAAGTACTATCATTTTTGCTAGTATTACGGAGAAGACAAAACAAACCCCATACTTAGTAGGCTATGACATAAAAAATATGCCTTATTCATTCTGAATAATGATTGTAAAGCTCGCATTATTCAAAATTATTCAAAATGTACTTTAATACAGCATCATTATAATGGTAATCTATTACTTCGCAAGCCTTATCCTTAAGCGCATCAATACCATTCTGAGGAGTGACCTTGTGAATTTCATTTTCGTTAAAGACAGAGATATCATTGTCAGAATCCCCAAAATAAACAATATCTTTGTAAGAAATAGACAAATAATCAGCTAAAAATTTAATCCCATTTATCTTCTCAGCACGAACGCTTTGTATTTCAATAACACTAATCTTGTCATTAAATTCTACTCTTCCATACTTAGAAACCTTAAGTTCAGAATAACTTTTCATATTCAAAAAAATATCTTCGATTCTTTCCCGAGTAGCAATAATGGTAACAGACAAAACATCATAAAGAGAAATATCACTAAGTTTATCTATTTTGACAATATTTGAACGGCAATAGGTTTGCTTAAATGTAAGATACCAATGCTCTAAAAAATTATTAATACCATCATAAACATTAAACACCTCTCCTTTTTGTATCACTTTAAAAAATACAGAAAACCCATTATGCTTAAAACAAGAATAAATATCATCAACACAATCCCAACTTATGTTTTCTACATAAAGGGGCCTGCTCTGATCTACAGATGTGACATAAGCACCGTCATGACTAATTAAAGGAATCTTAAAATTAAATCCTCTCAAAGGAGACCTCATAAGATAAAAATCTCTGCCTGTTGCAACCGTAAAATTAAAATCATCTCTCTTCAGAAGTTCCCTCAGACTATTCCTTGAAAAATCTGATAAGGATCCCCTACTATCAAGCAACGTACCATCTAAATCCGTAATAAAAACTTTGCTCACAAAATTACTCCTATGTTCCTAAATAGAGCGCACAAAGCTAATTGTACAACTTTAAACATAAAAACAAAAATTGCCCTTCCCTATTTGTGTTTATTGACAAAAAAAAATGTTTGTGAAAAAATTATGGTGTTACATAACAAGAATGGCCGCTGTAGCTCAGTTGGTAGAGCATAGGACTGAAAATCCTTGTGTCAGGAGTTCGATTCTCCTCGGCGGCAATGTTTCATTGGTTTTGTTTGTTGCATTATTGGTTAGTGACAATGGTCTTGTCTTGGGGTTTTGATTTCTCTTTAATGCGAGGGCGCCTGTGGAACAGCAGAGCTTAAAATCGTTCCTCGGGGAGTTTGTTCTCTTGGGGCTGCTATTTAAAATTCTACTTAAGAGGGCTCAGGATGATTCTCAAAGAAATAAAAAGGATAGAAGACTTAACAGAAGATGATATTATTTTTTCAAATATCGGAAATTTGTCCAAACTGAGTGCACGAGTAAATGATAGAATCATTAAAGCTTTAAAGCAGGGAAGTGTTTCACACATACCCGTAATTAATAACTATACAAACATGCCACATGAAAAATTGATAAGTATGGTCAATGAGGAGCTATTAGACAACGAAATAAATTCTTTAAAGGAAGATTTAATACAGGCTTTAAAGGACGTATACAAGCCCTTCTCAGAAAGAGATAAAATATTTGTAATTTCCGGTAAGAAGAGCTTGATCAATCTAAACATTCTTATGGAAGAAGCACCCGATTCAATTTACTTTAAAGAGATCATTGAGGGTAGTTTTAAGATTTTACCAACACATAAAATGATATCTATTCAAAAGTTACTACTGGAAGTGTATGATTACTTTGATCTTCAAAAGATTAGGAATAAAGATAATCTTTCTAACGCAAGAACAATCAAAAAGCTATACCTGCATTCGATCAGAAGAGATTGGGAATTTTTTAATGGAAAAGTAAAAACATCAGGAGATTCTGTCTTATTACACGCAATTGACACTACAATTTATTTTTTAATGACAATTGCACACTTAAATAAGGAGAGAGCAGCAAAAGATGCCCCTCGTTCAACAACAAAATTTTTTATCGACAAAGGACACTATACACAATTCACAGAATTTTTCTATGACAACAACATAATAATACAAGCTGCTCTTGGTGTGCTTTTGCATCCCATCGGACTCATGCATACTACTATACTACAAAACTTAAAAGACAAAATTAGCTTTAAAAACAAGGATGCAGAGGAAAAATACAGGCTTAAGGTGGAGAATTTAGAGAAAAGCATTAATGTATCTAAGAATCTATTTAGACTCAGAGAAGACATATCTCCCATTACAAAGATGATAATAAACGGACAAAGAAGTTACCTTGACAGTAAAAATCATTTGGATATAAAAATTAAAAGATTCACTCACGAACTTATTAGAATTTTTTGTTTAATAGATACTTACGATGAAATGGTCAATCCTATTACGATAAAAGAACCCGTCAACCCCCTGGAAGCTATTGAGTTTCTATTGCAAAATAGCTCAAAATACCATTGGGACACAGGCAAGCCGAATGAATACTTAAAGAACAAAAAATTTGATGCAAAAATGTTAAAAATTTTTCTAAAAATACTTGCACCCTTTGACTATGGGGAAATTCTAGACATTTGCACAAAAGATTGCAATGAGTCCTTATTCAAGGTCGTTGTTTGCGATTACAATATGGGCATGATGCCCATTTTATCTGTCATAAGAAAAAAAGATAAAGCCTATAACATTGGAGATGTGGTACTTAACCTTGATTCCAAAGAGATAATCGTTAAGGGAGAAAAAGGAGAGATAAAGAAAAGTTCACTAAAAAATGTTAGCAAATTTGAATTAAAGCGCAATATCGAGGAACTCAGAAGTCATGAGTTTAATCTTTTTGCTCTCTAAAGATTGAATATTGAGATTATTAATGATCGAACTTGTAAAAATCAAGTTTTGAATCGCCGTATCTCCTGGAATCGTATTTAGAAAGACTCAAGATACTGCTACTTAAATGTTCCCTAGAAGGATGATGGATAATAATCTTTGCTTTTTTATTTAAGCTCCCATTTCTTGAAACTGCTTCAAACAGTTTTTCTTTAAAAAGATAATCAAAAGGTGGGTCAAGATAGATAAAATCATAAAAAAGATTACTTCTTTTGATGAAAAACTCGGCCTCATTGAAAAAAAATTTATAAGGCTCCTTTATGAAACCAAAATTCTTAACCAAAACGCTCCTAGAAGCCTTATTGCAATCAACAAGATGAGCAAGCCGAGCTCCTCTACTGAGAGCCTCAAGAGACATTATCCCTGTACCCGCAAACACGTCAAGAAAATTTGCATCTAAAATCTGATTAAAAATAATGGAAAACAGAGCCTCTCTAACAACAGCCATCACAGGACGCACACCGCCCGTCCTAGGAAAAGCAACTCTTCTCCCCTTGTACTTGCCTGCACTCACATGCATGAGCACTAATTTTAAATTATTTTAACAAAATATTAAATATTTAAAACTTGAATTTTGATATAATTTTTCCTTAAGAGGGACATGCTATGAAAGGTATAATCTTAGCAGCTGGATATGGCACAAGATTTTTACCAGTAACAAAAACCATTCCAAAGGAAATGTTGCCAATTTTAAACAGACCGGCCATTGATTACGTCGTTGAAGAATTTATTAATTCTGGCATTAAAGACATATTAATAATAACTTCAAGAAGAAAGGAAGTTCTAGATAATTATTTCGACAGAGAAATTGAACTTGAATCTATATTTAAAAAAGAGAATAGGCGAGATTTACTAGAAATCATTGATCTTAAGGACATCAATATTAGCTTTATAAAACAAAATGAGATGATGGGCACAGGACATGCTTTACTGCATGCAAAACCTTGGATTGGGGGTGAAACCACAGTGGTGGCATACCCCGATGATCTACACATTGGAAACCCTCCCCTAACAGCACAACTTATAGGATTACATCAAGAAACTGGAAAAAGTATACTGTCTATTATTGAAAATCCCAAAAACATCAATAGATATGGAGTAATAGAATTAGACAAAGACAACATTCATGTCAAAGACATCATAGAAAAGCCAGAAATCGGAAAAGAACCAAGCAATAAGGCTTCCATTGGGAGATTTTTATATACTTACGAATTTTTTAAGTACTTAGAAGAAGGATTTAAAATTCACAAGAGGGGAGAATATCATCACATTTATGCTTTAAGGAAACTGATGTCTGAGGGCAAGGTACTGTATAAAGAAATAGAAGGTGAAAGACTTGATACAGGTGATATTGAAGGCTATTTAGAGGCAATAATTAAAGTTGCTAAAAGAGACGACAAGTTACTCAAGATAATTAAGAATTTAGTAGAGGCTAAGTGAACACAATAAAAAAACGCCAAGAATTTTATGCTTCTCTCAGCTTATTGAGAAAATACATAGATGAAAACATAGAAGAAAAAATTTTAAAATATAGCATTTTCTCAAAACTTTACATGCTAAATGAAGAAGAGATTAAAAATCTTATAGAAATAAGCAAAGAATACGAACTTGAAAAAAACAAAATAAACAGTACTCTTGAAGAATATTACTATGAAAAAAATAAAGACACAAAAATTAAAGATTGGCTGTTAGGGATAATTAGGGAAAAAAATTCATTACAAATACGAAAAGAAACAAATCTTATTAGTAAAAGACTTGGAATAACATATAAATTGAAATCAACCCATTATTTAAAGTTAATTGAAATACAAAATAATCCAGAGTACCCCTTGTGCAAAAGGGAATTATATAAACAACTGATATTAAACTTCTCAAGCAACATAAAAGCAGAAAATTTAGAACCAACAGTAGATATACTAGTAGCTGTAAGAAATAGAAACAAGGAAGAAATTAAACACATCTTAAAGCAACCCCAAACACTACAAAGACTCTTCAAGTCTAGCTTGACAAGAAAAGAAAGTAGAGTAATAAAACTGCAAAAATTGCTTATCTTAACGTACTGGCCGGTAGGATGCTTATCTAGACCTCTTTTTAATAAAATTTTAACAAAAAGTTATAAACACACGATAGGTGAAATCTTGACCTTAACGTACGATGAGATTCTTAAATACCTTCGCACAATGAAAACCTTAAGCCTTAATGAAATTTTTTACAAAGGATCAAGAAAAAATATCAATTTTAATTACTTTTTCAGCGACTTTACAAAATACACCCCCAAGGATTTTCAAAATGCACTAAAAATGTATTTGTCTTTGTTTGAAAAAATTGCAATAAGCAAATATTTACAGTGGTTCTTTAAGGATAAAGTACCAAACGAATGGGAAGATTTTATTTTTGCAATTGAATACATAGCAAAACACAGGTTGTTAAACTTAAGTGAAAAAATAGAAGATATCATTGCAGCAAAATTTCAAGCAGAGGACTTCTTTGTGTCTTTTGAAAAAATGAGCTTTAACCCATACAGGAATGCAAACGCATTTCAAAACAAACATATAAAGAAAACATTTTTACAAAATGTGATCAATTACATTAAAGACAATACGAAAGAAATAAACACATATGGATGGATAGCGTTCTACATTTATGCAGATAAAGATGACAAGGAAAATTTCTCAAACGATATAAAAACATTCTTTAGGAACAAAGATTTTGAAATTCAGAATCAAATACTTGTACACTTTTTGTCCCTTTATCCGAATATTGGTATGGAGCATTTGCAATTCATATCGGAAATGATACTCCATCTTGACGAGAATAAAATTACCATACCTAAAGAAATAATAAGAATGCAGAAGACCCTTGCCCAAGAATTAGACTACTATGAATCATACATTTTCATTAAATCATTAACCTTAAGAACAAGAGTACTTAAAATTTTACATAAGAATATTCAACCAAACCCAATGTTAAACTCGGTAGAGTTTAGGAATGAAAAGCTACTACCTGCATTGTGTTATGTTATTTATTACTTAAACCCAAATGCGTTAAAAGAAGAGAAGTCGATCCACTCTACGCAAAAAGAAGATATAATGAAATTCATTTCATTTTTGGATAAAGATCAAAATAAATTTATCTCTAGAACAAAATGAAATATAGCAATATTTACACTAACATAATACAATGTTAATGATAAAAGATATGAAGACTCATTTTTTACTGCTCAAAAACTCGATAATCTTTGCTTTGTTTCTAGTATTATTGTTAAACCCTAATTTCGCGTATGCCCAAAGATTAATTAGAATTGGACAGGAAGAGATTAAAAATAAAAACTACTCAAAGGCAATAAAAATTCTCAGTGATGCTATTCAAAAGTATCCAAAAGCACAAAACGGATATTATTTTCTGGCAATAGCCTATAGGGAAAATAACCAGTTAACAGAGTCAGAGGGTGCTTTGCTTGATGGAATTGCAGTTGGAGGGAGTATTGACTATAAGCTATATTTTGAACTTGGAAACATAATGTTTAAAAGGGGCGAGGGGTACTACAATCTAGCAATCAAATACTATTCCAACTCCGTTAAAAACATGCCTAATTACGACAGGGCACTGCTTAACAGAGCAAACTCTTATGTTGAACAAGGAAAAGTCAATTTTAAGGAAAAAGATTACAAAAATGCATGGGATTCCTACACTATGGCGATTCACGACTATTCACAATTTATTACCCTGAGGTACGAGACTGAAAAAAAAGACGACATTCTCCATATGATAAACCTCTTAAGAGATAAAAAAGCGGACCTGGAGGAACTTGACAAAAGTCTAAAAAGCGGAGACGCCCTTATTCCTAAAGATAGTAAAGATAGTAAAGATAGTAAAGATAGTAAAGATAGTAAAGATAGTAAAGATAGTAAAGATAGTAAAGATAGTAAAGATAGTAAAGATAGTAAAGATAGTAAAGATAGTAAAGATAGTAAAGATAGTAAAGATAGTAAAGATAGTAAAGATAGTAAAGATAGTAAAGATAGTAAAGATAGTAAAGATAGTAAAGATAGTAAAGATAGTAAAGATAGTAAAGATAGTAAAGATAGTAAAGATAGTAAAGATAGTAAAGATAGTAAAGATAGTAAAGATAGTAAAGATAGTCCTGAAGAAGAATTTGAGAGTAATTTAAAGACAGATTCTTTAATTGAGCTAGAAAAAATTAATTTGCAAGAGGAGTTAACAATAGATGAATAACAGAAAAAGCTTACCTATACTATTAGTTTTAATATTTCTGCTTATTTCTTCATTCGCGTCGCTTGGTTACTATATATATAAAGACCGACTAGACAAAAGAAACCAGGAGATAATGCTAAATGAGGTAAAGAATAGTGTTATGGATAGAAATTACAAAAAAGCTTATTCAATAACGAAAATCCTGAAAGATAAGTATCCAAAAAACACGGATATTGTGATGCTTGAAGGGACGTTAGCAGAACTTGCTAATAACAGTCCCTTTGAATCGAAAAGCTTGCAAAGGGATACCGCTAATCAAATAATAGATAAAATACAAGGAAGAGAAGAATTAATACCTATTAACAATGGAAACTCTGATATTGCTTTTAATAATAGATACATTAAGGATAATACAGAAGTGGAAAACTATGCCGACAGAAAAGAAGATACTGGTATTGAAGACGAAGATATTTTAGAGTTTAGGCACAGTAAAGTACCTAAAAATTTAGGTAATAATAAAGGTAAAATTGAGGATAATCAAAAGTCAAACATAGACAACAAAGAATCTACTGATAACCAAAAAAATTTATTTAACTTAAAAAAATTAAAAGACAACTTAAGTAAAGAGTTAAATAATAAAGATAAGCATTTAGAAAATCAAAGAAAAGAAATAATAAAACACAAACGGAATGAAGATGCTTCTAGAGAAAAACTTACAAACGATCCCAAAGCAAAAACAACAAGCCAAGATGAACACCCTAAAGAGAATCTTGATTCTTTGCCCCTAAAGTCCCCAATAAAAACAGAGCAACCCACTCCTTCAAGAATTCTTCCTAAACCACAAAGTCAGACTGTTGAAAAGATAGAAAGACCCTATGACTACTTTATAAAAAAAGAGCTGTATGAAATACTAGACAATATTAATACCGGAAATCCTTCTACCGGCAAGAGCAGACTTAATGAACTCATCAAAAGGGGATTAAGCGATAGTTTCAATAGGGTGAATGCTTTAATTGACAAGTTGAAATATCAGGAAGCCGCCCAGGTATTGCTTGAACTAATAAAGCAACATGTTGAGTTTAAATCAATTAGCCTACAAAAAGCTCCTTATTTAAAGGAGCTTTTTGTAGAAGAGGGCCCTGAGCAAGAAATTCTTGCCACAAAAGATATTTCATTGGATGATAAAATCAAAACAGAAGAGACCCCTAAAAGCTCTCCAACAGATTTAACCTCCCTTAAAACATTAGCACTAACAAATGAAAACAAAGGTAATTTAAAGATAGCTGAAGAAATTTATGAAAAAATTGCAAGCATTACAAAAAGAGCAGAAGACTACTACAAAATTGGAATAATTAAATTTAAACTAAAAAAACATAAAGAAGCAATTAAAGCTTTCCGTGATACACTGCTAATCCATCCAAACAACAAAAGAGCATACACAAATATAGGAACAATCCTGCTAATGTTAAATGAAAACAAGGAAGCAATCCAAGCTTTCGAAAAGGCAATTGCAATCGACCAAAATTATGGTACTGCTTTTTATAAAAAGGGAATAGCGGAAGAAAAAAATAACGATAAAACGCAAGCCTTCATGAGCTTTAAAAGAGCTCATGATATTACTAAAAATCCTAACTATGCCATAAAAACAGGAATTGCTGCAAATCATATTGGAGACTTTCAAAACGGAGAAAAATACCTAAATATGGTAAGTGCTTCATTGCAGGAGGGAAATGACATTGTACTTTACAACCTAGCAATGGCAAAATTTGAAAATGACAGTCTCAGCGCATCACTAGAAACCGTAAATAAAGCTCTTGCCATGAACCCAGCCAAACCCGAATATTTGTATTTAAAAGCATCAATCTTTTTAACTAAAGGAGACTATAACAAGGCAATAACACTATATAATAATATCATTTCAAAAACCCCTGCAAATATTACAGCCCACATAAATTTAGCAAGAGCATACGAAAAATTGGGTAATGAACGCAAAGCGATTGAAATACTTGAAAAAATTAGTAACAAGAATCATCCAGTGGCATTAAATAATCTTGGAAAACTTTATAAAAAACAAGGAAATTACCAAAAAGCAATAGATATTTTTCAAAAATTAGAAGCTAGCTCAGATATTGAAGCAAAGTATAATCTAGCCGTTACACTTTTGGCTGCCAAGGAGAACAAAAAAGCAATGGAAAAACTAAAAGAGTATATCAAACTAGATTCAAACAACCCAGAGGCCCTCCATGCATTGGGGATAATAGAATATAATGAAAACGGAAATGATAAAAGACTTAAAGAAATCATTAAAAAATTTCCTAATTACTCACAAAATAAGAGGATAATAAAAATTGTGGGACAATGAATAAGATAAAATTCTTAAATAAAAGCTTAGTACAAAAAATAGCAGCAGGAGAAGCCATAGATAGACCTTCCTCTGTTTTAAAAGAATTACTTGACAACTCGATAGATTCTGAAGCAGATAAAATAGAGGTTTTTCTTGAAGAGGGAGGTATGCGAAGAATACTAATAGTAGATAATGGAAGCGGAATAAGCCCAGAGGACTTAAAAATATGCTACCTACCCCACACTACTTCAAAAATTAATACAGAACAAGATCTTGAAAAAATCGAAACACTAGGCTTTAGAGGAGAAGCTCTCTCCAGCATTGCGATTTGTTCTAATCTCACAATAACAAGCTCAACAACAGGAGAAGAAAGTTATCAAATTGAAGTTGAAAACGGAATTGAAAAATATTTTAAAAAACAATCTCCAATAAACGGAACAATAGTAGACGTTACAAATTTATTCCACAAATTTCCCGCAAGGAAAAGATTTTTAAAAAAAGAATCTATTGAGACGAAAATGTGTTTAAAAGTTTTTGAAGAAAAGTCCGTTGCTCATCCCAAAATTGATTTTAGGCTAAGCATAAATAATGAACTGAAAAAAGTTTATTTTAAAGAAAAATTAATAGACAGAGTTCAAAGTGTGTACGGAGAAATAATAGAGCATAATAAGTTTGGGAAAATAGAAGCAGAATATGAAAACGTCAAAATTAAAATTTTTTTTGCTCCTCCAAATTTTTCAAGAAAAGATAGAAGAAATATAAAAATATTCGTCAACAGAAGACCCGTTGAAGAGAAAAATTTATCTGAAGCAATAATTGATGGACACAGCAGAGTATTAACACCTAGAAATTTTCCAATATGCTATCTATTTTTAGAAATAGAACCTAGACACGTTGATTTTAATATACATCCTCAAAAAAAGGAAGTAAGATTTTTCAACCTACCTTTCCTTCCCAAACAAATCGCAAGTAATATCAATGAGTTCTTTAACAGAGAACAAAAAGATATTTTACAAGACTATCACAACATAATAATCAAAAGACAAGTGACAAATGATACTCACCTGTTAGCTCCTGAAGAAAATGAATCAAAAGATGCAAACTTCCAAGCCTATGAAATTACAAAAAATGAAGAATTAATTTTAGAAAAACCTCAAAGCAATAAAATAACGAATATAATAGAAGACAAGATCAAATTTGAAAGCCACAAACCAACTCAAAGCGATAAACCGTCCTTTAAAGCCCATATTCAAAATGTTTTCCTAAAAGCTTCTGAAATGCTGACTTCAATTAACAAACCAGGAGAGAAAAAATACAGATACATAGGACAAATATTTTCTGAATTCCTAATGGTAGAAAAGGACGATGAACTCTTTTTCCTAGATCAACATGCACTTCATGAAACGATCATATATAACAACCTCAAAAACTCAAAAAAAACTATACAAAATCTTCTAATACCAATTGAGTTTCAAGTAGATTGTGAAGATGTGGACAAAATACTTGAAAGCGAGATAGAAGAATATAAGCGGATAGACATAATAGTTATTAAAATAAAGAACCAAACTTATCAGCTTAAGTCAATCCCAAATATTTGCAACAAACATGAAAATGCTATTATTCAATTCTTCCAAAAAAGGAAAAGCAAAACTATTAATTCCTTGGAGGCTGATTTGTATGCAGCTGTTGCCTGTAGAAAGGCTATTAAAAAAAATGACACAATAAGCTCTGATTTTAGCAATTTTTTAATAAATGAATTTTTCAACTTAAACCTAAAATATTGTCCACACGGAAGAAAAATTTACCATAAAATTTCTAGATTTGAACTTGAAAAAAATGTCAACAGAAAATAAAATAAACACAGATGTTGTTTATGGTGAAGAATCTTAAGTCTAAAATTCAGGAGATAGAGTTAGAGAGGAGTAAGAAATTGGCTGAGCTTGGTAGGACTCTTAGAAGCAGCAATGTAATAGAGCTTAAACAATTGGTCTCTTATACCTCTTTGAAGTTAATTGAGAAGGAATTGGCTCAACTTAAAGCGAACTTAGGCAAAGCGGAAGACAGTGAAAATAAACTAAAAGAATTATACAAAAATCTTACAAATTGCAAAGCCGTTCGAAAGAATATTCTTAAAGCCTACAAAATTAAGCTTACTAAAGCCATAGGAGCATTAATAAATAATTACCCAAAAAATTTGCAACTAATTCTAGAATACAAGATGAATTTTACCAAATCAATTCTTGAGAAAAGTGAGCATAAAAACCCGGAAATAATAAAACCCAACGAAAGACCAAATTTCTTTGAAAAACTTATTGGAAATGTTGCACTGGTGATAAGAAACATCCTAAATAAAGTAAATATGGGGAAAATAGCAAAAGAATTTGAGAAAAAAATATTAAAGGAATATCTATCTTCAGAAAGCTTAGAAAATTTAGTCAATGAATTTGTAGAAAATAGAGAATTAAGCGGAGAACTAATTGAAGAAGTTAGATTAATGAATGAGGCTGGTACAAGTATAGCAACACTAACCAATACAATAAGAGAAACAAAAAATAAAAGCATAAAATATAAAATCAATAACAAAAATAAGATAGAAAGTAAGATTAGTGTTGTTGAAACAAACAAAGAAGATGTTTTAAAGAAAATAGGCGAAGAATTTATTGAGATGACAAAGGTGGAAAAAGGATTAAACAAAGTCGGCTCAATTAATCCATTATTAAAACAAATAGAAAACCTAGATCAACAGATACTGGAACTGAATAAAGAATTGGCAAAGACAATTAGAATAGATGAAATAGCAACAATTAAAGCAAAAATGCAACAACTCATAAGACATAAAGAATCAATTGAAAACAAATTAGATAAATTAAATTCGAAAATAAAAATTATACAAGATGAAATTGATGAACTTGACAATAAATAAAAAATCAATATAATGGCTTAGAGTGTGGAGAGGCACCAGGGAGGCTATATTTAATCCTTTAGGGCCCATAGCTCAGTTGGTTAGAGCGCCCGACTCATAATCGGTAGGTCCCAGGTTCAAGTCCTGGTGGGCCCATTAGTTTAGTTTAAAGAACAGATTAGAGTTCTTTCCTATGTAGTAGAGTCCTATGTAGTTATCTAGGTTGTCATCCACTTGGATGTCGCCCATGTATTCGATCTTGGTAACCAGATCTGAGAATTTAATCTCATCCTTGGGTGTTTTAATAAAGTACAACTTATTGCCGCTGATCTCGTTCAATTTTGCCGTATTTTTGGATTCATATACGTAACTGCGAATTAAGGCTAATTCTTCACTTGATAAACTTAAATTTATGACAATGTCTTTTCCATATACTCTCATACCAGTATCGAAAAGATGTACTTGGGCCACAAAACTTTCAAAAGTCTTATCAGAAACATTAAACATTAAATCTTTACAATAAAGGATATCTTTACCCAAAATAGATTCAACGAAGAGAGAAGAATACCTATTCTTGGAGACCTCGATAAATTCTTTACTATCTACATTTTCAATAACAAATTTAGTGATATCCTTAGCATTTAAAACTCTAATAGCAAAATCAAAAGACATAACATAATCGACACTATCCTTGGTGAAATAATAATTAATTACGTAATCCAGTTCTCTTATCTCAGGGTAGCTTATCTCACAAGAACAGAAAATAACAAAACCCAACAGGAATATTTTATTCTTTAACTCTTTCAGCATATTCTTTTGTTTCAGAATTAACTAAGATCTTATCTCCAACATTAATAAAAATAGGAGCTTTTACTACAAAACCCGTGTGAAGAGTTACATTCTTCATTGCATTAGTTACAGTATCGCTCTTAACAGCAACCTCAGCATCAACAACCTCAAATGCAATTTTAGGAGGCAACTTAATATCAATAACTTCATCTTCCCACTTAACAAGAGAATAAACTTCTGCTTCTTGTAAAAACAAAACCTTATCCTCGAGATTTGAAACCTCTCTTAAATTGACACTAAACTGATCATAAGTTTCCAAATCCATAAAAATAAAATCTTCACCCTCTCTGTAAAGATACTGAGATTTTACCTCCAAAACCTCAATTTCTTCCGCTGTATCTGCCCCCTTTAAAGCTTCCTTAACAACAGATTTATTTTTTAAGTTTTTAAGTTTCAATTTTACAATAGCCCCTCCTCTACCTGTTTTAGAAAATTCTCGCTCAAGGACAACATGTGGTACGCCTTTTAAAAGCAAAAAACTACCCTTTTCAATCTTTCCAGACTTAATTGCACCCATCTAATACCCCATCAATTTACGACTTGTATAGTAATTTATATCAAAAAATTAAAATATTTACTATTTAATTGACTTATCTAAAATTAATGATATTATATATAGTCGTAAAAGGAGTGAGTTTAATGATAAATATCAGAGTACTCTTTATTGTTTCATTATTCTTTTCGTTTGTCGGCTGTACAACTAAGGGCAGCGAAAATGTCATCCCTGTTGGTGGGTCTACCACTGCTACTTCTGTTATGGATGAGATGATATTGAGCTATAGAAAAATAAACGATCAACTTAAAATAACTTATGATGCTCAGGGAAGTAGTGTCGGAATTAAGGGATTGTTTGATGGTATTTACAAGATGGCAGTCTCATCAAGAGATGCTACCGAGGAAGAGGTGGCTAGGGGAGCTAAAGTGACTGTTATTGCTTATGATGCTTTAATATTTATCACAAGCCCTGATGTTAAGATTACAAATATTGCAGAATCCGATTTAGCAAGGATACTCAATGGGAGTATTACAAACTGGAAACAAATTGGGGGTCCTGATGCTAGGATTAATTTCATAAACCGAGATTCATCATCCGGGTCATATTCATCTGTTAAAAACCTAGTTCTTGAAAAAATATTTAAAAATCCCGAAGAGGCTCAATTTAGGCAAGATGGCATTGTGGTAAAATCTAATGGAGAAGTGATTGAGAAAGCAAGTCTTACTCCACACTCGATTGGTTATATTAGCTTTGGATACGCAAGAAACTCTATGGAGAAGGGGTTGAGCGCGCTTTCGATAAATACTGTATACCCTACAAAGGAAACAATAATACAGAACAAATACAATATAAAGAGAAGCTTAGTTGCAATCACAACTGACGTTTCTGAAAATGAGAACATGCTCGACTTTATTGAATTTATTCTAGGTCCGGGAGGCCAAGATATCATTGAAGAACAAGGTTTCATTGGGGTTACAACCCCCAAATGATAATGCCTAGGAAACTCCCTTTTTCTTAAAGAGATTTAGCCAGAAAGGGAGTTTCTATTGAAATTCTATAGAGAGATTCTTGTAGGAAATGGCGTTGAATTTAAAAACTAGAAGAAGTGTTGTTAGTCTGGGGTTTAACTGCTTTGTTTTTGCATCCGCAGCAATTAGTGCTTTGTCAATATTACTATTAATTTTATTTGTTGTTAGCAACGGAATAGCGCCTTTCCTTCACAATAGAATTAAGATTTCCAATTTTTTATTTAGCACTGACTGGGATCCTACCAGCAATATACAAAAGTCTTATGGAATACTGTCGTTTATTATAAATTCAGCATTAACGACGCTTTTTTCTGTCCTTATTGCACTACCAATTGGTCTTGGATTTGCGATTTATCTTTTTGAAAAAGCTAGAGGAGTTTATCAAAAGGTACTACAAACCATAGTGGAATTGCTAGCGGGTATTCCAAGCGTAGTGTATGGTTTTTTCGGAAGTACGTTTATATCCACTTTCATAAAGAACACATTCAAAAGAGAAGACAACTTAGGGTACAATCTAATAAGCTCAACTATAGTTTTAAGCATCATGATACTTCCTACAATAATTAGTGTCTCTTACACATCACTTAAAGCGGTTCCAAAATCGTATAAACTGGCATCTCTTGCACTAGCTGCAACAGACTGGCAAACAACATATAAAGTAATGATTCCGTCCGCTGGAAGAGGAATTCTAGCAGGAGTAATACTGGCCATTGGTAGAGCTATTGGTGAAACAATTGCAGTTTTAATGGTCGGTGGTGGTTCGCCTTTATTTATAAAAAATATATTCTCGCCTATTAGAACTCTTACGATAAACATTGCAATAGACATGGGATATGCTTCTGGTACCCACAGAGAAGCCTTATTTTCAACAGCCTTGGTTTTGTTACTATCAGTAATAATTATAAACTCAATTAAATACTTTATTCTCTCTTCATCTAAAAGGCTAAAAATCAAGTGAATACAGTTCAAATAAACAAACTGTTAAACAAAATTTCATTTTCCATAATAAAATTAATCTCTTACTCTTTAATAGCATTATTGTTCTTCTTAATATCTTATATATTATACAATTCGTTATTTTTTTCTGTTAAAAAACAAACATTGTTTTTAAGTGAATCAAGCCATTTCCTACCTTTAGCGTTTAAGGGCAAGACAGTCAAAATTGCCTTTATTATAAATAAAAGCATTAAAATAGATGAACTTACTACCAAAGACATCCATGACATATACAATAATAAGATCTCACATTGGGGAAGCATCTCTGATCAAGTCATAGACACAGCACCAATTGCAAGTTCAGAGTCAAATCTATCCGGAAAAGTTATACTGAAAATTTTTACACAGAATAACAAATTTAACAACAGATATATAAGAGTTGAAGAATCTAATGAAGAAATGATACGAACCGTCAATGAAACTTCGGGTGCTATTGGGTTTCTAACAAAAGAAGACCTTGAAAAATTAAATTTTAAGAAATATCCAGAGATTAAATCCATAAAAATTAAATCTATGTCTATTTTGGTAGGCAAGAAAACACTACAAAGAGGCGAAAATGAAATTGTCAACACGTTGTGCCTAGAAATGGCTGAAAAATTACTCAAAGGGAAAAAAACTTGGAATGACTTAATACTTAAAAATATTGACTCAAATGTTATAAAATACTCAGCTTATAATCAGAATGCAATAAGGGAAGTAGAAGAAAAAGAGGGTACGGTTGCCATTGTACCCTGGCATTCTTTCTATAAAAGCCATGCTCCCTTTCTCAAGCTATACTACATAAAAAAGAGTATGCCCTTAAATTTAAATTTCATATTATCCACCCCAAGAAATTCTGGTGCATATGGAGGTATTTCTTATTTAATCGTTAATACCTTTTATGTGATATTATTAACGGCCATAATCTCAATTTCGATAGGAATTGGTACAGGAATACTGCTTGCAGAATACACTTCAAATAAAATATTCTATAAAACAATATCTATGAGTGTTGACATTTTGTCCTCGATTCCTGCAATCATCTTCGGGCTCTTTGGACTCATGTTTTTTGTTCCAATTTTTGGGATGGGGGTCTTTTCTGGAGCCATGACAAGCTCTTTGATGATACTACCAATGATTATTAAAACAACCGAAGAAGCATTTAAGTCAATCCCCAAATCATATAAATACGCTTCGTTTGCTCTGGGAGCAAACAAAACAGAAACTATAGTTAAAATTTTACTACCCGCTGCTAGTCCGGGCATTTTAACGGGAGTAGTTCTTGCAATAGGTCGAGCACTTGGAGAAACAGCAGTGCTTTTATTTACAATGGGAACAAATTTAGGCCTTGCAGGCGCTTTAGATGAACCTGCAAGAAGTTTAACCGTACACTTATTGTTACTATTTCAAGAAGGACACCTAGACAAGGGGTTTGGAACAGCATCAATACTTATCATAATGGTGCTCTTAATAAACTTGATATCAAAATTTCTAATTGGTAGACTATATAGGATTAAATAAATGAACAAAGACAACGCAATCATTCAAACAGAAAACTTGAGCTTATTTTATACGGACTTTAAGGCATTAAGTAATATTAATATATCTATACTGAGAAATAACATCACAGCCTTAATAGGTCCATCGGGCTGTGGAAAGTCAACATTTCTCAGAACGCTTAACAGAATGAATGATCTTGTGGAAGGCGTTAAAATAGAAGGGAAGGTACTTTATGAGGGTAAAAGCATTTACTCAAATAATTTTGATGTTCTTGAACTTAGAAGAAAAATTGGAATGGTATTCCAAACTCCTAATCCATTTTTAATGTCTGTTTATGACAATATAAGTTATGGACCCAAAATTCATGGCATTAAAGACAAAAAAAAACTAGATGAGGTTGTTGAAAAATCTTTAATAAAATCTGCTCTTTGGAATGAAGTAAAAGATAAACTTAACAGAAATGCACTAAGTCTTTCAGGAGGACAGCAACAAAGACTCTGCATTGCAAGAACTCTTGCCATTGAGCCAAATGTCATACTGATGGATGAACCCACTTCCGCTCTTGACCCAATATCGACGGGAAAAATTGAAGAGTTAATAATTAATTTAAAGGAAAGCTACACTATTATAATAGTTACTCATAATATGCAGCAAGCTGGAAGGATATCTGACCAAACCGCATTCTTCCTTAATGGATACATTGAAGAAGAAAGCCCAACAGATGAATTATTCTTCAATCCTAAAAACATTAAGACCGAAGAATATATCACTGGTAAGTTTGGCTAAATTAACCCAAAGAAACATCAAGGAACATCATTAAAGTAAATCCAATGATTCCAAATATGGTTGGCACCTTACTGTCAATATCTTTTCTTTTAGATTCAGGTATTAACTGTTCAATTGAGACATAAATCATTGCTCCTGCAGAAAAAGATAAGGCAAAGGGCAAAATTCTGGTAAAAGTATAAACGGCATAAGCACCTAAAATACCTCCAAAAATTTCTACCAAACCTGACATCTGTCCATAATTAAAACATTTCCATAGAGGAACATTTCCTCGTCTTAAGGGCAAAGAAATAGCTGCACCTTCCGGCATATTTTGAATACCAATTCCTAACGTAAGAATCATAGCACCAACCAAGGTATGTATATCAGGAGTAGCAACTAAAGCCCCAAATGCGACACCAACAGCAAGTCCTTCCGGGAAATTATGTAGAGTAACAGCCGTAAAAAGTAAAAAGTCCTTTTTTCCGTGTCTTGTTAAATCTTCATCAATAAATGTAAGCTTATCAAGATCCGGCACAAATACATCCACAGTATATATAAAAAAGGCGCCTAAAAGAAATCCAAAAACCGCAGGCATCCATGTAACATAACCAAGCTCTTCCGCTCTCTCTATTGCAGGTTGAATAAGTGAAAAAAAACTAGCAGCAATCATAATACCTGCTGAAAATCCAAGCATAGCGTCCATTATTTTATTATTTACTCTTCTGAAAAAAAAGACAGCTGCTGCTCCAAAAGCTGTAGTAAACCAAGTAAAAGTGGATCCTAGAAACCCCAATAAAACAGGATGCAAAGTCAATAGATATTCCCCAAAATGCTCAAACATAAAATATCCTCCTAAATTTCATTAATTATCAATTGATCAATTATTGTTTATTAATTAAAGAAGCAAAATTACTGTCCATCAGTCAGTTAAACCTGCCCTTATTCTTCTTATACCTGAAGAAGAAGCCTGTTCTTTTTGTATTTTAAAAGTACCAAGCTCACTAGTATTCTTAACATGAGGACCACCACAAACTTCAATTGAAAAGCCATCTATCTCATAAACACTCACAATATCGTCATATTTTTCACCAAAAAGAGCCATAGCGCCTCTGGCTACAGCATCATCCAAGCTCATTATAGATTTTTTCACAGACAATGCATTCTTTATTTGTAAGTTGACCATATCCTCGACCCTTTTTATCTCATCATCCGTCATTTTGTGAGGATGACTAAAATCAAATCTCAGTCTTTCTGCCGTAATATTACTTCCCCTCTGCCTTACATGCTCACCCAATACCAATTGAAGCGCCTTATGCAGCAAATGAGTGGCTGTGTGTAACTTAGTGGTTTCATATGTACAATCAGCAAGTCCCCCCCTAAAAACCCTATCACCTCCCTTCTTAGAAACCTCTTGATGCTTTCTAAAATGTTCTTCAAATCCTAATCTATCTACACTAAACCCGTGTTCAGATGCAAGTTCCTCTGTTATTTCAAAAGGAAATCCATAAGTATCGTAAAGCTTAAAAGAAAACTCACCAGGAATCTCCCTCAACGATAATTTTTGAATCAGTTTAATAAATTCTTGCTCACCCTGCCGCAGGGTTTTAAAAAATTTTTCCTCTTCCTTATCAAGCTCATTCTTAATAAAATCCTTCTTTTCCATTATTTCTTTATAAAAAAATTTATAAATTTGCTCAACAGAATCAACAAGATTTGCTAAAAAATGAGACTCTATACCAAGCTTTTTTGCATATCTAATAGCTCTTCTAATAATTCTTCTTAAAACATATCCTTGTCCTACGTTAGAAGGGAGAACTGCAAAATTATCAGCTAGAATAAAACAACTTGCCTTAATATGATCTGCAATTATTCGAATAGCCCTATCGTCTGCCAAATTTTGTCCATAAACTCTTCCAGATACTTTCTCAATTCCTTCTATTATAGGTCTAAAAGCCTCTGTGTCATAAACTGAAGATTTCCCTTGCAAAAATGTAATAGTCCTCTCAACTCCCATGCCCGTATCAACACACTTTCGAGTCAGTTCTTCATAACTACCATCTTCATTTTTCCTGTATTGCATAAAAACGTTGTTCCAAATTTCGAAATATTTACCACAACCACACGCAATATCACAGTTAATGCAACATTTATCTATTCCCGTATCAACAAATATTTCAGTATCTGGACCACAAGGCCCCACATTCCCAACAGGCCCCCAAAAATTATGCTCCCTTGATAGATAAAATATCCTATCACTAGGAATTCCAAGACTCTCCCAAACACTTGCCGTCTCTGTATCTCGTGGAACGGCATCATCACCCTCAAAAACGCTAACATAAAGTTTATTTTTTGGTATATTTAGATAGCTAGGCGAGGTTAAAAATTCAAAACTATACTTCACAGAAAGTTCTTTAAAATAACTACCAAGAGACCAATTCCCAAGCATCTCAAAAAAAGTTAAATGACTAAAATCTCCAACCTCATCAATATCTCCCGTTCTTAAACATTTCTGAACATCGACTAACATATCTCCAGATGGATGTATTTCTCCAAGAAGATAAGGAACAAGAGGTTGCATACCTGCTGTATTAAAAAGTACAGTAGAATCATTGTCGGGTATTAAAGATTTACCCGATATCTCAAAATGCCCCTTACTCTTGAAAAACTCTATATACTTTCTGCGTAGCTCATCAAGTTCCACTAAACAAACTCCTCGTTCTTTCTATATATTATTAGTGCACCCTTTAAGGTCAACTCCTTAACATAATCGAGAAAGGATGTAGTCATTTGCCTAATATCCTTTCTCTTTACTCTTCTTAAAAAAGACTCTTCTTCTAAAATAATTTCTTTACGCCTCCTTGAGACGTTTAAAAGAATCTTATCTCTAATCTCATCACTCTTATCCTTAATAAGGATAGCAATATTATTGTCTGTAAATTCCCTTAAAATATTATGCATATCATTATCTGAAATACGTAGTATTATATCAATATCAAATATCTTCTCCTTAATCTCACTATCTTTTAATGGATTAAAGGCCTTCATATCAATATTATTTAAAAGATTCTTCTCATCCTCAGAGTCCATGTAGCTTAAAATGTCAACCAATATCCTAGACCCATCTAATTTCTCAGTCTTAAGCTTCCCCTGCATCTCAAACCTACTCTTCAGTCTATCAGAAATAATCTCAACCATATCCACATTAAATTGCCTTGGCTTAGCAAGTTCTTTAATAAATTGTTTCTTAATGTCCTCTTCTAGCATAGAAAAAACATACTTTTTCTGTTCTCTAGCCAAGTAGTTGTATACTATAAGAAGGGTTTTCACATTCTCATCCCTAATTAAAGCCCAAAGCTGTTCATGCTCAACACCAGATAAATAACTGAAAGGCACAAAAGGATCCACTCCTGTAACTCTTTTATAAATCTCCTTTGCTTTTGACTTACTTAAAGACTTATTCAACAGCTCATAAGTAAATTTACTATCAATCTTTAAACATCTGCTCTCATGCCTGACCAGCTCTTCAAATTCCTCGATAATACGCTTCTTATCACTAGGAGTAATATACTTAATCTTGGCAATTTCTTCGGTAATAGAGATTATGTGAGCATCATCAAGCTCACACATAATCTCTGAAGATTTCTCAAGACCAATAGCTAGAAAATACTTTGCTATCTTTGTAACCTTACCCTCTTTACGAATAAATCCAAGTCTTTGAGCTCCCCCCTTAAGAGACCCCTGTTTGCCCACAGATGCACTCTTACCTTTCCTAACAAGATTAATCCAAGACTTCAGCATCGAACCTTGCTTCTCTTCATCAGAACTTTTGCCACTCAAATTTCCTCTGCCAGTGGCGCCAAGAGTTTTGGTTCCTAAATTTTTCGCATTCTGATACTTAGAAAGTCTAGGATCCTGCATAGACCCCCTCAATATTTGTAAGAACTAATAAACGAGAACATCCATCAAAAATCTTGGCCGGACAATCCTTTAAAGAAATCTCTGTATTTAAAAAATTTTCCAAAGCGCCCCTCTTCTCCTCGCCCATAAAGAGCAAAACACAAGACTTAGCCAATCTTAAAGACTTAGGAGTTAAACTCATTCTTTTAACTGGAGGCTTTGGAGCATCATATTCATACTGATATCCTTCCATCTCAGAAAACAAAAGCTTTCTTGATGGGAAAAGTGAAGCAATATGCCCATCTTCACCAACAGACAAAATGATTAGATCTAATCTTGTAAACCTAGTATTGAACTCAATGTTATAATTATGGATAGAAGAGACTTCATCGAACTCATTATAAATAAACGGATGTAGATTAGAACTGTGAATTAAATTTTTTCCTATCATTTTCAAAAAAAACCCTTCGCTTAAAAGCCTAAAATTACTATCGTCACTACTCAGATCAACGCACCTTTCATCTACTAAGAAAAAATGAGACTTCTTAAGTGCATAGTTACCCTCGTTAAAAATATTTAAAAAAGAAATAATATTGCGTCCACCACAAACCCCAATGCTAGTAAAATCATCCTGACTAACGCTACTTAAAAAAAAGTCAAAAAATCTTCTACCTAAATCACTTTCTTTATTAGAATATAAAAATTCCATCATCCTTCCTTTAATCAACCTTCCTAGTCCAAGTAATAAGAAACTGTGGTAACAACTCTTAACATCTTCCTTAAATAAAGCTCATGGCTTCCCATACTTCTATCAATTGGAAGAAACTCAAAGTACCCTTGACTTGCATTTTTAATTTTCCCCAAAGTAGCACCCGAATTCTTTGCAAACTCCAAGGCTGCCAATTTGGCGTTCTTAATGGAATCTGCTAGCATTTCAGGCTTAACGTCATTAATTTTGTCAAAATAATAACTTGGCCCAAAATTACTAGTTAAGAGCACTCCCTTATTGTAAAGTTCAATGATATTATGACTTGCCTGTTCCATCTTATCAACATCATTAGTATAAACATTTAAAGAAGCATATGCGCTATACTTGTAAAGAGTTCCTTGATAGTTTCCAATATTAAAGTTCATAGATCCGATCTTTATGTCACTTTCATTAAATCCGTACCCAACGAAAAATTCTTTTACTGCCATTAAATTTGCATTATTCAACCTATTAATTTCATCCACAGTATTACCAACTAATTCGTACTGTAGATTCCAACTTGAAGAATTTGATATAACTTCTCTTTCACTTAAGCCCTTAACAGTAATGTAATTTTCATTCTTAATTCCAATATTTCTTATACCATTAGACAAGATTAATGATGACAACAAAAAAGCCAATGACGACAACAAAACCAACACCCGTCCCGACATTACACCACCTCCTAGCTCTTAAGAAAAACAAATTGTTAAATCAAGGAATTTATTTTAACATATTATGCAATGTTAATAAAACGAAAAATATCAATAGCACCCATGGTGGATGTTACAGATGAACATTTTCGATATCTAATAAGATTGTTGTCGAAAAAAGTTACCCTATATACCCCCATGATTTCTGCAAAGTCAATTACAATGGGTAACTTAAACAAGGTTATCAAACAAACGCCTACGGATTCTCCAGTTGCGCTTCAGATAGCAACAAACTGTGAAAATGATGCTGCTAAAGCAATAGAAATTCTTGAAAACAAATTTAATTTTGATGAATATAATCTTAACATTGGCTGTCCTTCTTCTCGAGTCCAAAATGCTAATTACGGAGCCTGTTTAATGAAAAATCCAACTCAAGTGGGAAAAATCTTGCAGGCAATGAAAAAGAACACAAACAAGCCAGTCTCAATTAAAAACAGAATAGGAATAAGGGACCATGAAAAAAACTATTGCGAAGAAACCTACACAGAACTTAAACAATTTGTAGACAAAATTACAACATTTGAAATCAAAAATTTCATTGTACATGCACGGTTAGCCATATTAAATGGATACTCCCCTAAAAATAATAGAAATATTCCAAGACTTAGGCACGAATTTGTTTACAAATTAAAACAGGAACATAAAAATTTATTTATTGAAGCAAATGGAGGCATTAACAACAACAAGCATATCAGAGAACATCTATTGCACGTAGACTCCGTAATGATTGGAAGAGCCGCAGCAGAAAATCCTTACTTTATTGCCACAGCTTCAAGAGAATTCTTAGAAGAAAAGGAAGAGATCCCAACAAGAGCAGACCTGCTATTACAAATGACAGAATACATTAAAGAGTATAATGAGTGTTTCTCAATCAGCACTGTTCTAAAACACATAATGGGAATAATGTTTGCTAAAGAAGGTGCTTGTAAATTCAGGCAAGCCCTAACAGCCCCCTTTCCTAAAAACCTTAAAAACCATGAAATACTACTGAAAGCAATTGAAAACTTAAAAGATAACATCCTTAGTTCTAATTCTTAGATGCTATATAATCAAATCCCGTGTATTTAATCAAATTCTTAGGGATTCTAACACCCCCTTTTTCGTCTTGAAAATTTTCAATGATAGCAATAATGGCTCTTGTTGAAGCTATTGCTGTTCCATTTACCATGTGCACAAACTTATTTTGCCCATCCTCCCTATATCTAATCCTAAGGCGCCTTGCCTGATAATCTGTACAGTTTGAAGTTGAAGTAACCTCACCATATTCTCCCTTTTCTCCCCTACCCGGCATCCAAGCCTCAATATCATACTTTTTATAAGCTGGCGCTCCAAGGTCAAAAGTACACACATTTAAAACTCTGTATGGAATCTCAAGCTCACTAAAAATTTCCTCTTCTAGTTCCAAAAATTCATTATGAATACGATCAGACTCTTCCCTTCTACATAAACAAAACATTTCGACCTTACTAAATTGATGTACCCTATAAAGACCCCTAGAGAATTGTCCAGCTGCTCCTGCTTCTTTTCTAAAACAATGTGAAAGTCCTGCCATTTTTATTGGAGACTTAAGATCAAGTATCGTGTCATGGTAATATCCTCCTAGAGTAATCTCAGCTGTACCAATAAGATATTTATCCGTATTCTCAATCTTGTAAATATTACTTTCACTCCCACGAGGATTAAATCCAATTCCATCAACTATAAATTCTCTTGCAACATCTGGTGTGATAAATAAATCAAAACCCTTAAGCTTAAGTTTATTTAAAGCAAAATTAATCAATGCAAGCTCCAACAAAACACCCTCATTTTTAAGATAATAAAACTTATTGCCACTTACTTCACGAGCTCTTTCAAAATCAAAAAGGCCCAAATTGTCTCCAATTTCTAAATGATCCTTTGGCTTGAAACTAAACTCTGGAATAGCCCCCGAAGTTTTCATTAAAACATTTCCGTCTTCACTACCGCCAACAGGTGCATCGGGAGCAGCCATGTTTGGAATCTTTTTGTGCTCAACTAAAAGCTTCGCCGTTATATGTTCTAATTTTTCTTCTAAAGCCGTAATTTCTGCCTTTAAAGCTCTCCCGCTTTCTACCAAAGACTGCCTATGCGTATCATCAACCGCTCCTTTCATGGAATTGGCATTTTCATTCCTAACAGCACTAAGCTCACTTATTCTAGTAACAAGCTTCTTGCGTTCATCATCAAGAACAACTAGAATGTCAATATCTAATTGTAGACCTTTATCTTTAATATTTTTACGAACAAGATCCATATTATCTCTTATAAACTTCAAATCAAGCATTAGGGAACTCCCACAATAAATTTAACTAAAGTTAATCCGCTAATTAAAGCAAAATAAAATTTAAATCGATCTATATTAATTAGCACAAGAATTATTATATAATAACTTGAGAATAATAGTGGGTTGCCTTTGCAGCGGGAGGTTGGTTTATGCTCGAATTATTAACGGTAAAAAAAAAATTAGTGTTGGTGTCTTTGTTGGTAATTTTTATAGGTTGTACAAAGAAAAATAAAGACATCGATTTTGGTAGTATTAGTACAAGCTACAGTCAAACCGATGAATTAATTATTACATCGATTTCCGCAGAAGAGAACTCCGAATTATTTAAATACCAAATTAGACTACCTAAGGTGATAGGTAAATCAGAATCGGTCGGTGGCATTCAAGAGTTCAACGACGATGTTCAAAATTATGCAAACGAAGTTGTTAAAAATTTAGAAGGCATTGTGTACAATTCCGGGCAAGACCATAAAAAGCCGAGTTTAAAGCTAGATTATGAAATCTACCATGGATACAACATATATACAGTAATAATATCTGCAACTCAAGACATAAAGGACATATCCATTACAAACTATAGAAGCTACTATATTAACGACAACGGAGATTACATACAGAACATAGATGAAATTATTGAAGTGGAGAGCGCCTTTCCTTTCTTTATGAGTAAAATTCAGGAAAGAGTCCAATCAAACGATTTGCTTTTCGATTTACAGCAAGCCGTGATTTATTTTAAGAATAAAAGTCTAGTAATAAAATTGCCCGCTTATGTATTCAATTTGGATGAAAAAGAAGATACAAATAATATATTCGAATTTAATGAAAAGGAAATATCAAAATATATTAAGGATAAAATCGATCAAAAATGAAGAGAAAAAAAAAATTCGAATTAATCTCAAAAACCTATCTAGAAGAGTACGGTGCTGAGGGTTATTATTTTCAGCATGAAAGTGGTATAGAAGTATTTGAACTTAAAAGCAACTCATTTAAAGAAAATGCCTTTGGTATTGCATTCAAGACAATTCCTCTAGATAATACTGGGGTTGCCCATATATTGGAACACGCAATTTTTTGCGGTTCAGGTAAATACAGAATAAAAGATCCTTTTCTTCATTTAATGAAAGGAAGCTTAAATACTTTTTTAAATGCAATGACATTTCCAGATAAAACCCTGTACCCAGCAGCTTCTACAGTAGAAAAAGACTATTTTAACTTATTTAAGGTATATGCTGACGCTGTTTTTAATCCATTACTTAAAAAAGAAGCTTTTATGCAAGAAGGGTATAACATTAATCCTAATCACTTTAAGTTGTCTGGAATTGTTTTAAACGAAATGAAAGGCATTTATTCTAGTAAAAATTCTTTGATTAATGAAATCTGTACTAACTCTTTATTTTGTGAAGGAGCCTATAAATACGACTCTGGAGGCAATCCAGTAGACATTATAGACCTTACATATGAAGGATTTATTCAATTTTATGAAAGACACTATACACTCAATAATTGTAAAATATTTTTATTTGGGAATATAGAAACTGATAAAAACTTCAATTTTATTGAAAAATATATAATAAGACCATACAAAAAAGAGAAATCAAATGTTACCTATCACATAGACAAAGCAGAAAGATGGAAACAGGGCAAGACACTAAGTTATTGCATTCCAAAAGAAAATGAAAGTACACTAGGAGTATATGCAATCAATTGGTTATGTGCTGATATTCAGGATATAAGAGAAAGCGTTGGTCTTGAAATTTTATCAGAAATTCTTCTAGACGACTCTTGTCAATTTACTATAAATATGTTAAGGAGCAAAATTGGAGATAGCATAGATGACATTAGCGGCATCAACACAGACATCAGAGAATGTATATTCTCGTTTGGATTACAAAATGTAATTCCAGGAAAAGTGGAAGAATTTAAAAATATGGTTTTCAAAGAACTTAAAGATCTTGTTAAGGTAAAGATTCCAAAAGAATTAATACAGGGTGTCTTATTCGGTTACGAATTTGCATTAAAAGAGGAAAAAGGACAAGGACTAGCTGTATCATTAATGATCAAAAGTCTTAGGGGATGGATGCATTCCATGCATCCATCTGACACTTTAAAAATTAATTGTCATTTGGATGAAATTAAAAGCAAACTAGAAAAGGGAGAACTTTATTTTGAATACCTAATGGAGAAATACCTGATAAATAACAACCATTACACATTAATCAACTTCACGCCTTCTGATCACACTCTTAAGGAAATGGAAGAAAAAATAGAAGAGAAATTAATGAATAGAGAGATCAAAATTAAGAAAGATCCCGAAAAACTTGCAGAATTTACTAAAGACTATAACCAATTTAAGGATTACCAAAAAAAAGGAGACATTAAGTCTGACATTAGTAAACTTCCTATGCTTAGAATAGAAGATTTACCAAAAGAAGTTGATAAAAGCTTAGATCTTAACGAAATCCCCGAACTTAAGACACATACATTTGAATTAAAAAATAACAACAACATTTTTAATGTATATCTATTTTTTAGATTAGATTTTCTAGAAAAAGAAGATTTTATACTTCTATCTTTGTTCAGAAGAGCTATTCAAGATTTGTCTACTAAAAATTATTCTTATGTGGATCTAAATAATAAAATTCAAAATACTCTGGGACAGTTAAACATATACGAAAGTTATGATGAAGACATTGATGGAAATATTGTAAATTTGCTTAACATAAACTTTAAATCATTTAATAACAACATTAAAGAATCATTTGAACTGATCAGGGAAATTTTAACTAATATAAATTTTAATGATTACGATAGGTTGAAAGAGGTGGTGTTAAGTCTTAAGAATGATTTTAAATCGATTTTAATCCCTAAAGGGCATACTTTTGCAACAACACGATCAGAATCAAAGCTAAGCTTGAACAACTACTTAAGAGAACTCCAATTAGGAGTTACGGGAAGAGAGTTTTGGCAGAAAATTAAAACAGATGCAGAATCTCTGAAAGAACTTGCCAGTAATTTAGAAAAAGTAAAAAATAAAATAATTTTAAAAAATAATTTTTTTTCTCTGGTTATGGGGGATACAAGCGATGTGATTAAAGCTTTGGAAAGTGAATTATTTATACTGAAAGAAAGTTTAATTGAAAAAATATACACAAATACCTTAAATACAATACGCTTGGTCGATAAACCACTAAAAGAAATAATTATTATTCCATCAAAAATATCTTTTAATTGCATGAGCTTCATAAGCTATAAAATCACAAACGAAAATTATCCAAAAATAAGCTTCCTAGCTCACATATTAAAAAGTGGGATTTTTTGGGAAAAAATAAGGGTTATGGGTGGAGCGTATGGAACGTTTGCGTCTATTACAAACGGAATATTTTCTTTCGCATCATATAGAGATCCAAACTTTGTAAAGACGTATCAGGCATTTGAAAAATCATTAGAAGAATTAGCTAATAACAATAAAATGAAGAACGAAGATCTCTACACTTACTTAGTAGGAGTAATCGGACTCAGCACCAATGTAAAAACAAAATCTAGAGAAGTACTTGAAAGTTACAAAAGAAAGCTATTAAACATTGATGACGATCTGAGACAAAATATCAGAAACTCTTACTTCAAAGTAACAGTCAAAGACATCAAGAACATATCTGAACAAGTATTGAGCCAACTAAGGCAGAAGAACAGCATGACATCGCTCGTTAATAACGAAACCTACGAAAACGAGAAGGAAAAACTGGAAGGACTAATCGGGACTAGATACAAAATAAAAAAGATATACTAAACGTGTACAAGAAATATAAAACACGCCTAAGCTTTTTTATATTTCTTGTTAAATCTATCAATCCTACCCGCAGCGTCAACAAATTTTTGCTGCCCCGTGTAAAAAGGGTGCGACTTGCTCGTAATCTCAACAGTGATCAAAGGGTACTCCCTACCATCGCTATACTTAACCGTCTCCCTTGAAGTTAAAGTGGACCTAGCTAAAAACATAGCATCGTTAGACCCATCCCTAAACACCACCAAATTACCCCTAGGATGTATATTCTTCTTCATAAAACCTCTCTACTAACCCAACTAAGTTTAGTTTAAATTTAAAACAAAGTCAATTTTTATTAATCTCCATTACTCATGGTCTTTAAAAAGATTTCATTATTTTTACTTTTTTTCATCTTTTCAACCAAAGCCTCCACTCCTTCGTAATCATCAACACCCCCTAAAATCTTTCTGATGAGCAAAATTTTAGAACGCTCTTCCTCATTTAAAAGCAACTCTTCCTTTCTCGTACCTGATTTCTTAATATTAATAGCAGGGAAAAGCCTCCTGTCTGCCAAACTTCTATCAAGGATTAACTCCATGTTACCAGTACTTTTAAATTCCTCAAAAATAACCTCATCCATCCTACTCCCAGTATCAACTAAAGCCGTAGCTATAATGGTAAGACTCCCCCCCTCTTCAATATTCCTAGCAGAACCAAAAAACCTCTTTGGCTTATGCAAAGCATTAGAATCAACCCCCCCAGAAAGTATCTTACCAGAAGTTGGCATGGTCTGATTATAAGCCCTTGCAAGTCGTGTAATAGAATCCAAAAGAATGACAACGTCTTTCTTATTCTCAACAAGCCTTTTTGCCTTCTCAATCACCATCTCTGCGACCTGTACATGTCTACTAGCTTGCTCATCAAAATTAGATGCAATTACCTCGCCCCTAACACTACGAATCATGTCAGTAACCTCTTCCGGCCTCTCATCAATAAGTAAAATCATCAAAATAATATCTGGATAGTTAGTAGTTATTGCGTTAGCTATTTTTTGAAGCAAAGTAGTTTTGCCAGCCTTTGGAGGTGAAACTATTAAAGCCCTCTGTCCTTTTCCAATGGGAGCAAAAAGATTAATAAGTCTCGTAGAGATATTACAATTCTCATACTCAAGATCTAACTTTGAACTGGGGTACAAGGGCGTTAAATTATCAAAAGGTATTCTATTTTGTGCAAACGTAGGATCTTGGTCATTAATACTCTTAATCTTGATCATGGCAAAAAATCTCTCCCCATCTCTGGGAGACCTAATCTGTCCATACAAAATATCACCTGTCCTTAGGTTAAAAAGCCTAATCTGAGAAGGTGAGACATAAACGTCATTGCCACCTGAGAGATAAGAATTAGATGCTGTACGCAAAAAACCATACCCATCACTTAAAACATCAAGCACCCCTGTAAATAAAACACCAATATTATGTTCCGTTAATATCTTAACAAGTAAAAATATTAACTCTGTCTTCTTCATTGTTACCGCAATAGTATGATTAGTCCCAAGACCTTCGACAACTTTCCTAACCTCGGTAATCGGCTTATCATAAAGAGTATTAATAGTTGTGCTATCCTTACCTCCTAAGAAATTAACAATGTTACCCTGCTCAAGATCTTTAATACTGCTTTCCAAGTCAGGATTAGACATATCGTAATCAAAATCCGAAGGCACCCCGTTGACTATCCTCAATCGATCATTATCAGCTTTTTTAGACGCACCACAAGCCTCCTTTTTAGCCACAACCTTAACTATCTTCTTTCTAGAACTATCTTCAATTTTTAATTCTCTAGAAGAATTCAAACGCTTCATTTCATCCTCTAAATCAAATTCCTCAAATTTTTTATCCATAATCTCCTCTATGAGACAAACTTTTAAGAAGGGCCTCTTAAAAAGAAACATCTAAACAATTAATTAAAAAAACATAATAATGCTATTTCACTGAAAAGTATCTTTTATCTGTGAAACCGTAAAAGCAAACAAATCTACGCTCTCATTAGACTTAACCATTTCACACTTACCATCAAAAACTATATTATCATTAATAAATATTTTTCTTGTCTTAATATCACCGTATATCTTACAACCGCTATTTAAATAAACCTTACTGCCGGCACTCACATTCCCCTTCAAAATCCCTTCAACGATCAAAGTATCACAAGTCACCACGTCAGTAATAACCTTACCGTTTCTCCCTATAAAAAGTACCCCTCTTTCTGAAAATATCTCACCCTCAAAAGACGAGTCAAGGTACAGGGCACCCTCGAACTTCAACTTCCCCCTAAAAATCAAACTTGCATCCAGCCTGCAATCCCACTTGTAATCATTTCTAACATCAGGAGACATCAACTATCCCTTAATCCCCAAACTCGCTCTTTCAAGTCTTTCCCTGGACGAAAATAAGCCACATGGTGATCGTCAACCCTAACATATTCCCCGGTCTGAGGATTGCGAGCATTCTGCCTCCCCTTCCTCTTCCTCACCTCAAACGTACCAAAAGATCTAAACTCCACAACATTATTAAGACAAAGCCTATTCTTAAGCTCTTCAAAAAAAGTATCAACCACAAGCTTTATACACTTTTTTTCTATCTTACCACCATTATTCTTAATATTTAAATCTATCAGATCAACAATATCCGACTTAGTGATCTTGGTTCTTCCTGAAAAAGACATAAACCATTTCCTTATCTTAAAAGCAAAACACTCAAACTCGACTTCTTACGGGCAGCTTTATTCCTATGAATAATTCCCTTCCTAGCAGCAGTGTCTAATTTCTTTGAAACAAACCTAAAAAATTCCAAAGCCTCCTCGCGCCTCCCCTCCCTCAACATACCAACACAACGCTTCTCTACCGTTCTTAACTCACTCCTAACACCTGAATTTCTCAAATTCCTCTTCAAATTTTGCCGCACCCTCTTTAATGCCGATGGATTGTTTCCCAAATTAAACTCCTTAATACAGCCAATGTAGTAGTAAATATACCAACTAATCAAAATATAGTCAATCTACGAATTAAGTTGTATTGATACAATACTTGTAAACATACGCAAAAGAACCTTGCATAGAATAAGACATACCTTTTTCGCTAATAAACACCCTGCTAAGTTGTTTCCTATTTTTACTATCATCACCATAAATAAAAGATAAATAATCATTCGTATTTAACCCACCAGCATTACTAAGGCATACATCGTGGAAAAATTTATAAAAATATTTTTTACTATAAAACACCTTCCTCTGACAAACAGAACTTTCTCTGAATTCATAAAAAATAACTAAATCCTTTATGCCTAAAATATCCCTTAGTAACCCCTTAATGTCAATGAAAAAAATAAACAGAAATATCATTATGTTACTAAACGAAATATAATAGATAAAGAGGCTAATTAAAATTTTAGATAATAGAATCACCACATAAACACCAGATATATAATATCTCATCGGCAATTCTTGTGCTTTTACAACAAACAAATCATTTCTTGTACTTTTAAGTTTCGTAAAAAAATCAACCAAATATTCCTTTCTTAAAAAACAAAGTTTTACTTTCTGTCCATTACTTAATCCCAAAATTAACATATTATCTAATAATCTCTTCTTGACCCACAGAATATCACCAAAATCAAAATTAACCTTGGAATATAAATTCTTATACAAGATATCATCATTTTTAAACTCAATGTCGTAGTGGTACCTCAAGTAAGAAATAATTACAAAAACATTTACTAATATTAAACAAAATACAAAAATGCCAAACATATCTGCATAAAAAGAAATATAAAAAACAGAAAACCCAACATTTAACACAAAAATAAAAACTAATCTTCTTACATAAAAGGACGATCCACCCATATTGACAACATTATTTAAACATTAAATTTAAAGAAAATTATATCACCATCCCTTACTAAATAGTCTCTTCCCTCAAGCCTAATCTTTCCCTTCTCCTTTAAATTTTGAATATTCCGAAATTCAACCAAATCATCAAATGAATACACTTCTGCTTTAATGAAACCCCTCTGAAAATCACTGTGTATTATACCTGCAGCTTCTGGAGCTTTCATTCCATTAACAAAAGTCCAAGCTCTAACCTCTTGCGCCCCAGCAGTAAAATAGGTCCTAAGGCCTAGGGTATAATAAGTTTTCCTTATTAAATTGTTCAATCCACTATCCTCTATTCCAAGAGAATCAAGCATTTCTTTTCTAGAATCCAAATCATCAATTTCAGTAAGCTCAGCTTCAATCTTTGCACACAGAATCAAATAATCATTTCTTTCTCTTAAAGCAATATCCTTTACAATATCTGTATATTTATTACCACAAAGAGAATTTTCATCAACATTACATACATATATAACCTTCTTGATGGTCAAAAGATTTAAAGATTTAATGTACTCATTTTCAAACTCATCAAATACAAACTCACCTGCTGGCCTAACATCCATAAGATGCTTTTCAAGTCTCTTAAGCATCAAAACAACCTTCTTTGAGTCCTCGCTAACTTTCTTATCAGCACTCTTCGTGTTCCTTTCATTTTTTAAAATACTCTTTTGCACAGTAGCAAGATCTGCAAGACAAAGCTCCGTATTAATTGTGCCTATATCTCTTCCCGGATCTATATCACCATCAACATGAATAATTTCTCTATCTTCAAAACATCTAACAACATGCACAATAATAGAAACTTCACGAATATTAGCTAAAAACTTATTACCAAGCCCCTCACCTCTAGAAGCTCCCCTAACAAGACCCGCAATATCAACAAACTCCATTACAGCCGGCACTGTTTTTTCAGGAATAATCAAATTTACAATTTTTTCAAGTCTCTCATCAGGTATTGACACCATGCCTATATTCGGCTCAATAGTACAAAAAGGGTAATTAGCTACTCCCGTTTTTGATGAAGTTAACGACGAAAACAAGGTAGACTTGCCCACATTAGGCAACCCTACTATCCCTACATTAAGTGACATAAACAAAACTCCTAAAAAAGACAACTCAAAATCTAATTAACAAAATATGCAAATTCTCCCCTACCTGTCTGCTGATTAAAATTGACCTCGACCGCCAAATTTAAATATCCACTAGGCTCCTGGGTACCTGGATAATTGTATTCAAGCAAATAAGTTCCCGTCCTCTGCTTCACCATCAAATCGCAAACCCTAGTCACTCCTTCATAAGATGAAAAAGGAACCACAGCTCCTCCAGTTTCATCCACCAAATATTGCAATTTAGGATCAATGGGATTATTCCCAAACAATATCAAATAAAATCTAATATCATTATTTTTATAATAATTTAAAATGGTACCCACAGAATATGTATCAAAAGCAGAATGACCTAAAGCTCCATTATTAAAATAAAGAACAGCCCTTTTTGCGCTCCTTGTCATAAGTTCAGAACCCGCTAGCTTTAAGCTAACATCTGTCTTTACATAAGTTGAATCATAAGACCCAAGGGAATTTGCTTTATTAATGGTACTTAACAAGCTATCAATATTATCTATTAAGGGCACACTTGTTGCATTTACAAAGCTAAATTTCTTATCCCTTTTGTCCTTTATAAGAGCATTTATACCCATAATCTGCTCTGCTTCATAATTCTTCATACCCGAAGACTTATCAAACACAACTGCAATATCCATTTTACTAGAAATATTAACATCATAAGAAACTTTAGGGCTCACAATGTAGTACTCTTCATTAGCAATCGCAAAATTTTCACTCTTAAGACCTACAACCGGTAATCCATTTCTACTGCTGACATTAAGTTCAACATAAATCTTAGAATTCCCATCTCTAATTACTCGTCTCACATCAACATTTAGGCTATCGTAGATACTAACATCACTTTTATAAATCGAAATTTTAGCATTATTGAAATCCGAAACAATAATTTGATTGTTGACATCAATAATTGAAGATGAAATTTTTGAATCGATTCTATCTGCTTTTAAAAGCTTTGCAAACATCTTGCCTGAAACATCATATTTATAAACACCATATTTTGAAGATATAATGATATTGTTACCCACAATATCATTGCTGAGTCCCTCTATGCCTTCAATGGAGGTTTGAGCAGTGTACAAATGATTACCACTGGTATCGAAAACCTCAATAGAACCCTTAAGTGCATCGGCAACGTAAATATTCCCGCCTAGATATGTAACACCCGTAGGTCCTAAAAGTCCCATAAAACCCACTGTCTTGGCACCAAAATGTAGAATAAAATTACCCTCAGCATCAAATTTACTTATTCGCTTATTTCCCCACTCACTTACATAAATATAATTTCTATTATCAATAGCCATATACTGGGGAGCAAGCAACTCTCCAACCCCTGTTCCCTTCTTTCCAATAGAACCCCTCTTAACCCCTATCGTTTTGTCATATATACCAATCTCATCTCTTGAGTAAAGAGTAACGTAAAGCAACCCATTAAGTTCAACTAAATCATAAGGAGACTTTAAATAATTAACACCATCCTTAACCAAAATACCAATGTTATTGTTCGCATCAAAATGAAGTATTTCATTCCCTACAAAGTTAACAGCGTAGTATCCACCATATTGATCTGCTCTTAAAGACGTAATCTGATAACCATGCGGCCTCCCATAAATAGAGTTGTCAAGAGAGGCTACCCTAATAAGTCTTTCAACGCCAAGCTCGTGATCCAAAAATACACCCCTTCTTTGCTCGATTGTAGAGACTAACTGCCTAAGATAAGCAGCCTTGTACCCCTGGGCCTCCAAATTTCTCCATTCCATCAAAGCTTCTTCAATATACCCCAATCTATAATAAACATTACCCGTCCAAAAATGATAATCGGGATTATTCGGATCAAAACTTAAAACCTTTTTAAGGGATAACAAGGCATCATCATAAAGTCCGTTATTATAGGAAGTAAGAGCCCACTTAAACTCTTCCTGAGCATCTTTATTTGTAACTATTCCCTGAGAATTTAAAACGAACGCATTCCCAATAAACAAAACAACCACATTCAAAAACAACATCATTCTCTTTTACCTAGGCAATACTATTTAAACTTAAAGCTATTATGCATTGCATGCTATATATTATACTATGCAATATTGCATATCAACACCTACACACCGACTGTGCAATATACATTTTTAAATAATAAAAAGAGGAAATATGAAACCAAGATACTTTTATTTAGCCCTATTCTCTGGCCTTCTTACATCTTTAGCAATTCCAAATGAAATAAAAGATACAGGATACTCAATTATTGGGCTTTGTGCTTATGTGCCGCTTTTCATTGCATTAATTCAAGTGGAAGACAAAAAAAAAATAATTATTCTAACAGTCTTTTATTTTTTGGTGGCCAATAGCCTTCAAAATTTTTGGCTTGCGTTTTTTCACTCATTCGGTCTATTTACCTTCTTGGGAGCAATAGTTGGATACATGCCTTACTCTCTGGCATTAGGTTATTTTCTATATTATTCTCTAAAGGCTTTTAAGAGCAAAACATTAACCCTAGCCATACTTTTTACACTTTACGACTATTCAAAATCAGTTGGATTCTCTGCGTATCCTTGGGGATTTTCTGCATTCATGGTAAACAACTTTAATGATTTAATACAAGTAGCTGATGTTTTTGGGGTTTTTTTTGTATCATTTGTTGTTTATTTTTTCAATGCGGGGCTTGCGACCCTTTTTATCAAACAAACTAAAATAAATACATTAAGCACCATACTCCCCTTTGTGTTGGTAGGTACATCTTTTGCTTATGGAATTATTAAAAAAATAGAAATAAACCCATTGCTAAATAAAGAAATAGATACACTAAATATTTCAGCAATTCAGCTCAATATTGACCCTTGGTTACCTGGGAACTACAAAGAAAGCATTAAGAGATCCATTAGCCTTACCAGAGAAGCTTTAAAAGAAAACCCAGATACAGAACTTGTACTCTGGAGCGAGGGGGTGCTAACCCTTCCGTTTAATTCCTACAAAGACTACGCGTACTATAATCCAGAAATACTCAAATTATACGATTCAATAAATGAATTGATAATAGAGAGTAAATCGTATTTTGTTATCGGCTCACCATCAAACATAGACCTAAGATCAAGAACACACCAAAATTCGGTCTATGCAATAAAACCTAACCTTGATATAGCAAATATATATTCCAAGATATTTTTAGTTCCATTTGCAGAAAAAGTGCCATTTCACGATTATGAACTCGTAAGAGAATTTTTTCTTAACAATTTCGGAATCTCAGGACAAACTAGTGGAGACAAGATTGAAATCCTTAAATTGAAGAAATTCCGGTTAGCTCTTTTAATATGCTACGATGATGCATTCACCGATCTTGCAAGAGCTTATAAAAAACAAGGTGCAAATTTACTACTAAACTTCTCAAACGACTCCTGGTCGAATACAAACTCATCGGAATGGCAACATTTCGTAGTAGCGAAATTTAGAAGCATAGAAAACGGAATTAAAACCGTAAGAGCAACAAACTCCGGCATAACCACAGCAATCAACGAATACGGAGAAAACACAGAAAGCCTAGAAACATTTAAAGAAGGATACCTAAATTCCAAAATCAAACTGTCTCCAAGGATCACAACGATCTATGAACACATAGGAGACTCTTTTGTATATATTCTAGCGATAATGCTTACGATAATGATATTCAGATCCTATCTTATTGAAGACAAAACCCATCTATCTCCATCTCTTACAAAGCCCAAGGTCTGACTACCACTCCAAAATGGGATGTTTTTAGTAATACCATTTTTCCTAGTCTTGACTCGAACATTGTAGCTTGCATCGGAATCTTTAACAATCTTTAAGGATTTCAAGTCATAAAAATCATCAACTGAAAGATAACCCAGCTCATCCTTATCAATACCACCTGAAGCAACCTCAAAATTTGAAATAAGAACACCCTTAGCTTCAACCTTATCCAAAACTTTAACCTCATCTGCTACAACAGAATTTAGTAAATCAACATTTTGTAAAAGAAGAGCTCTTGCAAACTTGTTAAACTGAAACTTAACCGCCTGCTCCTTACTACCCTCTCTTGCCTTCTGGGCAATATACTCTATCTTAGGAGCATTTGTTAATTCATTAATCTCAATCTTATCATGAACTATTCCCGGTACTTCATCAAGCTTAACGTCCTCAAACGCAAGGGACTTAACCTCTCCTTCCATATTCATCCTAGAGTCGATTTCCTCTATGGCAACCTTAAAGTCAACCTCTTCCCTAAGTCCAGGATAAATCTTTAAGGCCTTCTTTTGAAATAAATCCCCCTTCTTAACCTTGCCAACCTCAATATACCTCTGTCCTACTTCATAGTAAAAAATAGCAAGCTCCCTCTGCTTCTCATCGACTAAAAAACTACCCTTCGCAAACAAGCCCACAAGAGTCAAAGAAAAAAATAAAAAAGATAACGCCAATTTTCTCACACCAACCTCCAACAAAACATAGAATTCACTAAAGCAAAAAACAACAAGTCGTAGCCAAATTATATTACAAGTTTGTCTTTAATCAAAGAAACAAGATTGTTTTTGTGCTCATCACTAAAGATATTGATACTATCATATTCAAGTCTCAATTTAGGAGATAAATCATAATTACAATACCAACTCAAATACTTATCGTTAAGATTGTCAAGGTATTCTCTGGAAATTCCCACCTCAAAACTTCTATTTCTATTCTTAATCCGCCTTTCAGCCTCCTCAACACTACAATCAAGATATACCATCAATGTAGGTATCTGAGAATGCTCTAACATACTGTTGAGTAAATCAAGATATATTCTATACTCTTCATCAGAAATACATCCCCTTTCATTTAGAAGAGAAGCAAAAACACGATCACCATAAATAGATCTATCAAGTATGCCTCCTTTAGTTCTAAATATGGCCTTTATGAGCTTAAATCTTTCATTTAAAAAATTAATTTGAACTGGAAAAGCCCACCTAGACTTATCCCTGTAAAATTTATCTAAAATTGACAGTGTAAATTCATTATTCAACTCACTATAAAAAGGAATATCAAGTTCCCTAGACAAAATATCTCCAAGAGTGGTCTTTCCTGCTCCAATTAAACCCTCAATTATAATCACAAAATTTGCCTCCAAACTTTAAATCAACATCCATAATATAGTTAAAAAACAAAATTATTTAAACACTCAAAAAAATGAAATGGCCAACAAAAAAATTCCAAAAATCATACAACTGTCTCAAACAAAGCAATTTATTAGACGCAGAACTTACAAAACCATTGACATTAGTAATGATAAAAAATAGAATCTCTAAGTGTAAGAATTACTCGACTGTTGTGGCTCTATTTTAGGAGAATGTTTGGGTGAATATCAAGACCATAGTAACTGATTTTAGTGAAGCAATGCTTCTTCTTGATGATGCGGTGGTAATCTTGACGGAAAGCGTAGTTGATCGACTCACCGGAACGGCTGCGTTTAATGCCTCGAACAGATGCAAAGTGAGAGCAATAGAAGAATTGGCACGAGATCTTAGTTTGAGTGGAACAACCTTTATCACTCTGGACGAGACGCTTCGTGGTTTTAGATGGCAAGATCTTGAGCATGACCACAGTTCCACGGCAGAAGATATGTTGCGAGACAAAAATTTTAAGCACCAAGCCTTTACTCACTACTTATACAGAGAAACTGGCCCAAAAAATGAACTATACGGTTTACAAAGGGCAAATACAGAAATGGACCCCGTTTGCGGTTTAGGCAAAAGTTTTGCAAAGATGAATGCAGATGAGATCCCGAAAAAAGCATTACCTGACACTAAGCTAATTCCACTAGATTGGAATGACCCTGTGGATAACCACACAAATAATAGCATTTTAATAAGTTCAATAAAAAATCACAGAAAGTTAATTTTAAAGTAAACCTATATTAAACATAAGGAGGTTCAATATGGTTTATACACGCTCTAAAGAGTTTGCTTCAGAATTCTTGGGGACATTCATTCTCTTGGCACTTGGAACAGGTTCTGTGGCCATGACAGTCTTATTCCCGTCAAACCCAGCTATAGCAGGAGAAGTAATAAGGGGAGGCTATACAAATATAGTATTTGGATGGGGATTAGGTGTAACGTTTGGGGTTTACACAGCTGCAAGAGTTAGCGGAGCTCACTTAAACCCTGCTGTTAGTATTGGGTTAGCTGTCACCGGGAAATTCCCGATGTCAAAACTCCTCCACTATATCACAGCACAAATGCTTGGAGCTTTTTTTGGAGCTTTAATGACACTAATGGTGTTTTATCCTAAATGGATAGAAATAGATCCTACGTTTGAAACTACCCAAGGCATTATGTCTACTTTCCCTGCGGTTGTTGGGTTTCTGCCCGGATTTGTTGACCAAATATTTGGAACATTTTTACTTATGTTTCTGGTTTTAATTGTCGGACAATTTGTAAAGGAAGGGACTGAAAATCAATTCTTTCCGTTTATTATTGGGGCAATAGTGCTAGCTATTGGAATAAGCTTTGGAGGAATGAATGGTTACGCTATTAACCCAGCAAGGGATTTGGGACCAAGGCTACTACTTCTAGTGGCAGGCTTTAAAAAACACGGTCTTGATGATATCAATGTAACGCTCGTCCCTGTTTTGGGGCCAATAATTGGTGCCATTCTAGGTGCTGTGGTTTACGGGTTTACTTTAGAAGAAAAGGGAAAGCCATAGACATAAGACATAGTTCCAGACACTAGTTATTCAAATAATGTTAAAGAAGGAGAAATTATTATGAAGTACATCCTATCTGTTGACCAAGGCACAACCAGTTCAAGAGCAATAGTATTTGATAAGAATGCTAACATAAAAGGGCTCGCACAAAAAGAATTTACACAAATTTACCCACAAACAAGTTGGGTTGAGCATGACCCTAATGAAATATGGGGATCCCAGCTGGGAGTTATGGCAGAAGCATTAGCAAATGCAAGAACTTTTCCCAATGAAATTGCAGCAATTGGAATAACAAATCAACGAGAAACAACCATTATCTGGGACAAAAATACAGGATATCCAATTTATAATGCAATAGTCTGGCAGGACAGAAGAACAGCATCGATGTGCGATACCCTCAGGGCAGAAGGAAAAGATAAAATCATTTTTCAAAAGACAGGACTCGTTCTGGATGCTTACTTTAGTGGTACGAAAATAAAATGGATACTTGACAATGTTAAGGGAGCCCGAGAGCGTGCGGAGAAAGGAGAATTGTGCTTTGGAACAATAGACACTTGGCTACTCTGGAATCTTACTAAGGGGAAAGCACACATTACAGACTACTCTAATGCATCAAGAACTTTACTCCTAGACATCAAAACGCTCGAATGGGATGATGAGATTCTACAAATATTGGACATACCAAAAGCAATTTTACCTGAACTTAAACAAAGCTCTGAAATATATGGCAAAACTGACTCTTCGCTATTTGGAGCGGAAATCGCTATTTCAGGAATCGCTGGTGACCAATTTGCAGCTACATTTGGGCAGGCTTGTCTTAAGAAGGGGATGGCTAAGAATACCTATGGAACTGGTTGCTTTGCTACTGTTAACATAGGTAAGGAAGCCGTTATCAATGACAAAAATCTTTTAACATCGATTGCATGGAAAATAAGCAACTCAACAACTTATGTACTTGAAGGAAGTGTTTTTATTGGAGGGGCTGTAGTTCAATGGTTAAGAGATAATCTTGAATTTTTCAGAAAAAGCTCTGAGGCAGAAGCATTGGCAGCTTCCGTAAATGACAACGGGGGAGTTTATTTCGTTCCAGCTTTCGTAGGGCTCGGAGCGCCTCACTGGGATTCCTACGCCAGAGGTACGATTATTGGACTTACAAGGGGAACGACAAAGGCACACATCACAAGAGCCGCCCTTGAAAGCATTGCACTACAAAGCTTTGATGTACTAACCGCAATGAAAGACTCAATTCAGAACTTTGAAATACAAGAACTCAGAGTTGATGGAGGCGCTAGTAAAAATAATTTACTCATGCAATTTCAAGCCGATATCTTACAATGTAATGTTGTAAGGCCAAAAATTACGGAAACAACCGCTCTTGGGGCTGCTTACCTTGCGGGACTTGCAGTGGGATACTGGGAAAGTGCTGAAGAGATTACAAGCCTTTGGAAATCAGATAAAATCTTTGAACCTTCAATGGAAAAAAGCAAAAGAGAAGATTTACTTTATCATTGGAGCAGAGTCATTGACAGAGCAAAGGCCTGGATTAAATAACAACTAAATTTACCAGTCTGTTTTAAATGCTAACGGACTGGTAAATTTGAAATTCTGTGTTTAGTATTTAACGAATATGTGTGTTAATAGACACAGAGGAGATAAAATATGAAAAGGTTATTTAATTTTCTAGATCCAGCACTCCACATCAAAAGAGTAGATAAAAGCATAGAAGATTCGTTGTACAAAAGACTAAGGCTTCAGATATTCGTGTCGATATTCATTGGATATGCTGGGTTTTATTTGACAAGGAAGATTTTTTCATTTGCCATGCCAGAACTTGAAAAAGATGGCTTTGGGAAGGGTCAATTGGGAATAATTTTGTCTGGCGTTTCTATTGCATATGGCTTCTCTAAGTTTATAATGGGAAGCGTATCTGATCGAAGCAATCCCAGATATTTTCTGTCACTGGGATTGCTTTTAACAGCAGCAATCACTATTCTATTTGGTTTATTTCCGTGGAAATCAATTGATACTATGTCAGCCGTAGTACTTATGTTCATTCTGATGTTCTTAAACGGGTGGGTTCAAGGCATGGGATGGCCCGCTTGCGGGCGTACCATGGTTCACTGGTGGTCAACAAAAGAAAGGGGGATAACTGTTGCTACTTGGAACGTGGCACACAACACAGGCGCAGCCCTCTCCGGAATCATATCTTCTTGGGCCCTGCTTCACTTCAATGAATGGGAAGCTGTGCTTTACGTACCAGCAGGAATAGTAGTAGGAATTGCAATATTTGTTCTTCTAACACTAAGAGACACCCCTCAGTCTGTAGGGCTACCTCCAATTGAAGAGTATAAAAACGATTATCCTGAAAACTATACAAAAAGTGTTGAGAAAGAGCTTAACGCAAGGGACATATTTATAAAATATGTTTTTAACAATAAACTACTTTGGTATATAGCTATTGCTAATGCATTTGTATACTTTGTCAGATACGGTGTTCTGGACTGGGCTCCCACATATCTTTTACAAATCAAAAATTTTTCCATAAAAAACTCCGGGTGGGCGTATTCCCTTTATGAGTTTTCAGCTATTCCTGGAACAATAATTTGCGGATGGATATCCGACAAAGTTTTTAAAGGGAGAAGGACCGAGACTGGAATAATTTTTATGACTGCCACTCTCGTAACGATAGTTATATACTGGCAATTACCAGAAAATACTCCAACACTTACAACTATCCTTTTGGCAATAATAGGGTTCTTAATTTACGGACCTGTTATGCTCATTGGCCTTCATGCTCTTGATCTTGCGCCCAAAAAGGCTGCCGGCACTGCCGCGGGATTTACAGGATTATTCGGATATATAGGAGGTTCTGTAGCTGCCAGTGCTATTACAGGTTTTGTGCTGCAATACTTTAATTGGGATACCTATTTTTATCTGTTAATAATTTCTTGCACACTTGCAATAGCATTTATGGGTTTAACGTTTAAGCAAGAAAAAAAGTGGACAAAAAGCAAAGTAAATGAAAACAACAAAAGAACATAATGATTACATGGAAATAGAGGATTAACAACTATATAATGTAGTGATTATAAATATGAGAGGTTCAGTATGAAACGAATAAATCCCCAATTATTACTAACAGTAATAGTTTCTTTTCTCGCTTTTTCTTGTGAGGAGGAAAAAATGGGTGCAAATAAAGCATTACCTTTAGTTATAGCTCACAGGGGCGCTAGTGGCTATTTACCGGAGCATAGCCTAGAAGCTAAGGCATACGCCCATGCTTTAGGAGCTAATTACCTAGAGCAGGACATTGTTCTGACAAAAGATAATATCCCCATCATAATGCACGATCCAGAAATTGACACAACAACAAATGTTGCAGAAATATTTCCTAGAAGGATCAGAGAAGACGGTAGGTATTATTCCGTAGACTTTACACTAAAAGAGATCAAATCACTAAAACTTAGAGAGAGGTTTGATCCTAAAACTGGAAAACCAATATACCCCAACCGTTTCCCCTTAAATGAATATAATTCCCGAGTTCCGACTCTGGAAGAAGAAATACAATTTATACAAGGATTAAACAAAAGCACGGGAAAAAATGTTGGGATTTATCCTGAAATTAAAAAACCTTTTTGGCATAAACAACAAGGCAAGGACATCTCTAGGATTGTGGTAGAGGTTCTACACAAATATGGTTATAAATCAAAAGAAGACAACATTTATCTTCAAATATTTGACTTCGAAGAACTTAAGAGAATAAGAGAGGAACTTGGTTATAAGGGAAAACTTGTAATGCTTATTGGCGAAAATGATTGGAATGAGGCACCAACAGACTATGAGTATATTAAATCAGAGGAAGGCATGGCAGAAGTTGCAAAATACTCTGACGGGATTGGCCCTTGGATACCTCAAGTCATAATTGACGGCAAGGTAACAGGCCTTATTTCTTTAGCACATAAACACAAAATGGAAGTTCATCCCTATACTGTAAGGATTGATGCATTGCCTTCTTATGTAAAAGAAGCAAACGAATTATTAAATTTACTATTTAACAAGGCAAAGGTAGATGGAATATTTACAGATTTCCCTGATGTGGTATTGGGCTTTATGAGAAAATAAATTTATTATTAATAACAAGGAGAATATTTAATTTTTATGAGTGGAGAAAACGAAAAAAAAGAATTAAGGGATCTTGATGGCCAAGATTTTGACCTGGTAATAGTCGGCGGGGGTGCAACAGGGCTGGGTATTGCAATAGATTCCATTACAAGAGGGTATAAAACCTTGCTTGTGGAGAAATTTGACTATGCTAAGGGTACATCTTCAAGATCAACTAAACTAATACACGGTGGAGTAAGGTATTTAGCTCAATTCAATATACCTTTGGTAAAAGAGGCGTTACATGAGAAAGCTTTATTGGAACAAAATGCACCTCACTTGGTTAATGAATGTGCGTTCGTTACGCCCATATACAACATCTTTAGCCTCCCTTACTACTATTTTGGATTAAGTTGGTATCATAGTCTTCTTGGAAAGCATAAAAAAACCAAATACAAAACAAGGCTATTATCAAAATCCGAAACAATAGAAAAAATACCAAACATTAAAACAGAAGGACTCAGATGCTCCGTCTTGTACTATGATGATTCTTTCGATGATTCTAGAATGGCTATAAGCATGCTTAGAACCTTTACTGAAAAAGGAGGCCTTGCATTCAATTATACAGAACTTGTAAAGTTTACTAAAGAGAATGGCAAAATATCAGAAGCTGTTATTAAAGACAGAATGACTGATACACAAGTTACTATAAAGAGTAAATGCATAATCAATGCAACAGGAATTTTTGCAGATGAGATTAGGAAAATAGATGAGCCTAATGCCCCTAATATCATTAGGCCTTCTCAAGGAACACATCTAATAATTAAGAAAGATAAATTTCACACAGACTATGCGATGCTTATGCCCAAGACAAGTGACAATAGAGTATTATTTGCCCTACCTTGGCACGATGGAGTTGTTTGTGGAAGCACAGATATCCCAATAAATAAAATTGAAGAAGAGCCTAAGTGTCTAGAAAGTGAAATTGAATTCATAATAGACAATATGAACGATTATTTAAATACTAAAATAAGTAGAAACGATGTTAAGAGTGCCTACACAGGCATTAGACCGCTCATAGTAGACCCTAAAGGAGAGCAAAACACCTCAAAAATATCGAGAGATGAAAAAATATTTATCTCAAACTCGAATCTTATTACAATCGCTGGGGGGAAGTATACCACTTTCAGAAAAATGGCTGAAAAAGCACTAAAGACAGCAATAGATGAAAAGTTAATACAGAACTCAATCTCTAATACAGAAAACCTAAAGTTGCACGGGTACATGACAAAGGAAGACGTACTTAAAATCCCTGAGCCCTTTAGAGTCTATGGAAGTGATTTTAAAATTTTAAGTGAAATGGAAGGCTTTAATAATAAGATCCATGCAGATTTATCCTTAAATGAAGCCCAAATCACATTTGCCATTGAATTTGAACAAGCAAAAACCATAGAAGATGTTTTAGCAAGAAGAACAAGATCACTACTATTGAATGCACAAGCTACAATCGAGGCTACACCAAGGGTTGCTGAGTTTATGATGCAAAAGCTTGGCAAATCCGAAGAGTGGAAAAATGACCAAATAAAAACTTTTAAAGAGACGGCACAAAAATATTTAGTCTAGTTAAGAAGGGGTATTTAATAATCCCCTTCTTAACTTTAAAAGTGTTGCTTTTACAAAAATGATATGCAATTTGTTACAAAATCTTTTGTTATTACAAACTCAGATAAAAGCAGCATAGCAACTTTGAAATAGCAACAAAACAGCTAAAACGCAAAGCACAGAAAACCATTGCATAAACGGTACACCTCCTATTATTAACCATCCAAATACAAAAACAAACAACCAACATTCATAAAATCAAAACACCTAGTAAGCCAGAACATACACTACCCAGCACCTAAAATAAATTAAGTGCACTACATTAGCTTTATCTAAGCAAATTTACAAGCAATCCCTGTATTTCTTCAAGGCTACTTAAAAGTTTAATTTGAGAACCTTGATTCTGCAGTACCGAATACGCAAGCCTATCAAGCTTTTCATTAATAATTTTAATAATGCGATACTTTGGTCTCTTTGTTTCTCCTATACTCCCTCCTTTTTGCTCTTTAAGAGAAACAGAAGACGATAAAACAACAGATAAAAATTCAGATATAGTTTTCTTATAAAAAATTACATTCTGCCGAGAGGGCTCACTTAAAAGCTTTTCTCCAATATCATTAATCTCATCCAACATATCCTTAATAAAATCAAGATTAAATTCCCCGTTTTCAAGCAAAATAAAATGTTTATCTTCTCTTACAAATTCTGATTTAAATACCGAGGAAAAAACATTTGACCTACCCAAATCAACCTTTTTCTTATTTTTTTTATAATCTCTTGGTTCAAGACTTAAAGCACCTGCTACTAAATTATTAATCTTCATCTGCATTGCTCATATCATTGAATAAGTATTTGTTGCTATTGTCTATTTGAAAACTCTTACCAACTCTCTCTCTTTTAATTTCCTTATTCACTTCAATCAAAATATCCTCATTTACCTTATAAGAACCCGTATAAATAAATACATCCTTCTCAGAAAGCCCAAGGTTTCCAGTGCCTATATTCATATATCCATCGATAATGGCACCTTCTTCAACTTCAATTGACCTGCACGAAATATTACCAATCACACATCCCGACTGGAAAATCTTAATTTTGTTGTCAGCATAAATATTTCCAAAAACTATTCCAGAAATAACAATCTCATTTGCATTAATGTTTGACTTAATTCTTCCCGTTTCTCCAATTATGACTCTCTTAGTAGAATTAATGTTTCCAAGAAAATCTCCATCAATACGAATAAAGTTATTTGAGATTAACTCTCCCTTAAAAAAATCATTCTTCCCAACTATCGTTTTGATTTCATCAAAAACAAAAGTTGATGTTATCTTCTTCCTACTATTTAGACTCAAAAAATTCAACATTTATTTTGAAGCTCCCGTTGATAGATTTAAATACATATCCGGATTTACAACTTGAGACCCTATACGAACTTCATAGTGAAGATGGGGCCCTGTCGAATACCCCGTCTGACCAAGAAATCCAATCACCTGCCCTTTCTTAACATAAGAACCCTTTGAGGTGTTTAAGCGAGACAGGTGTGCATAAAGAGTTGAAAGTCCATATTTATGCTTAATTTGTACAAAGTTTCCATAACCTGTCGACTGATGGCTAGCCCTAATAACCTCTCCATCAGCGGCTGCAACAATAGCTGTCCCGATTCTCACACCCGCAAGATCTATTCCCTTGTGAATATACCACTGTCTAGTAAAAGGCTCAATAGCGGGCCCAAAATGCAGAGAAATAATACCATCCCCTTTAACGATAGGCCAAAGAGAGGGAATATCATTTAACAATTTATTTTGTGAATGAAGTAATTTAACTATGCTCTTAAGAGGAGGGATCGAGCTCTCTATTGTGCTTTTAACATTTTTAAGATCACTCAGTTCTTTAATTGCGTTAGCCTCTAATATCTGAAAATCAAGAAAATCCGAAAGATCGCCATCAAATTTGTTACGAGTTAAATCAATATTACTCTCCTTTATTTTCAAGGCAGTTCTAAGCTCGTCTAATACTTTAGAAAAATTACCAGCAACAGAATTAATCTCAACAACCGTGTTTCTGAAATCCTCAATCTCAGTTTCAGCAAGTTCATAATTTTTCTCAGTAGATTTAACAATAGATGTAAGAGCAACATAATTAACAGCCAGTAAAACGAACCCTATAAAAATAACAAGAAAAAATAAAAAAAATAAAAAAAGAGTTAAGAAAGAAATCTTTATATTCTTAACATTCCCCTTAACATGAGGAACAATCATAAAGCTAACATTTTGACTGAAAAAAGAATAGGTATTATTTAAAAACTTAAGAAACGAGCCAAAGACTGCAAAAAAAACTTCAACTAATACCTTAAAAAACAAGATGATTTTATATCTCATTCTCCTTTTCATCAAGAACCCTACCTCACTAATTCCTAAAAAAATCCAGCAAACTCGATTCCAATCCAGACCTCAACTACCTTGAAAATATCATTCTATTGCAAAATCTGCCCACCTTGTAGTCATTATCTCATAAACAACTCACAAATTAATCACTAAAAACCATTAATGACAACACTAAAAGCGAAGCAAAAATATACAAACCAAAATAAATGGTTTATTATTTATACAATGAGAACATTATTCTTTGCAACTGCGAATGTTAACAAGATAAATGAGGTGAAAAAGATTTTAAATATCCATAACATAAGACTTGAAATTCCTAAGAGTTTTGGTATAAGAGAAACAGGTACAACTTTTAAAGAAAATTCTTTACTCAAGGCAAAAGCTCTATTTGAACTCTTAGACAGAAAGTATCACGTCTTTAGTGAAGATTCTGGTTTATGCATTGAAGCTTTAAATCTAGAGCCTGGTATTTATTCCAAAAGATATGGCAAATATAAACTTGGGAAAAAACTTACCACTCATGAAAAAAATCAGCTCATCATCGATTTAATGAAAAATAAGACAAATAGAAAGGCATATTTTGTATGTATGGTTAGCCATATTTCAACAGACGGACAAATAAATAATTTTGAAGGCATCTTTAACGGTAGTATTGCTCCTGATGTTAACGGTTGCCAAAAGAATGGATTTGGGTATGATCCAATATTCCTGACTAGTAACAATAAAAGACTCAGTGAATTAAGTCTTGCAGAAAAAAATAAGATATCTCACAGAGGAATTGCATTTACGAAATTTAAAAATTTTATAATGGATAGTCTGATTTAATACTAAAGTTCAAGGGTAGCCCACATGTAAATTTTCCGTTTCTTGTAAAATTGAAAGCAAAGATTTAAAATGGTTACTATTCATAATAACAGGTGTTGTGTTAAATAAAGGGGAAAGTTTAGTGGTAGATAGGGACAGAATCAATGAAGATGATAAGTGGAATTTATCTTCTCTGTTTAAGAATGATGAAGAATACAGACAGAAAGTAGTAGAAATCAAATTAAAACTCGAAGAGTTTAAGGAATATGAGAATTTGGTATTTGATTTAAATATATTCAAGCAAGCCCTAAATGCCTACTACGAAATTGGGGAAGAATTAGAAAGAACAACTTATTACACGCATCTCCAATTAGAAACAGATGTAAGTAATAAAACTTCAAATGAACTTCGAGCAATGAATGTTAATTTGGAAACGGAAGTATCCAATGCTACTTCATTTTTTATTCCAAAGATACTAAAGGCAGATACGAAACAAGTAAAGGAGTGGCTTGAGGATACAGAACTTAAAGATAAAAAAGTGGCTGTTGAAAACATCTTAAGAGAAAAAGAACATATTTTAAGTGAGGATGAAGAGAAAATATTAGCCAACTATACCTCCCTTTATTCATCTTATAACGACATATTCTCTGCGCTGACCAATGCTGACATGGAATTTGGAGAAATCGATGGGCAACCTCTAACTAATTCCACTTACAGCTTGTTTCTTCACAATGAAAACCAAGAAATGAGAAGAGACGCTTTTTTAAAATTTTATAAAGAATATCAAAAGCATGAAAATACATTGGCCAATCTTCTAATCGCTGATATAAATAAAAATAGGTTTCTGGCCAAAACGAGAAAATTTGAAGATACTGTTTCAATGAAGCTTTTTGGAAATAATATTGACAAAAAGGTTTATCTAAATCTAATTGAAACAGTTAACGAAAGTTTGCCTGTTGTACATGGATACTATGAATTTAGAAGAAAAATACTAAATCAAGAACATCTTAATCACTATGATGTTTACGTCCCTCTGACGAAAGACATCAAATTTAAAAATTCCTTTAATGAAGCTTGTGACAACATATTACAATCTCTAGCAATACTGGGAAGCGAGTATACTGAAGTGCTCAGGAAAGGATTTTTTCAAGAGCGTTGGGTTGATAAATATGAAAACAAGGGGAAAAGGTCCGGTGCTTTTAGCGCAGGATCTTACAATGGCAAACCCTATATACTTATGAATTATAAAGACGAATCGATAAGAGAGATGTTTACCCTAGCACACGAGGCAGGACACTCTATGCATTCTTATTTCAGCATTAAAAATAATCCATTCCCCCATTATCAATACTCTATTTTTGAAGCAGAAATAGCATCCACAGTGAATGAACAGATACTCGCCGATTACTTACTACAAAATGAAAAAGACACTGAAAAAATAAAATACATAAAACTAACCCAAATTGACGATCTACTTGCAACATTTTTCAGGCAAACGATGTTTGCTGAATTTGAATACATTATTCACGATATGGTTAATAAGGACAAGCCTGTGGTAAAAGATACACTGAAAGCAACTTATGCAGGGTTACTAGAAAAATATTTTGGTTCAAGCCTTAGGTTTGATGAAAATAGCTCCCTGGAATGTCTGAGAATTCCTCATTTTTATTCGCCCTTCTATGTATATCAATATGCGACAGGTATTACAGCTGCTCTTCTAATATATAAAAACATAAAAGAAGAAAAAAAGGATGCAATAAAGAACTACATAGAATTTTTAAAAACAGGAGGTTCAAAATATCCTCTAGATTCTTTAAAAGTTACCGGTGTTGATTTAACGTTAAAATCAACAATAGAGAATACAATCAACACATTTAAAGAACGTCTTGAGAGCGTAAAACAATTATTCTAAGGAAGGGGAGGCTTTTGAAAAACTTAAATCTCATCATAGCTTGGTCGGTACATATTCTAACGACCTCTGGGCTAATAGTTAGTTTTTACTCAATAATTGCCATAGTAAATGAAGATTATTCTCTTCTATTAAAGCTTACAATCATTGGTCTTCTGGTTGACGGAATTGATGGCACATTAGCAAGAAAATTTAAGATAAAAGAATTAATACCAACCGTTGACGGTGCACTTCTTGATAACATTGTAGATTATATAAACTACACGTTTATTCCTGCAGTATTTTTTTATTACGGCTCCTTTTTAAAAAGTGAACACAAAATAATAGCTTGTATTGGTATCTTATTCGCATCAGCATATCAATTCTCAAGGACAGATGCAAAAACAAGCGATGATTTCTTTAGGGGCTTTCCCTCTTTATGGAATTTTTTAATAATTTTCAATCTCATTTTCGATATAGGACAAAGTGCAAATTTTATGATGATATTGACATGCATTACCCTAAGTTTTGCGCCCATTAAATTCGTTTATCCATCAAAAACCAAAGAATTTAAGTTTCTAACAGTTCCTCTCACAATATTAACTTCTTCTGTTTTCACACTGACAATATTCATAAACCTACCGGAGGCTTACTTGAGTATATCAAAAATGTTGATTGTTTTTTATTTTTTGTATCTCACCTTAATTAGCTTGTATTTGACATACAGGTCAAGAGAAAAATAACGAGAGTTTATGAACCTAATACTAGAATTTATAGATCTAAACATAGGCTATGCCCCGATAGTATTTTTTACGCTGCTTATTCTTGCGGGGTTTAATATTCCAATCTCTGAAGATGCAATAGTTATAATGGGAGGCATACTTTCTAGTCGAAGAAGTGAATACACAATCTTCATATTTTTAGGGATTTTCTGGGGGGCCTATATTGGAGATATAATTTCGTTCTACATAGGAAAACTTTTGGCATATAAATTGTTTAAAGAGAAAACAAGAGTTAATAAACTCATTAATACAATGAATTACTACTATGGGCAGTATGGAAGCCTAACTCTATTTTTTGGAAGGTTTATCCCATTTGGAATTAGAAACGCAATATTCATGTCAGCAGGCATGGGAAACATGAGATCTCGTCATTTTTTCTTAGCTGATTTTTTTGCAGCTATTACATCCATCACAATTTACTTTACACTAAGTTTTAAAATAGGTGAATCATTTAAGGTGATATTTCCCAAAATAAGAATGATACTACTAATAGTATTTATTGTTTTAATGATCATTATTTTAGTTTGTTTTTTTATAAAAAAGAAAAAAATACAACAAGTTGACAAACATTTTGAATAAAAAATATAATTGCTTGTACGCTGTGGTGGTGGAAGTGGTAGACACGCTAGCTTGAGGGGCTAGTGGGTGAAAACTCGTGCTGGTTCAAGTCCAGTCCACAGCATGGTCGAGGAAGCCCTCACCTTCATGTTCAAGACAGTGTGGAGTTGAAGAGTTGATTTACTTTTCAACGAAATAGCTGTAGAATGGGGAGATGGTGTGAAAATTTTGGGACACAACGAGTATCTTACTGAGGGGCTGGATGTCTGAGTACAATTTCAGAAAAATAGAGAAAAAATGGCAGCATTATTGGGATAGACATAAAACGTACAAAGTTGATGAGGATCCTGGTATTCCTAAAGAGAAAAGAATTTATATCCTTGACATGTTTCCTTATCCTTCTGCTGATGGGCTTCATGTCGGACATCCCTTGGGTTACACTGCTACTGATATATTGGCAAGATATAAACTTTTGCATGGATTTAATGTGCTTCACCCAATGGGATTTGATAGCTTTGGACTTCCTGCAGAGAACTATGCAATACAAACAGGAAAACATCCAAGAAAGATAACAGAAAATAACATTGAAAAATTTAAAGAACAGATTAAAGCTTTGGGATTTGCATACGATTGGGACAGAGAAATTAGAACCCATGATGAGCACTACTACAAATGGACACAATGGATATTTTTAAAATTGTACAAGAAGGGTTTAGCTTATACAAAGGAGATGCCTGTTTGGTATTGCCCTGCTCTTGGAACAGTACTATCGAATGAAGAAATAGTACAGACATCTAGTGGTCCTAAGTCTGAACGCGGCCTCCACGAGGTAGAAAGGAGACCTTTAAGACAATGGATACTTAAAATTACAGAATATGCGGAAAGATTAACTGAAGATCTTCAGGAAGTAGACTGGCCTGAGTCGGTTAAAGAAATGCAGAAAAACTGGATCGGTAAATCAATAGGAGCTGAAATCGAATTTGAGGTAAAAGACAGCCGAGAGAGGATTAAAGTATTTACAACAAGACCGGACACAATATTTGGGGTGACCTACTTAGTGCTAGCACCAGAGAACATTATAGTGGATAAAATAGCAAAAGATGAAATTAAGTCTTTTATATCAGATTATAGAAATAAGGAATGCCTTAAAAGCGATCTGGAGAGAACTTCTCTTGAAAAAGATAAAACAGGATTATTTACGGGAGCATATGCTCTTAATCCAATTACCCAAGAAGAGATTCCTATATGGGTAGGTAGCTATGTGCTTGGATCCTACGGCACTGGTTCTGTGATGAGCGTTCCAGCTCATGATGAGAGAGATTTTGAATTTGCTAGAAAGTACAATTTAGATATAAAACAGGTAGTTTTAAAGCTAGGAGATAACGAAATAAACAAAATATTAGAAAAACCATTTACTGAAGATGGTATTTCCATTAATACGCCTAGGGAATTTAATAATCTACAGACTGGTGAAGTAAAGGAAAGAGTAGTAGAATGGCTCATTAAAAATGATAAGGGAAGAAGAAAGACCAATTATAAGATCAGAGATTGGATTTTCTCGAGGCAGAGATATTGGGGCGAACCCATTCCTGTTGTGCTTGACGAGAATCTAGTTGCAACACCACTAGAAGAATGTGAATTGCCTCTAAAACTTCCAGAAATAGAAAATTATAAGCCATCTGGCACAGGTGAGTCTCCTTTAGCAAGGATTCACGACTGGGTAAATGTAGAATATAGAGGGAAAAGATACAAGAGAGAAACAAATACAATGCCTCAATGGGCAGGTTCATGCTGGTATTACATTCGCTATCTTGATCCGAACAATGAAAAAGAATTTGCTAGTAAAGAAAAAATTAATTACTGGTTGCCAGTTGATCTCTACGTTGGGGGTGCTGAACATTCGGTGCTACATCTTCTGTACGCAAGGTTTTGGCACAAAGTATTGTACGATTTAGGATACGTTAATACAAAAGAGCCTTTTATAAGACTTGTAAACCAGGGAATGATAACATCATTTGCTTATCAGGATGAAAACGGAATTCTAATTCCCAATGATGAGGTTATACAGCGAGATAATAAATTTTTTGCTAGAGATAGTGATAAAGAACTAAAGCAAATAATCGCTAAGATGTCAAAATCGTTAAAAAATGTCGTCAACCCTGATGATATTATCAATGAATATGGAGCAGATTCAATGAGAATTTATGAAATGTTCATGGGACCTTTAACTGATTCAAAGCCCTGGAATACAAAAGGATTAATTGGAGTTTTTAGGTTCTTAAATAAGATTTGGACTATTAAAAATAAAGAACTAACAACACAAACAGCACCTAAGGAAATAATGTCCCAACTTCACAAAACGATAAAAAAGGTGACAGAAGATATAGAAAGTCTAAATTTCAACACCGCAATATCATCACTGATGATATTTGTGAATGAACTTTTAAAATATGATAAAAACTATAAGGAAATATTTAAACCTCTTACCATCATACTGTCGCCTTTTGTCCCTCACTTGGGAGAGGAGTTGTGGGAATATATGGAAGAAAGGCCTAGCATATTTAAAAGCGCAAAATGGCCCGAATATGATCCAAGTCTCATTATTGATAGTACAAGAGAAATTGCATTACAAGTCAACGGTAAAATAAGGGATAGGATTGTACTAGATAAAGGAATAAATGAGGATACTCTTAGGGAAATAGCACTAAAAAATGAAAAGATTATGAAAAATATCGAAAACAGGCAAATACTTAAGATAATTACGGTTAAAGATAAACTTATAAACATAGTAACAAAATGAAGAGGCAGAAATGAACTTTGAGAAACTAACCATTAAATACAGAGCCCTTATATTCCTGGTATTCACGTTAATAACCGTTTTTTTAGGAATTTTTTGGAAAAACATAGAATTCGACTCTAACATTTTAAAGCTTATTCCAAAAACCAAAGAAACTGAGAGAATAATAGACATAGACAAGAGTAATTCACTCCTATCAACAATCGTAATATTTAAGGATAAAAAGAGTATTTTTAATAAGGAAACCTTTGAGAAGATTAATAAAGCAGCAGATGATATAACTGGAATACTGAAAGTGACCTCTAACTCTGTTACAAGCATATTTACCTATTTTCCGCAATTTAAAAAAGATAGATACACAGATGAAGAAATAGCTGAAATAAGAAAAAAGGTAAATTCGACATCATTTGTAAAAAACACATTCTTAAACAATGATGAAAACTTGACCTATTTCATAGTAGTACCCACAGAAACTGAAAAAATAAATTTTAGTAGAAGCCTGAAGAACGAACTTGAAGAAATGGAAGCCGCAATCAAAAGGTATGAAACTGATGAACTTAAGCTTTACTTAACAGGCGATCTTGTGGTAAGAGAAAAAATACTCAATTATATGGCTGACGACTTTACCTTTTTAGGTCCCCTAGCTACTCTTGTGGTGATCTTATCTCTTTATCTTGTTGTAAAAAACATAGCAGGAGCTCTCATCCCTGTACTCATTGCAACATTTGCATTAGCTTGGACTTTTGGAATTAAAGGCCTTGTAAGGTCTCCTATTACTGTTCCGGAAACGACAATGGTTGTATTACTTATTTCAATTGGATGTGCTAATGCTGTTCACATAATAAATGGAGTACTTAAGAGAATAAAAAGCGAACCTTTATCTAGAGAAACAATAGTTACTACAATAAAGACTTTAAGAGTACCAATACTTCTAACCTCGCTTACAACAGCTCTTGGCTTCTTGTCATTGATGGCTTCATCGATTCATGCATACAGAACGATGGGAATTTTTATGGCAACAGGAGTGCTTATTGGAATGATCATGTCTTTGTTATTGCTGCCTGGGATATTGGTCTACATTCCATTCAAGTGTAGAGCAATAAAGGGAAGTAAACCTGCCAGAGACGGTTTTCTTGAAAAGCTCTCAACTAAAAACAAGAAGATCACAAATTGGATATTAAGCAACAAGTATCTCTCGTTTGTCATAACTTTATTTATTTTATTCATATCCATAATGGGCCTTCTGAGGATAGAAATTAACTTTGATGAAAAAGATTATTTTCAAGAATATACGAGTGTAAAACAAACACTAAATTTGATGCAAAAGGAGATAGGAGGAATTTCAATTATTAAAATTGAACTAAATGGTACTCCTGGAGCATTTAAAAACGCAAAAAATATGCAGAATTTAGATTTAATTACAGATAAGATTGATTCATTTACTGATAGAACACAATCTAGTTCGATAAATGGGATAATAAGATTTATGAACTTTAAATTTAAAAAAGAAAATCCGGCTGAATACAGGCTCCCTGAAAATCAGTCTATATTAAACAAGCTAATTTTACTAATCAGTAGAAGTAGCTCCATGAAAGACCTGACAAAAATGTATGTCAATGACGATTGGTCTCAAATATCAATTATTGTAAGAATTGATAAAAATTCAACCGAGGAAATAAAAATTTTCGCGGCTTATGTAAGTAATTTACTCAATAAGCATATGCCAGGATATGAATATCACTTCTCGGGAGCATACGACAAAATATTAATATCTAAAACTATGGTAGCAGAACAAATTACTAACATTATTACAACACTTAGTGCAATAACAGTATTGCTAATGTTATTCTTCAGATCAATTAAAACTGGGATCATAATTGCTATTCCAGTCGCATGGTCCGTATTCTTGAATTTCGCCGTAATGAGACTTTTTGGAATAACACTAAATCCTGCAACAGCAACAATTGCATCTGTTAGCATGGGTGTAGGAGTAGATTACTCTATCCACTTCTTTAATGCATTCAAATTAAACTACAAAAAAATTAACGATTATAAAAAGGCTTTGCTTGAATCAATTCCGAATGTATTTAATGGAATTTTCGCAAATTCAATCTCAGTAGGCATAGGATTCCTGACATTAATATTCTCTACTTACAAAATAATTGCAACGCTTGGAGCCATCATAGCTTTTACAATGCTAACCACTTCCCTTGCCTCACTAACACTGCTCCCACTGCTCATTTATCTATTCAAACCCAAAATCAAAACAACAAAGACAGCAGATGAGAGAAAGTACCACGACGTCGCAAAGCTTAACCCAAACGTCTAGAATAATAACTTGATGACATCACCCATATTACTAACTGGATGAAAATTTATTCCGCTCTTGATGTTGATAGGAATCTCATCAAGATCTGATTTATTTGCCATAGGAATAATAATATGCTCAACCCCGTTTCGTTTAGCCGCAATTATTTTCTCTCTTAGCCCTCCAATAGCCATCACATTACCCGTTAATGACAATTCCCCAGTCATAGCCAGATGAGGCCTGACCTCTTTATTAAGAGCTAGCGATATAAAAGCACTAGCAATTGTAATGCCAGCAGAAGGCCCATCTTTAGGAATAGCTCCCTCTGGAATATGTAAGTGAATCATATACTTTTCAAAAAAAGATTTATTTATACCTAAAGTATTTCTAATGCTGTTTACATAGGTAAACGCAATGTTAGCAGATTCCTTCATAACATCACCAAGTCTACCCGTCAATTTAATTCCAGCAGACTTAGCTTCAGTTTTAACAGTCTCAATTATCAAGGTTGAACCACCATAATTAGTCCAAGCAAGACCCATTACCATGCCTGGAGACATAGCCTTTTTTAAAAATTCTTCTCCTCTAAATATAGGCACACCAATATATTCTTCCAAATTCTCCCTAGATATTTGGTACGATTTAATAGAATCGTCCTCAACAAGCTTTCTTGCAACTTTTCTTACAATCTTCTTTATATACTTTTCAAAATTTCTCAGCCCATTGTCTCTTGCGTATTCTCTAACAATCTGAACAAGAGCTGATCCTTGAAATTTTAAGGAATCTTTACTAACTCCATTCTCCTTTAAAACCTTAGAAATTAAATATTTTCTTGCTATTTCTATTTTCTCATCATCAACATATCCTGATAACTGGATCACTTCCATTCTATTTAATAAAGGATTGGGGATCGTTTCAACAGAATTGGCCGTTAAAATAAAAAACACATTAGAAATATTGAAAGGCAGGTCAAGATAATGATCCCTAAAATTAATATTCTGCTCCGGATCTAAAACCTCAAGAAGAACTGAAAATGGATCCCCGTAATGCGATACTGAAACTTTATCAATCTCATCTATTAAAAAAACGGGAGAATTCGTTTTTGTAATCCTTAATCCCTGAATAATCTTTCCGGGCAAGGCACCAACATAAGTCCTTCTATGCCCCTTAATCTCTGATTCATCTCTCATACCACCCACGGAAAACCTGAAAAATTTTGTCTTAAGAACCCTAGCAATAGCTGTTCCTATTGAAGTCTTACCAACACCAGGAGGCCCAACTAAAAGCATGATAGCTCCCCTTTGGGATTTCCTTAGCTTAAGCACAGAAATATATTCAATAATCCTATCCTTAACTTCCTTCATTCCATAATGTGTCTTATCTAGTATCTTTTTTGCTTTCTGTAAATCAAACTTATCAAAATCAATTCTAGATTCTTCCCAAGGAAGATTGGTAATAAGTTCAAGATAATTTCTAACCACAATATACTCTGAAGAATTTGTCTCAAGAAATGAAAATTTTTCAAGCTCTCTTTCAACTGCTTCCAAAGCTTCACCCTTTAAAGCCAAAGAGTTAATTTTGCCTTTAAGTTTCATAAAATCGCTATTCTTATCGTCTCCCAAACCAAGTTCAGCCTTAATAGCTTTAAGTTGTTCTTTTAAAAAGAATTCTTTTTGTTGTTTTTCTAACTTTTCTTGAATACCTCTAGTAATTTTATTTTGAATTTCAATTAAATTTAATTCTTCATAAATCAATTCCAAAACCTTTCCAAGCCTATCTTTTACACTTAAAGTTTCAAGAATTTCTTGATGAGACTCTTTAGAAGATGAAATCATTCCTGCAACCACATCACATAATCTACCCTTATCCTCAATATTGACCATATTTAACTGAACTTCAGGCATTTTTCTATGCGAAAATATCTCTTTTGTCCTGAGTAAAATGCTACTGTACATAGCCTTCGCCTGTACATCATCCTTCCTAACAGGAATCTGTTTTAAATAATCAACTTCAATTATCGGAAAATCTTCGTTAAGAACAACCTTAACAAATTTAACCCTGTCAATAGTTGAAACAAAAATATTGTATCCACCATCAGGAAGATTAATTTTTTTCACTATCTTAGCAGTAATGCCTACAGAATAAACATCTCGTTTATAATTGATAGCTACTTTATCACTCTTATTGTCAGTCTTTTCTAAGAATTTATCACGCAAAACAAATAAGGAGACAATACCACTACCCTTATTAACATAATCAACAGCTTTCATATCAGAATCAGAAACTATAATAATTGGAATAAACATCCCAGGAAATATAGGATGAGACGGAACTGCGACTAAAGGAACTCTCACGGGCTTATCAGAATGAGGCAAAATGGCAGCAGAACCACTTGAACGCTTCTTACCCTTAGAGTCATTATTTTTTAGTTCTCCCATAAAAGATTAAATCTCCTTAACCTCAATTATAACAAAAGAAAATTTTTATGAAAATTCATTCAATATTGAATTTTTTTATTATACAATAATGTATAATGCAGTTTGACAAAATTAATGCCATTGTGCTAACTTCTTATCACAAAAAGAATTATTATCTTTTAAATCTATTTTATTCAAAAGGAATTATTAATACAATAATTTACGGCTCCACAATAAGAAAATTCAAGTCAAATATTAATAATCTGGTAAAGGCTAATTTTGAGATTGTAAAGGAAAATAATTTGTGTAAAATATTAGAAGTCGATGATGAAGAATTTATTTTAAAAGATCTGACTTATGAAAAGCTAGTAATTGTTCATCTTTGGACAAAGCTAATCAGCTTAAGCTTTGATGACGGTGAGTGTTTTGTGTTATTTACAGAGGCTACGGATGTTCTTAACGATTCGTCTGTTGAGAAGGCAAATTTAGTCGATTTACAATACAAGATAAGATTTCTGGGCATAAAAGGGTTTTTATGCTTATCAGATTCGTGTTTCACATGCGGCAAACGAATAGAAAATCTTTATTATTACGACATGCATACTAACGGTTTCAACTGCATAAATTGTACTAGCAATAAAAATCATTATATTGACTCAGAAAGTTTTAAATATTTAGAATTTACGATTCAAGAGAACATAAAGTCTTCCTTGCTCATAGATATAACCAATAAATCAAAAGCACTTATTGAATTTATGATAAAAAATAAAATAAATACAGAATTTGAACAAGCATTACTCTAAATAGATCAAACTGGAACAAGAAATGAAAATTTGGAAAAAAAAAGAAATTGATATAAAAAAAGAGAATGTAATAAATATCGCAAAGAAATATAAAATCAGCCTTCTTGAAGCAACGCTACTCATGAGAAGAGAGATTAAAGAGGAAGACTTTTTATTCTTTATTGAAGATAGCGTAAATTTAATGCACAGTCCATTTTTACTAAAAAACGTAGATAAATTTATTTACAGGATCAATGAAGCTATTGAAGAGAATGAAAGTGTATTAATCTTTGGAGATAAAGACGCTGACGGAATCACGGCTACGATCATCATGTATGAGACGCTTAAAGATTTTGGCATTAATGTAACCTACAAGATACCCTCTAATGGGGAGTTTTATGGAATTACAAAAGAATTGATTGATAAAGCATCTGAGGATAAAATATCAATCGTAATTACCGTCGATTGTGGCATTTCCAACATTGAAGAAGCAAATTATGCGAGATCGAAAAATATAGAAGTAATTATTACAGATCACCATCTTCCCAACAAGGAGCTTGATACAGAAATTATCATCATTAATCCCCATTTAAAAGGCGACCTATCTCCATTTAAAGAAATAGCTGGATGCTATGTCAGCTTTAAAGCATGTCTTGCCCTATATCTTTCTACTACCGATCTTTATAATAAAAACATTGTGTTTTTATTCTTAGAAAAACTGAATGATAAAATTGTTATTAATGCCATAGAAATACACAACTACATTTTAAAAAATCATCTCTTACTAGAAAGCACTGATGATCTACAAATTAATATCAACAAACTAGAAGAGTTTTCAAAAGGCAAATACATAATTGTATTTAACAAAAATGAACAAAATCAACTTTTAAATGAATTCTTTAATCAAAAAATAGAAATTGAAACAATTGATATTGGTGAGGCTTTTATAAAAAAGTATCCAAAATTCGCTAAGAAAACGCTCAAAGAACTCATTCAAATTACAAAAAATTTTAAATATAGAGAAATTCATATTAAGGACAAGCTTTATTACGTTTTTTATAACATTATATTTGAGACAAATAAAGCTTTGCTAAAAAAATGTCTTAAGAACCTTAAATTTGTTGCCATAGGAACCATTGCTGACAATATGCCAATTATTAATGAAAATCGAACTGTTGTAAAAGAAGGACTTAAAGAAATTGCGTTAAAGGAAAGAATTCCCATTAACTGTTTACTAAAAGATGCTAACATATTAACAAAACCAACAATAAGCGCATCAGACATCGCTTTTAAGATTGCCCCTATATTAAATTCAACAGGAAGGCTTGAAAAAGCAGATATTACGATTAAGTTTTTGTTAACCGAAGACGTTAATAAAATAGAAAACAGGTTTAAAGAAATCAAGAGTATAAATACTTTAAGAAAACGTAAGGAAGATGTTTCTTGGAACACACATAACGAGAATACCATTTTCAAAAATGATAAATTCATTGTATGCTATGACAAACATACTCCAAAGGGAATTAGTTCTAGAATGGCAACAAGACTCTCCTCTTATTATCAAAAAGTTGCCGTTTTCTTAACAAAACAAGACAACATAATCAAGGGCTCTATAAGATCAAACAACAAAATCAACTCTAAAGATTTAATCTCAATGGTACCATGTTCTTTACTAATAAATTCTGGAGGCCACAAAGCAGCCGCTGGGTTTACGCTTTATGAGAATGTCTTAAACGAGTTCATTAAGGAACTTGAACTTGCTATTAATAAAATAGAATACAGCGACCAGTATGAAGACTCTATACTCATTGATGCCGTTATACCTAAAGACTTTAAAAAACAAGAGCTTTTAAAAATAGTCGACTTATTTGAGCCTTATGGACATGGATTTAGAGAATTTACCTTAGCAATGGAGGACGTGCTCATCCAAGATCTCAGAACAATTGATAAAAATGGCACCTCAAAGCATATAAGCATGAAAATTAAAAATAATCAAGACCAGTACAGGGCCATTTACTTTAATGGGACCCAAAACATTCAAGATCTCGGCATTAAGGATGGACAAAATATAGACATAATATTCACAGTTAGCGAAGACTTCTACAGTCAAGGTGATAAAATACTAAAAATTATGGACATTAAAAAGAGATCAAATTAATGTTTATCGTAAAAAGTTTCTTGCTTATGTTTGTAATCCCATTCAACCTAAGTGCGGTAAGGAATGACGTAGTAAAGGGCTACTATGAAAGGGAAGTCTTTCAAGGAGAAGTCACTTACTTTGCAAGCAACAAAAATTTTAAAAAAATGTCTCTCCTGAGTAAGAACAAAAATCCTATTTTAAGCTCTTATCCTTTCAAATTTGAGGTAGCTAACAAAACATATTACGTAGCGTTATTAGGAATTACACCGATGATTAAAGAAGGAATGAGAGAAATTGAAATAGAATTCGAAAATGGAAAATATATCAAGGAAATAGAAATAAAAAAATTTGAATTTAGGAAAACAACTGTCGAGCTAGACAAAAAAAAAGCAAAGATTTTCAAGCGTCAAAAATCCGTAAAAGCGAAAGAACAAGCTCTTATATTATGGAATATAATTGGAAACACAGGAGATACGTCAATATACCACTACGATACCTTAGTTCACCCTATCAAAGATCAATATAGAATAAGCAGTCCTTACGGAGATCAGAGAGTTTATATACAAGACAATAAAAAAATATCAAGTCTCACAATGCATAAAGGAAAAGATTATGCCTCTTTTAAGAAAGAAAAAACACCTATTTTCGCAGCTGGCAGAGGAAAAATAGTATTTGCAAAAGACAGAGAAATTACCGGAAAAACTGTAATTATTCAACACTTACCAGGTGTATATACAATTTATCTACATCTATCAAAATTTGGAGTTAAAGAAGACAAAATAGTTCATACCGGAGAGTATATTGGAAATGTTGGAAACACGGGTATTTCTACAGGCCCTCATCTACATTTTGAAGTTAGAGTTAATGGGGTTGCTGTAAATCCAGATTTCTTCCTAAATCATATGCTTATTGACAAAAATAAAATAATCAATCATATTGAGAAGGTGAGGTAGTAAAGGGGGTGATTTTTTGGTAACTGTCAACGTGGACAAGAATGAAGGCCTAGAAAAAGCATTGAAACGTTTTAAGAGGATGATTGAGAAAGAGGCGATAATTCGAGAGTGGAAAAGAAGGGAATATTATGAGAAACCGTCTACCATTCGGGTTAAGAAAGAAAAGGCGTTTAAAAGAAAGCAGGCAAAAAAAGTCAGAAAATTGAAACAAAAAATTGGAAGACAGTAAAAAGAGGTATTCAATTCTGAGTACCTCTTTTTATAAACTAAATGAGGACATCTCGTGGCTTTGAGCCTTTCGCAACACCCACATATCCCATCTCTTCCATAAGCTCGATGATTCTTGCGGCTCTGTTGTACCCTATCTTTAGGCGTCTTTGCAGATAAGAAGCAGAGGCTTTTCTTGTAGAGCGAACGATTTCAAGAGCTTCATCGAACATGGGTTCGTCTGCCGAGCTAATAGCTATCTTTTCCGCTCCACCTACGTTGTCAATGAATATTTCATCGTCAATATAATTTGGAACGCCGAATTTCTTAACCTCCTCAACTAGCCTATATACTTCCCTTTCATCTAAAAATCCACCTTGAATTCTTTGAGGAAAAGGAGTCGTAGGACTCACATAAAGCATATCACCCTTTCCTAAAAGCTTCTCGGCCCCTGAAACTCCAAGAATTATTCTTGAATCCATAGCACTAGCTACCATAAAAGAAATCCTTGAAGGAAAATTAGCCTTTATTACCCCTGTAATAACATCAACGGATGGCCTTTGAGTGGCAAGGACTAAATGTATCCCAACAGCCCTAGCCATAGCTGCAAGTCTAGAAATCAAATTCTCCAAATCTTTCCTTGCAGAAAGAATAAGATCCGCAAATTCATCAATAATAATTACGAGATAGGGAAGAGGGACTTCATTTAATTCCTCTTCCCTCACCTTTCTATTGTAAGAATTAATATCCCTTACAAGGAAATTATCAAGAAGTACATACCTCCTCTCCATTTCATCAAGACACCAACGAAGAGCCTCTAACGCCCTACGCACATCAGTAATAACAGGAGTTAGTAAATGTGGAATATCATTAAAAAGCTTAAGTTCAACTATTTTAGGATCTATCATTATAAGCTTAATCTCATCTGGAGACTTTGAAAAAATAATGGAGGCAATAAGTGAGTTAACACAAACGGACTTACCAGCCCCAGTAGCTCCTGCTATTAAAAGGTGAGGAGCATTAACAAGATCAAAAACAACATTATCTCCACTAATCTCTTTACCAAGTGCAAAAGGAATTTTGAAATTATCTCTGAATTCTTTACTATCTATTATCTCTGAAATTAAAATAAACTCACGTCTTTTATTGGGGATTTCAATCCCCACAGCTTCCTTACCAGGTATAGGAGCAATAATTCGAACCCTAACTGCTGCAAGCCTTAAGGCAATGTTATCCGATATGGAAGTTATCCTTGAAAGCTTAATGCCCTTATCTGGACGAACGGCATACATAGTGACAACAGGGCCTTTAATAACGTCAATAAGCTTAGCGTTAATACTAAACTCCCTAAAAGTTTCCTGTAGAATCATTGATTGTTTTTGTATCTCTCTCTCATATTCGATATCTTCCGTCTCACTCTTGGGTTCTCTTTTATTGAAAACAGAAATATCTATAAAATAAGCACTACCAACCTCACTTACTAGTAAATCATCATCTGAAAGTCTGGCAATACTATCTATTATTCCTCTATGCCTTATATCACTGGCCTTAATTTTTCCACTAGCTACTAGCTTGTTACTATCAGACTTCAACAACGGTCTATGCTCAGATTCATCACTACTTAAATCATACTGCTCACTTCGTAAAGCATGATCTCTCATCAAGCTCTCATCTGGGAATGACCTATCCAATTCCTTTGGCTGACCAAAAACAGTTTTATCTAAGTTAACACTAGAAGGTGTACTAGATTTTCTTGAAAATGTATTAAAAGACCACAAAGCCTGATACTCCTCGCCATTAATAACATTACCTTTCCCAACATGAGTTTCATTCCTATCCAAATCATTATCAAAATCTTCATAAACCTTAATGTCTTTTTTAATCCTTAAAGAGCTCAAAAAAGGAAAATAAGCAAATAAACTTTCAAACAAGACTTGGACCCTAAACACTAAAAACCGAATCGCATCTAGGATAAAGTCACTTCTCTTAAAGAATAGGTAATTCAAATAACCCCAAATAACAAACTCTAAAATTAACAGAAGAAAAACAAAAAGATTCCCCATCTCTATTCCAAAATTACTCAAAAACCAATTAATAAAACTAGAACCTTCAAGACTAGAGTTAATTTTTAACCAAAATGTTAGAGTAAAAAATAAAATAACCGTATAATTCCAATTAAATATAAATCTCTTACTAAGCATATTGTTCCTGTAAACATACCAATTTACAAGAGGATAGAGTATTAAATAAAATGACAGAAACGAAAAGGTATTTAGTAGCATTTGCCCTATTAAATTGAAAATAAAAAACACAAATATATTCCCTATGGGAGTTAAGGCCACGCAAAGTGAAAATGATATAATAGCCAACACAAAAAAAAATAAAAATTGAAAATACTGGTAAAACCCCTTCATGCACCACTAGCCCTATTAAAATCAAAGAAAGAAATAAACCACACCAGAGAGAAAAAATAAATAAGCTGAAAAATAATAAGCCCTGCTTTCCTTAAGTACTCTGACAAATAAACCTATTGAAAATAGCCCAATAGCAAAAGCAACAGCCGCTCCTAAGTTTATTTCAAAAACACTAAAAACCATATTCAAAGCAAACAATTCCTTCTGTTTTAACAATAAACTCCCTAACACAATGGGAATCAAAGATAAGAACGAAATTTCAAATGCTTTTAACCTGTTAAACCCAAGAAAAATTGAAGCAAAAATTGTAATCCCCGAACGAGAAATACCAGGCATTGCGCCAATTCCCTGCATAATCCCAATAAAAACCCCTGAAAACAGAATATTATTTTTCAAATTAAAAATCAAAAGCCTAAATTCAAGTAACAATAATAAAATACCCGTTAAAACGAAATTTAATAAAACAACACCAAGAGTAAATACTTCTTCAAACATTTCTATAAAAATTCCAACAAACGCCGTAATAAAAGTAATCGTTGCTATAAGCAATATAGTCTTTAAATTCTCCAAGTCCAGTAAAGTAGTCCTTCTTAAAAAAACCCTCACTAAACTCAGGGAAAGTTCTAATATTCGACTGCGATAATAAATCACTACGACTAGAACAGTTGCAAAATGCAAATAAACATCAAATACTATCGGAATCTCTAGTCCCATATACTTCTTCAAAAGCAACAAATGACCCGAACTAGAGATAGGCAAAAACTCAGCAATCCCTTGAACAGCTCCTAAAATAATAACCTTAAAAGGATTCACCAGCACTTCTCAACAACCTAGGATGCCTTGGGCAACCTACCCACAATATACTCCACTACAGAATTCATTCCCTTACCCTCATACAACGCATCATACATTACAGAATAGACCAATATTTTCTTGACATAATTTCTAGTCTGTCCAAAGGGAATCGCTTCGATGAAAAGCTCCCTAGGCATATGCCCGTAGGCCTGTTCCCACTTACGAACATTCCCAATACCAGCATTATAAGACGCAAGAGCCTTATAAACATCCCCCAATGTTCCTATTCTTTTTTTCAGATAATAAGTTCCTATAATAACATTGTCTTTCGGCTGCTTCAAATCGTAATCATAATACTTAATCTCTCTAGATATATCAACTGCCGTAGTGGGCATAACCTGCATAAGCCCAACAGCACCAGGCTTAGATACAGCATCTCTTTTAAAACTACTCTCGGCCTTTATTAAAGAGAAAACAAGACTGGGTTCAAGAAGCCTCCTCTTTGACCAATATTTGACCAAGGAACTATACAAATAAGGATAGAGACGCTTATAATCGTCTCTTTTTAAAGCAGATTTATCTTGCCTTGCAAGGTAATTAATAGCAAGCGTGGCATCATAGTAATACTCATGCCTTACAAGTTCATCATAAAGACCACGGTAAAAATTAGGAGAAAATCTGTAACCATTCTTAAAATCATCTGCAACAAAAACACTAACATAAGAATGCAAATTAAATCTCAGAAACCCCTCCAAAAACCTTTCATAATCAGACTGGCTATAATCAATATCCAAAGTATTTTCAAAAAAACCATCAACATCTTGATCCAACAAATATTTACTCATAAAAGAAGAATAAGATGTCTTATTATATTGAACAGAAGAACGCAAAAGATCCTCATATTCATCATCCGACTTAGCCCTAACAAATTTGTGATATATAAGTCTTGCGTTAATAAAAGCAAGTCTAGATAAAACGACATCACCAAGTACATCCTTGCCATTATGATAGAGCGTGTACAGATTATCATAATCTTCAAGTTGAATGACTTCTAAAATATATTCATCCAATACCTTAATAAATCCAGGATTATTACCATCTTCATTTGTATAAAATCTAGATATGTTTTGAGAAAAATAATCTCTTGTATTTTTTGTAAATATTAAATTGCTAAACACCTCATTTAGCATCTCCAGCCTATGTAGTTCATTTTTTAAAGAATTATTATCCAAATACTTAATCACAGTAGAAAAGCCCAATTCTGTTCTTAACCTCAAACCTATGAGACCCAAATAGTAATCTTTATAAACACTATCTAGATTACCAAAGAAAGAAAACGCCTTACTTATACGCCCTGAAGCCAGAAAAGCCTTATAAACATCATTTAAAAATATGAAATTGTTAAAATACCCCTTTAGCTTATTGCTTAATATATTTATCGCACCCTCTGGGCTCCCATTGGCCAGTAAGGCCTTAAACTTAACAAGATTTAAAAACTCTGTACTTAAACGTCCACCCCTCTCATCTGCAACGAGATAATCATGAGCCCTTACATGTAGATGACTTGCTGGTAAATCCTCAAATAATTTTCTAAAATGAACTAATGACTCATTAACACTTGAAATATTGAAATAAAGAACAGCTTTAAACAAAATATTCTCACTCACCTGTGTCTCTAAAAGATTCATTTTATCTAACTTATTTAACACTAAAAGAGCCTCGGCGTTCTTTTTTTGCCAATAAAGACTTCTAAAATATCCCAATACAATATATTTATTATCTTCATATTTATCGTAAAGCTTACGCCCAACAAGTTCAGCATCAAAATACTCTCTCCTTGCATTATGATATTCCAGAAGCCTAACACCAGCAAACTGAGCAACAATATCATTTCCACTCTCTATAGCTTTAAACATATATTCCTTAAATTTTTCTTCATATCCTATTTTCCTGAAAAGATAGGCAACATACAAATACGAATTTGGATCTATACCAAAATACTCATCAAAATCTTGCCCCTCATAATCAAAATTCCATAACCAGTGCAAATGATTCAAATCAAAATTATTTGCATTCCTCTGCACAACACCATTTAAAGATTTCTTTTCAAAAGAACAAAATAATAAACTTAGTAATAACAAAAAAGAAAAGACAGCCTGACCAAACAACAAAAATACTTTCTTAAACACGAGAACTTCTTTCATACTTCTCAATCTTTCCTTCCTCAAACACACAATGATAAGAAACCCCCAAATTTCTGGGGTTTAAAACTTTAGAAAAAATCAAAAGTAATGAAAAAAACATCAACAAAAATAAAGAAGTAAGACTTAAATAAAGCATAAAAGTTCTCGCAAAACCTTCCCTTAAATCCGTATTTAACTGCTCATTTCCAATACCCACACCAAATCCCTTGCTGTCATCCCAAAAGACATCATCAACCACACCCTCTTCTAAATCCTTATCAATATCTGCAATAATATCATCAACACTCAAATCATCAGCATCTCTATAATCTGCAATATTAATACTACTAAAATCAATATCCTCATCCTCAGCGAATCCCGCAGCATAATTATTAGAATCAAAACTAATATCACTGCCAACAGAGGAAAAACCATCTAAACTAGCCGCATCTACCCCTAAATCACCCAATTCATTCACAGCATGGGAAGACCCATCAGAATCAAAAATATCTCCCTCAAGCTTAACGTCCACCTCTTTTAAATCAGTCCCAGACTCGAGTTCTAGCGCACTAGATGAATCATCGCCTGTGTTTGGTGAGCCAGTTCCCCCTAAATTTTCTTCATTAACTAAACTAGATTCACCTAAAGAATACAAATCTCCTGTATTAGGTAAGTTATCAACATTATCTAGGATGTTTGAAGAAGAATTATCTTTATCTTGCTCAAACATACCATCTAAATTTTCAGAAACCCCGCCCCTAATATCTAAATCACCAGCATCAGAGACAATCATATCTTTAAGTTGCTCTCCATCAAATTCCCCTGAATTTATGCCAAGATTCACCAAGCTCAAATCAAATCTAACTTTACTCTCAAATCCTCCGCACTCGCCATAAACATAAAGTATCTCAGAATCCACTTTAAAATAAACATTTATATCAGAACTCTCCTTGGTAAGACCATCCAAGAAAAAAGATCCGAGAAGAACAGGATTAGGAAAATTTTCAAACTCACTAACATAAAAATCCAACTTCACATTAGTTTCATCTAAAAGCTTACCCAATACCACTTTTTTTACAGAAACATCCTCCAAGCCTAAAACCTGAAAATAATCCTTACCAGAAAGCCTTATTGCTAAAAACCCTTTCAAGAAATCCAACCTTTTCGTTTTCTTGCAAAAACAAATTTATTCATAGTAGTTATAATATAATATAAGTAATGTTATATTCAACTTATAGCTAGTTTTTATTCAAAATAAGAACGCTGTGACTATTATTTACGTTTTTCATGTGATATCACCAAATATAGGTTTAGGAGGAATTTAGGTGTATTATGTAGGTTTAGGAGGAATTTAGGTGTATTCATTTTTCATAATAGTTCCCTCGTTGATAGTATCCATTTTGTTGATTCTATTTTTCAGGCTTACAACAAAAGCCACACAAACAAAAGACAGAGAATCAGAAAGAACCAAGAAGTTAATAGAAAAAGCTACAAACATACTAAAAACAAATCCAAACGAAATAAGAGCTCTTCAAACCTTAAACAATTATTATTATGACAACAAGGATCCTGAGAATGGTATTAAGTATGCAAAAAAGTTATGCCACCTTATAGCAGAAAATCCTATAAGCCAAGATATAGACTCTCTTAAGGCTTTTTTAAGTTATGGGTTTTATAACCTTGAGAGAAATTTTAACAGAGAAGCGCTGGAATACCTCAAAAAGGCCTATGCAATAAAAAAGAATGATACAGAAGTTAACTTCTATCTTGGAATAGCTTTCCTAAAAAATGACTATTATAAGGAGGCTCTCCACTATCTTACAAAGATATACAAATTTGATAAAGAAAATCAGCAAGCCCTAAAATACATAGGAATAGTTCTTTTCCATATGGAAAATTATCATAAGGCAGCTGGAATATTTAATAACATAAAAAATTACATACAAAACGACGTAAATGCTCTTTTAATTTATGCTAAATGCTTATTTAAACTCAATAAAGACCGTCTTGCTCTTGAGATTGCAGATAACTTAAGATACAGAGACGGAATGCTATACGAATCTCTTTTAATTGAGTCTGAGGTTCATGCGAAAAATAATAACCTAGAAAAGTTAGAAAAAAATGTTAAAGAGATCATTAAATTGAAACCTGATTTACCCAAAAAAATATTTCTTGAACTGTTTTATAAACTGGGAGAGCTTTACATGGAATGTGAAAACTATCAAAAGGCAACCGACGTTTTTATTCAAGTTGAAAGAGCTGACGCACACTATAAAAAAGTCGGCGAAAAACTAGAATTTAGTAGAAAGCTAAACGAAAATCTGTCTCTTAGAACATATCTTAAATGTTCTAAAGAAAAATTTGAAAAATTGGCCGGTGAAATTGTCGTTAGGATATACAAAAATAAATTTCAAGTAAGAGATGCTAAGACAAATGAGGTTACTTCTCAATTTATAGACATAAACTTTCAACTTGCAAATAATCAATGGGAGGAAAATTTAATAGTGCGATTTGTTAGAACGGAGCAAGAAATCGTAGGAGAATTATTCTTAAGAGATCTTATTTCAAAAACTAAAGAAAATAAGTTAAAAGGTCTCTGCATAGCACCAGCCGTATTTTCCTCTAAATCCAAACAAATGGTTGAAGGCCGACTAATTGATCTGATAGAAGGAAAGAAATTAATACAAATATTGAAAAAGGTAAATATATCGAAGTACCACTAATTTATCTGAGATATTTCATAGGATTCTCTGTTTTTCCATCCTTAAAAATAGTGAAGTGCAAATGGTTTCCTGTACTATATCCTGTGCTCCCCATGTGCCCTATCACCTGCCCTCTTGCAACTCTTTGTCCTACTTTGACCGCAAAAGAACCTAGATGAGCATAAAGAGTCTGAAAGCCACTACTATGTGAGATAACAATATATTTTCCATATCCCCCAGCATTAAACCCAACCGTTACTACAATGCCCTCTTTCGCTGCCTTAATAGGTGTATTAGCCGCATTTGCAATATCAATCCCATTATGAAAACTAATAACCCTCGTGAAAGGATCTGGCCGATATCCATAACCAGAGGTAATAACTCCTTGCGTTGGAAAGAGAAAAACCTCCCCTAAAGCATCTCTGAGCGCTTCCCTAGCCATTCTTCCACCTGGGATAAAGAGATCTTGCCCCAAAGATAGTACTTCATTATCAAGATTATTAGCATCAAGAATATCTACTTTGGTAATGTTATATTTTTTTGCAATTGAAGATAAAGAATCATTCTTCGCGACAGTATGAAGAATCCCTTTCATATTAGGCACATTAACCACCAAATTGGGTCTAATATTTCTTACATCTTTAATTCGATTATAAGAGATTAAAGTTTCACTTGTTATGTTATATCTGGAAGCAACATGAGAAAGCGTCTCTCCTGGCTTAATCTTATGCTTAACGACTTTTAAAATCAAAGGCTTTTTTAAGCCTTCATAATTATTTCCGTTTGCAGTAAATAGATCATTATTAATCTGATTTAAATCTTGATCGCCATAATATAAAAAAGTATCAATAAAATAATCCTTGGGAAAGCTAAGCCTATTGAGAAACATATAGGAACCATAATAGGAAAAAATATTTAAATAAAAGACTAATATTAAAACAAAAATTACGGCATTCAATCTAAAAATAAAACCATAACCTAAACTAACATTGAAAGCATTCCCAAGCTTAACTCCAGGATGCTTATAGGAATGCTGATACTTATAACCCCTAGTAACTATCGTTCTAGGATTAACTAAAGCTAAAAATAAATTAATCACATAAAAAGGTTTTCTGAAAAAATTTACAAATCTAAAAGACCTACTCCTTCTTTTTCTAGTAGGTTCTAAAACATTACTAAAATCTTTTAATTCAAAATCACCTCTATTGGTTTTACTAAACAAAAAATTTCTATTTCTTTTCCCTACACTCTGTCCCTTTTTTGGTATAATCATATTATGCCTTATTATACACTAGGGATGCATATTTATAAAAAAACATTCAATGGAAGTTCTTAAGACAATAGTAAAACTATATAAAGACAATCTGGTCTCTGTTGCATTGGCTTTACTGCTAATGTTAGTCACCGTTAAACTATCGTTATCTTTTTACTTGGTTAAAGGTTCTTCAATGTTGCCTACACTTATAGAAAAAAATTGGATCATAAGCAACAATTTAGCCTACGGTATAAGACTAAGTAAAAGAGGAGAATACATGGTGCTATGGAACGCGCCTAAAAAAAACGATATGGTGATTATTAAAGATCCCATAACAAAGAAGACCTCGGTCAAAAAAATTTTCGCTACACCAGGTGCATCTTTTATAAAGGTAAAAAAAAACGTAATAAGTATAGACAACCTGAACTTTAACATAAGCGAGAAACATTTAGAAACACTAAAGAACGAATCCATTCCAAAAAACTACTACCTAGTAATAGGAGAAAATAAACAAGCCTCCCTTGATTCTAGAGAATATGGATTTGTAGACATAAACAACATAACTGGCAAAATAATATACAGTCTACAATAAGCCACAGGATTAATATCCTATCAAAATCAACTTATCAAGAATCACTCTCATCAAAATCGATGATATCCTCATACATACTCCCAATGCTACTACTATCAAAGGAACTAGTTATTCTTATTTCAATGGATTTAGAGATATTAGTATCTAAATCTCTCGCAGCAACATTTAAAATACCACTTTCATCTAAACTAAAAAGTATCTCTATCCTTGGAATACCCTTTAACGCTTTTTGTATATTACTAAAAAAAAACCTACCTATGGAATAATTTAAAGAAGACTTTCCATATTCACCCTGTAGCACATGTATCTCAATCTCTTCTTGATAATCATTCATTGTTGTAAAAATTTTTCTCTCACAGACTGGCAACGGAGTATTTCTCTTAATTAAAGTAAAAAATCCATCATTGCGAGTCTCAATTCCAAGGGAATAAGGTGTTATATCTTTAAAATTGATGAGAGTGCTTTCATTTAATAAACTAAAGGCCTGAATACTCGCCCCCATTGAAACAACCTCGTCCTGATTTAGAGAGTCTAAAACCTCAATTTCAGGAAAAGCATTCTCCAACTTCTGCTTGACCAGAGGAATCCTGGTTGAACCTCCCGAAAGCACTATTTTTGAAACACTCTCAGGGTTAATTCCCGAATCAGAAATGCAATCATTTGTAAGATTAACGGTCCTATTTATGAACTGGTCAATCATTGCCTCAAAATCTTTCCTTGTAAGCTTATAATCTAAATGTTTACCATCAAGAAAAGGTAACACAATACTATCTTCATCCATAACAGATAAATTCTTTTTAGCTTCCTCGATTTTATCTCTTATCTGCTCAAGAAGAACAAAATCATCCAAATCAATACTGGGGTATTTTTCTCTAAAATTACTTAAAACACCCTTTTCTATTTCCTCATTAAAACTATTACCTCCAAGTTTATTCTCACCCTTGGTCGAGAGGACAGTATAAGCATCGCCTCGCTTTTCCAAAAGAGCAACATCAAAAGTACCACCACCAAGATCATAAACGAGAAAAAAACCCTCTACTTGCTTTTCAAAAGCGTAAGATATAGCCGCCGCTGTTGGTTCATTAAGGATTGCTCTACAGCGTAATCCTGCAAGACTTGCAGCCTCCACTATGCCTCTTCTTTGCACCTCAGCGAAATAAGCAGGGACCGTTATTACAGCATCACTTATTTCTTCTTCCAAAAATTTCTCAGCGTTCTTCTTGATATGCAAGAGCAAATAAGAAGCAATATCCTCAGCCCTATATAAATCCTCTCCTACCCTATAAGAAATCCCAGTACCTATATTGACTTTAAAATTGTAAAAAGTTTTATCCGGATTTACCAAGATCTGACATTTAGCACAATTACCTACAACAACACCAGAATCTGTAAAAGAGACAACAGAAGGTGTCATTCTCTCGCCCCTATCATTTAATATCACTCTAGCGCCACTGTCAAAATAGGACACCACAGTATTTGTAGTGCCAAAATCTATCCCTATCCATCTTTTCATTAACTACCCCTATGAATCGAAATAATCAACTCAATTTCACCCAAATCTAGCTTCAACTTCTTAGAAATAATTTCCAAAGACATCCCTTGTTCATAGAGTGAAATCACCTGCTGCCGTATATCATACCCTTCCCTTATTATATTTTTCTCAATAGTAGGTATTGAATAATCCAAATTATTCTTATAAACACTAGAATCATTTCTAATTCCAAAATCATTATTCCCCATTGAAATTGAATGAGGATTAAATCCTGATAACCTGTGATCAAGTATTTCTATTCTCTCATCAACCTCTTTAATTATTCTATTTAAACTCTCAATTTTTATTTCAATGATATTTATATTACGATCAGTGGCCTGATTAATCTCAATAATAGTTTTATCTACCTCACTCCTAAATTTCCTGAGTATGCTATTAGACTTTATTTTCAAGCCAATATAAACATGAAAATATATGAAAACAAAACAAATCAAAACAAAACAAAACAAAATAAACATGTAAAATGCCCCAATCTACCTCTCAATATCAACATTCCTTCCTATTTTTGGATCGTTAAATCCAATTCTACATGCACTCTCTTTATCCCTTTCATTAACTCTAGCCCTTACCAATACGGTAAAATTTATATCCTCACCCCTTATGCCACTAGCAGGGTATATGCTGTTTACCTCAGAATCCACATGGTAACTCTTATTTGGATTTAAACTCAACCTCTTGTCGTCCCTTATCTTCTTATTTCTCAAGTCCTCATTTGAAATTTCACTAACCTTAAAAGCACTCTGCGTGATTACATTTATACCCTCAGGTACACTATTAATATCCATAAAGCACCTCCTATAGTCTATAACCCATTACTACGGTTAAAGGGAATATAAGCTACCGTCTTAATAATCTCGTCATCTTCCACAAAAGTCACATTATTATAATCTCTTGAAAGTTCATAATAAACACCCTTAATATGTATCTTAACTCCAGCATATGCAATATGTTCAACAAAAACCCTACCATCTACCATGCTATCTTCAAGTTCACCCTGTAAGCTTTCTTGCTTGTTCTTCACCATCGCTATCTCTGCAACTAGAACCTCTTTCTCATTAAGAAGTTCATTACAACTGTCAATTTTTAAAGACTTCTCCGCCTTATCAGTAGCAACTAAGGCGCTCTTCCTTAAAACAGAAATATCCTTTAACACGACCTCTAATCTCCTCTCAATTTTTACAAGATACTTAGTAAACCTAGATAGTAAATCTTTTATCTCAGGATCATACCCAACCTCAAGAGAAGTCTCAGCATTACCTTCAGATCCAATAGAATACGCCCGCACCTCCTCTCTCGCATGTATATTAGAGCCAACTATCTTAGACTTCTTCCCGATGCACAAGACCCTCCGCTTACAAGATACCACAGAATTAACAATACCCCTTACAACTTCAATATCACCATGACACTTTATGCTAACATTTTCCAAAAATTTGGCCTTAATGCCAGTCTTTGAATAAATCTCAGAGCCTCCCTTCCCATTAGCACCACTACTTAAAATAAGGGGCCCATCTGTCCTTAAATTACACCTACCAACAAGCCCACTTACTTCTATCCCACCTTTAGCCATAATGTTATATCCATCCAAAACACTCCCTTTAACAAGAACCATACCATTATTTATTATATTACCAGTACCAGGTCCAACATCACCCTCAACAACATAAACATCATGAACAGTAATCACCCCACTCAAAACAGTCACATATCCACCACATTTTGCAATAATTTTATTTCCTTCCCGTACGGTATTCTCACCCAGAGTAACTTCCAGCTCACTACCATCTTCTGCTTCTAGTACTTTCCCAAAAACAGTATACCCATCAATACCCTCTGAAAAGGGAACAATCTCTGCCAACTCCTCCCCTTCATTAACATTCCTAAATTCAACACCCAAAGTACCAGACTCACCAAGATTTTTATTATCAAAGATTAAATTAACACAAGAATCCTGCCCCCTAACAGGAGCTACCCCTCTTGCCATCTCGACTGGTTCACCGTAAATAGGAAAATCAACAAAATTTTCTATCTTTTCCCTAAGGAATGCCTTCTCTGATATTCCATATTTTCTAAGAATATTAAAAATGTCTTTATCTAATATCTCACAGCCGTTATCCCCAGGGCTAGTAAATTCAATGGTCACTGACATTGAATCTTCTGATATCTGAACCATCATAGTTACACTCTCAGAAGGATCAGCATCAAAATCACCTACCCGCTCATAACTCCCATTGGCGTTCTCAACTAGGGTTCGCACAAAATCCATATTCAAATTTTCAATGTTACACTCCAAGTGTAGCCTATTAATCACATCCTCAAACTCAACAGCACTTCCCTGCCCCTTGGGTGCCACAACTTTTAAAAATAGACCCCTAGTAGATCTTCTGATGAAAAATAAACCATCCTTTGACACAATTTCTTCATCTCTCTCTTCCGCGCCTAAAACATCAGAAACACCAAGCTTTGTATAAGAATTCTTATAAGCGACTATTCTCCATTTTTTCCTACCATATCCAAATATTCCATTAGTTCCTCGTTCCAAAACCTCATAGTCTAAATCTTTATAAGGGATTGCAAGCTCTAAAGAAGCATCATTTAAAGCCTCATCAAGAGTGTCTGCCTCTACCTCTATTAGATTGACATTATTCTCTCTCTCTAAATAATCCTTCATCTTGCTGCAAAAATCAGAAAAATTGACACTATTAGGCATACCTACTCCTTCCTGTTAATCAAGGTTTTAATAGCTTTAGCGACAATTTTTGGATCATTGGCTTCAAGATATGAAAGTTGACTTGATAGTTTATCGCTAAACTGCATGTTACCACTAGGCCTGTTATTACTATGCTCTACATTATATTTCTCAATCTCTTCCACAAACTGAAAGTCACCGCCACTCTCCCGTTTCTCATCAAGAAAGTCACTACCACTCTCACGCTTCTCATCAACAGGAACACTGTTGGACAAAGAACTCATCTCAACTACACCAGTTTCATACTTTCCGCCCTTGTCATGATCATCATTCCCCTTACTACTAACTAGTGCATCTTTAAAAAGATCACATAAATACTTTTTGTATATAAACTCTATTAAAATCCCAATAAAGAAAAAAAATACAAATTGAACAAATGCTCTAAACAATATTGTAAAAAAATACACTCGGGCAAGCAGGCCAAAGATAACAGAAACAACAAACGCAGCCGTACTAAATAATAAGACATATCTAATTTCTCTACCGAACAACATATCACCTTTCCATACCAAAAAACTTAGATATAAAGCCTATAACCCCCCTTCTCTTCTTACTATCCAGAGAAACCTCTTCAAGGGTAGCCACAATAGAATCAAGACAATAACTAGCCCTACTGTTAGGAGTTAACAAGATAAAAGGCCTCTGTTTGAAAACAGAATTTCTAATGTTCTGGTCTTCGTAAACATATCCCAAATAATCAATATTTAAATTTAAAAACTGACTTGATATATCAATAACTTTCTTAGCAACTACCTTGCCCTCACTTACATTAGCAACCCTGTTAACAACAAGCCTTAAATTCTTTAAATTTTCCATCCTGTGAGCTAAAACCTTGATGATACCATAAGCATCCGTTATAGAAGTAGGCTCTGGGGTCGTAATAATAACTACATCATCACTAGAAAACAAAAATGAAATTACCTGTCTTGAAATCCCTGCACTGGTATCTATGATAACTATATCATACTCATAAACTTTTAATAACTCTTTTATAAACTGACTCATCTCAGAATCTGAAAGATCTAAAAGTTCCGTTGTTCCAGAAGCACCCGCTAAAAGATCAATATTATATTCTGTCTTTGTTATTACTTCTTTAATATCTCTACCCTGCATAATCATGTGATAAATATTGTACTTTGGTATAACTCCAAGTAAAATATTGACATTAGCCATCCCAATGTCGGCATCAAAAATTAAAACCTTTTTTCCAAGATTTGAATACTTAAGGGCGAGTCCCACAGCAATATTGCTCTTACCAACTCCACCCTTACCGCTAGTAATAGCAATAAATCGAGTTCTACTATTTTGAATTTTATCATCAACAACAAAATTAGCCTTACTATTCAATCTCATAATATCTCTTAAACTTTGAGCCTGATCTTCCATTTTATATTATCCTCAATAATAAGATTTGCTTTTAATCCTTCGAATGAATTCAACGTCATCGCTTATTCTGTACCCATTTATCTTCTTTATGAAAGTGAGCGGATCTGCCACACTAATGTTATGAGGAACTATTTGTCCATCTGTAACATAAGAAACTTCCTTTTTCATCTCATGAATTAAACTTATTAAATTCCCAACACATGTTGTCTCATCTAATTTGGTAAAAATTATAGTTCTATAATTAAAGGGAGAAAATTGATGAAATATCTCCTTAATATCCGCTGTTTTTGTAGTAGAACTTACGGCCAAATGAAACTCAGCATCACTACCACAAGCATTCAAAAGTTCTTTCATCTCAGCAAGTTTCATGAAATCCTTAGGGCTCTTGCCTATAGTGTCTATAAGAACAAGATCAAAATCCTTTGACTGTGTTATCTCTTCCTTTAAATCCTTAAAAGACTCAATTGCCTTTACCGGTATTCCCATAATATCACCATAAGTCTGAATTTGTTTCTTAGCCCCTATACGATAATTATCAATAGTAATAATCTTAATATCTAAATTCTTATTATCGCCATTGATCCCATAAATTGCTGCAAGCTTTGCAATTGTGGTCGTCTTCCCGACCCCCGTTGGGCCTACTAAAATAAAAATCCTCTTCTTAAGATTATCAATAAGAGACCCCGAGCATTTAATAGTACTAGCAATATGTACTACCACACTGTCCCTCACCCTGTCATAATCATCAAGGCCCGATAAACTAAACTCTTTCTTAATAAAATCATTAACATCTCTAATGTAATTTTCAGAAAAATCATTATCTCGCAATATATCTTCTATTTTCAAGATTGTCGGATGATTAACTTCCTCCTTCTTATGAGCAAGCTCACTCTTAAGAGATTTAACCTCCTTAAGCACATCTTCAATTGAAGACCCTTCTTCTTTCTTGATGCTTTGAAGTATTTTACGCTTTTCTTCCTCTACATTTATTTGTTGCTGCCCAATGTCATATCTAACATAACCTGATACCTCAATCCAATCCTTGCTAAATAAACCAAAAATTCCCCCGTAAGGTACGGTCTTATAGGTCATAACCCTAGCGTTCTTTCCATACTTTTTCTTAATAGTTTCTATGACCTCATTATAGGTTGGACCTCTTTCTGTAAAATATTGAACCATTATTCCTCAACCTCTACTGTCTTAAGCACATTAACCTTAACATTTTTGGGAACCTCTAACACAGAAATAACAACAATATCTGAAAGATCCCTACTTACTAAAACCCTTATTATAGGTCGTGCAGACTCACTTGAAAGTACAACAGGATAATACCCTTGTGATTGAACTTCATTTATAAGTTTAAAAAGCTCATAAATAAACTTCGTCCTCAAATTAGGATCAAGAGAGCTTATAAGGTCATTATTAGATTCAAACCTTGATTCAATTATTTTTTGTTCAAACTCTGGGTTTACTGTTATTACATTGAGCTCTGAATTAGAATCCAAATATCCACTAACTATTTGCCTTCCAATTGCTTGTCTGCATTTTTCAATCAAAAAGAACGTATCCTTGGTAATGCTTGTAAAGTCTGCTATTGTTTCAAAAATTGTAACTAAATTGCGAATTGAAACTTGTTCCTTTAAGAGACCCTGAAGTACTCTTTGAATTTCTCCGACTGAAAAATCCTTTAAAACTTCCTCAACAATTGCTCCATAGTCCTTCTTAAACACATCAAGAATATTCTGCACATCTTGACGAGTTAAGATTTCAAAAGCATGCCTCTTAATAAGCTCTGTCATATGGGTAGCGATAATGGAAGGTGGATCAACTACGGTATAACCCAACTTTTCAGCCTCCTCTCTTCCATCATCATTTACCCAAAGAGAAGGCAGTCCAAACGAAGGGTCTTTTGTAAGCTCTCCCTCTATACCAGAATCAGAACTCACATTGATAACCAAAAATTTACCAAGCTTAATCTCCCCATGCCCAACTTCCACTCCTCTAAGTTTAAATGAATACTCATTAGACCTAAGGCGCATATTATCAACTATTCTAATCCTAGGTACAACTATTCCAAATTCAAGCGCAACCTCACGACGTATTTTTACGATACGATCAAGAAGTTCTGATGTTTTTGTATCATCCACTATCGGAACAAGATTATATCCGATCTCTAAAGATAGCGGATCCAGTGGGACAACAGGGGTAACTTCTCTTTCAGCATAACTTGATATCTTATCTTCTTCTGCCTTCTGCCTTTCATAAAATTCTTTATCTTTGGCTAGATTAGAAAGTGAATAAGCTAAAAATGCTATAGCTAAACTCAACAAAATTAGTATTAATGTAGGAAACCCCGGAAGAAATGCCAAAAATAATAAAAATCCAGATACAATCCAATAAATTCCTAAATAAGAAGTAAACTGCTCAATGACTTCTCCCCCGAAACTATCTTTAGCTATTGATCTAGTGACAATAAGTCCTGTTGCTGTTGAAATTAATAGCGCTGGTAGCTGAGACACAAGCCCATCTCCAACAGTTAAAGACACATAATTGTTGATAGCATCATTAAAATCAAGCCCTTGAAGAGTAACCCCTATTAAAAGCCCCCCAACAATATTTATAAGAGTTATTAAAAAACCAACCTTAACATTCCCTGAAACAAACTTAGAAGCACCATCCATAGCTCCATAAAAATTTACCTCTGCCTGTAAATCATTTTTCTGTCTTGTAGCTTCCTCTTCCGTTAAATTTCCAGAACTGTATGCAGAATCAATAGCCATCTGTTTCCCAGGAAGAGCATCAAGTGCAAAACGAGCAGCTACCTCCGCAACTCTCGTAGCGCCCTTAGTAATAACAATAAATTGGACCGCAATTATTATAAGAAATATTATAAATCCAACAACAAGACCTTGAGTCCCAGTACTCCCAATAACAAATGTTCCAAAAGCTCTTATCATTTGCCCATTAAAACCCACACCTTTCGTTAAAATTAATCTAGTAGAAGAAATATTTAAAACAAGACCAAAAATAGTCATGACAAGCAAAAGTGTTGGAAAAACCGAAAAATCAAGTGAACGCTTAGAATAAAGTACAATAAGAATAATTAAAAGACTCACCACCAAATTAACCGCAATCAAAGCATCCAAAACAAACGCAGGAAGCGGTAAAATAAACCCAACAACAACAAGTATTAAACCAACCGAAACTACTAGGTCCGACTTATTAGCCAAACCCAAATACCCCAATACAGTATTCCTTCTAGCATCCAATAATTCAACCCCTACTTAAATTTTTAGTAATAGAATATACTTTCACAAGTATCTTTGAAACAATTTCCCAATATTCTCTTGGAATTTCTTCATTAACCTTAACCTTAACATAAAGAGCTCTAGCAAGTGTTTTATTCTCTATGATAGGAATACCGCTATCTCTGGCAATTTTTTTAATTGTAAACGCAACCTCATCCTGCCCCTTTGCAAGCACCTTTGGTGCCAACATAGTATTACTATCCCATTTAATAGCAACAGAAAAATGCTCTGGATTAGTAATAACCACATCTGCCTGGGGAACCGTTACATTCAAATTAGAATTTAAAATCTCTCTCATCCTCTCCCTCATTCTAGAACGAAGTAGAGGATCACCTTCCATCTCCTTTTTCTCCTGCTTTACCTCTTCCTTAGTCATCTTCAAACTTTCAACATAACGAGTCCTTTGGAACGCATAATCTAATACACTAACAACCATTAATACCATTATTGAAAAAAAACATATTTTATAGGCAAGAGCCAAAACAACAGAAATACCACCTTCAAGACTATACTCAGACATTCTTGAAATCCTACCTACATTGCTTCTCAGAATAACGTAATATATGAAGGATATTATAACAACTTTCGATAAACTTTTAAACAAATTAAAAAAAGCATCAAATGAAGCAAACGAATTCTTTATCCACTTTGAAAACTTCGGACTCACTCTATCCCATTTAGGAGTTATAGGCTTAAAAGTAATTAAAAACCCAACTTGAACAACATTAACAAAAAAATTCACTACGAATGCTATTAAAAGAAATACCATTGCATACCCAAGCATTGCCTTAAAATACGCAAAATTTAGCGAATAAATACTCAAAGACATTATCTCTGGAAGTTTACTGGCTTGCCATCCGAATACGCTTATTAGGTCTTGCGCCACATAGGGCAGCATAAAAAAGAACGCTGCTAGCATTATAAAAAGACTAATTACTGAGTTAATTTCATTTGATTTTAATACCTGTCCTTCTTCCCTTGCTTTCTGCTTCTTCTGGTCAGTAGGTAATTCCGTCCTACCATCATCTTCTGAAGCAAAAAAATTAAGAGGAATATACCAACTTTTACCTAATAATTTTTCTCTGGAACTCATTTTAAAACCCCAGAAAATAAATTTAAAACATTCCCCATAGATTCTATAGCAAGCTCAATTACTCTCTTAACAGATATTGCCAAGCTTGGAAAACTGACATATAAAATAAGAAGCCCTAAGCACAAAGAAATTGAAAAGCTAAGCATTAATAAATTCATCTGAGGAGAAGTCTTTGAAAGTATTCCCAAAATCAAATAAAGCAACAAAAGAACTCCTAATATAGGCAAAGAAATTATTAAAGCTTTTTCAAAAAGAATGGAGAAAGAAGAAAGAAGTAATGTAATAAATTCATAATTTTTCAAATTAACCAGATTCTCAATTCTAACATTTAAAACAGAATCATGAACTCCAACAAAAAAGAAACGCATCAAAATATCACTCGATAAAAATAAAAGTAAAAAAAAGTATGTAAATATCTGAGATATTACCAAACTATCCTCTTCTGCAAATACATCAAAAATATTTGCATAAGCAAGTCCCATTTGATTTGAGAAAAAAAATCCTAACAAGTGAAAAACATTAAAAATTATACTTACAAAAAAAGCCTGAATAAGACCTAGAATGGCCTCTCCTAACAATATCAAAACAAATGAAAACAAATTATCCAAAGGATAATCAACACTTATCTTACCTACAAGGATAATGGAGAGAATTAAGGAAAAGAAAAAATTTAGATAACCTACTCTTATGGTTGAAAAGAGAGGAGAAAATCTTAAAAAAAGAAAAACCCTAACGAATACGGGCAAAACAGCAAAGGACTTCAAAACTAGGAAATTCATATCCATATTCTAACTTCAATCATATATTTGGTATTTGATTAAATACCGCAAAAGTAAACTGCATAAGTTTTTTCAAGATCCAAGGGCCAAAAATAACAAGAGTTAACAATATTATGATAATTTTAGGTATAAAACTCAGGGTTTGATCTTGAATCGATGTAACTGCCTGAAAAATTGAAACCAAAAACCCAACTACAAGTGCTGTAATCAGCATCGGAGCTGATAGAATAATGATATTCTCAATAGAGATTCTAATTAGATAAATAATTTGACCAGTTGTCATTTAACCCTCATATAAAGCTTTTAATGAGCCCCCCTGTAATTAAAGTCCACCCATCTACCATGACAAAAAGAATAAGCTTAAATGGCAAAGAGATCATCACAGGGGGTAACATTATCATCCCCATTGCCATTAGGACCGAAGCCACAATAATATCTATTACTATGAATGGCAAAAATATTAAAATCCCCATTTTAAAAGCAACTCTCAGTTCATGTAAAACAAAAGCTGCAATCAAAACATGAGTTGGAACTTCACTAAAATTTTTAGGCTTTGGATAATTGCTCATACTCATAAATAACCTAATCTCTTCATGCCTACCACCAGACATCTGCTTGTACATAAAACTCCTAAGTGGAATAATTCCTTTATCATAAAACTCATGGAAAGTTATTTTAGAATCCTTAAGAGGTAAATAAGCACTCTCGTATATAATGTTAAAAGTCGGCCACATGGTAAAAAGAGTTAAAAACAAAGCTAGTCCCATTATTACCTGATTCGGGGGCGACTGCTGTAGCGACAACGCTCTTCTGATGAAATCCAATACTATTGCTATTCTTAAAAAAGAAGTCATTAGGACTAAAAAAGCTGGAGAGAGAGTCATTATAGCTAATATCAATAAAAGCTGCAAGGGAAAAACTATTCCACCACCTGTAGAGCTTCCAAAATCAACAAACGGAAAATTTAAACCAGTAGTAGTTTGCAAAGACTTAGTCTGAGCAAATGAAAAACTCGCAATTCCAAAAAATAATAAAAGAATTATTTTATTTCTCAAAAACAACCTCTAAAACTTTTTCAGCCTATCTTGTTTACTTTTCAAAGAAGTCTCAATATCTTTTTCTAATTCCGTATAATCAGCCTTATCCAGCAATTCTTCATCATCTTTCCCTGTCTTTAATATCCTGTTAAATATTGTGCTGAAAGAATTTTTATCCCTAAGATCTTCATCCTTGACAAATTCAGGTTCCAAATCATTTATCTCCTCACCCTGTCTTATCTCTCTTAATAAAACAGAAGAACTGCTAGAAACCAGAAATACGTAAACATTACCCAGTACACTAATAATCCTTATAGAACTTTTAGTATCTATCTCATAAAAAGCAAGCTCTTTGATAAAGTCTGACTTTCTATTACTCACTACTCTCCTACGACTAAAAATCACTCTCTTAAATATAAGAACACAAAAAACAAAGAAAGATAGAAACAATAATATCTTAACTAAATCCGTAATGTTAAAAAGAGATATATCTTGTATGCTGTCTCCACTAGACCTAGTCTCGTTATCTTCAAATATAGGCAAATCAGCCTCATTTTCTAAACCAGAAAAAACAACATCCGAGCCAACCCCCTCCTCCTGTGCAAACAAACCGCCGGAAAACAAAATAAAGACTAAAATCAAAAATTTAAATAAAGACTTAATCATTTTTAATTTTGATTATTTCGGTAATTCTAACCCCAAAATTCTCATCAATTACAACCACCTCTCCTTTAGCTATCACCTTTCCATTTACCAAAATATCAACAGGTTCTCCCGCAAGCTTATCAAGAGTAATAATAGTACCCTCAGACATGCCAAGTATGTCCTTAATCTTCCGCTCAGTCCTACCAAGCTCAACAGTAACCTGCATAGAAACATCCATTAAAAGTCCAAAATTACTAGGATCAACTCCCTCTGGTAAAGTATCAATCAAATCAGGAAGCTTAACTCCCTTTATCTCAGGTTTTTCCTCTTCCTTAAAGTCATTTTCACCTACACCCATAAATTACCCCTTCATTAAGCTTAATAACATCATTTATTTAAATTATTCAATTTCCTCTGTAAGTTCTTTCAATAAATCAAAATCCTTCACATCACCAACTTTTTCTGTAATCTGAACAGAAATCTTATTTCCCACAAGACCCATTCTACATCTGAACTTCTGTTTGGTTCCTACCTTTAAACTTAAATCTTTATTTATCAAAGAATTTTCAAGATTAATAACATCTCCTTTTTCCAAAGACAATATCTCTCTTACCTTAAGCCTAACCTCTCCCATCTCTGCTATTAAAGGCATTCCCGTATTCTCAAGTTTTTCCCTTAATGCATCAAGATTCTCACTAGTAGTACCCACCCCAATTAAAGAATGCCAATATCTTGTTGAAAGTTTAGAAACAATAGGCTCTATTGTAATGTAGGGCAAACAGAAATTCATAAGCCCCTCAACCTTACCTATTTTAACCTCAAGGGTCACTAAAATAATCATCTCTGTTGGGGGCACTATTTGAGCAAACTGAGGATTAACTTCTATATGCCCAAAACGGGGCCTGAGATCAACCACCTGAGACCAAGCCTCTCGCATATTAGCAAGTATACGAATAATAACACTCTCCATCACGGACTGTTCTATCTCAGTCAAATCCCTACTTTTATCCTTAATAGTATCTCCATCTCCACCAAAAAGCCTATCAACTATTGCAAATGCAATAGTTGGATCAACCTCAAATATAGCGGATCCCTTTAAAGGATCCATATTAATTATTGCCAAAGTAGTAGGATTTGGAATAGACCTAATAAACTCCTCATAAGTCAGCTGATCAACGGAGGCAACATGCACATGCACCATTTTCCTTAAAAGAGCCGACAAGGAAGTCGTAGTATATCTCGCAAAAGCCTCATGAAAACTTGATACCGTTCTCACTTGTTCCTTAGAAAACTTATCCGGCCTCTTAAAATCATAAATCTTAACCTTCTGTTTCTTGCCCATAGGGCTAGATATAACATTAGAAAGCGCATCGTCTGATGACAAACTTTCAGATGAATTAATAGATTCTAAGAGACTATCTATATCATCTTGAGACAACGCCCCTGGATTACTCGCCATTTAAATTCCTCTTAAAATTACATATCAAATATATCGATTTGTGTTAATGCAATCTCTTTTATTTCACCATTTCTTAACACACTATTAATCCTAGCTTTAATTTCAGCTTTAATCTGACTTTCATTCTTTATCTCTTGTGCTGTTCTTTGGCTAAAATATTCCCTAATAATATCCTTTAACCTTACCTTCTGTCTTCCAAGTTCATTTAAAATATTCACATTATTCTCAGCATACCCCAAGGCAAGCTTTATCACAAAAGTCTTAGGAGGGGTATCAAGAGTAGTCCCTCTAATTTCATCTATGCTCTCATACCATATAAGCATAGGAGGTTTGCCTAAATATTCATTAGAGAAAATTGGAAAATCATTAGGCGTTCCACTTTGACTTAATACCATCTTAGACACAAAATAAGAAACTATGATCATAATCACAACAGTCAACAACCCTATCGCTATTACCTGCAAAATTTTTATTATAATATTTGGAACCAGGGCTCCCCCCCTCCCTTCCGCGCCACCCCCAACATCCATACGATCATCTTCCTTCTCAGGCATATTCCCTCCTATAAATTCCTTAATTCATTCCAATTTATCACAAATTAATACCTTTAGTGGCACTTAAAGCAGAATCACTTGTAATTAAAATATCTATTCTCCTATTGTATGCCCTACCCTCAGGTGTATCATCTGTAGCAACTGGCCTACTGCCCGCCAGCCCAGACACCTCGAATTTGCTCTCAATATTTTTCATCCTAGACTGATCAGTGTAATTCAAAATCTGCTCTAACATATTCACAGCCCTTGCCGCTGAGAGTTCCCAATTACTTTTCCAAATTTCATTCACTCCGGTATCAATGTTGTCCGTATGTCCTTCTATTTTAAAATTATATCCTTGCCCTTCTAAATACCCAATAAAAGACGCTATCTTTTGTATAGTTTCTCTATTTTCATCAAGCTTAACCTCAGCACTGGCTGTATCAAAAAAAGAATCTGCTAAAAGAGAAACAACAACTCCCCGCTCAAGACGCCTAACAATAATACTCTTGGATTGAATTTTCTCAATAAATTCAATCATAGATTTATTCTTAGCAGTCTGAGAGGCTTGCTTATTCTTAGCAGTAGAAGGCAAAGACATAAAACTGTTACTTAAATAAGAAAGCTTATCAATATCTAAGGTCTTCCCTCCCTTAAAAAAACCAGAACCCGTAAAAGAGGCCGACATTATCTTTACTATGTTTTCTTTAAAGACAACATCACTTAAAGAAAACATAGTAACAAAAAAAACAAGAAGCAGGGTAACCATATCCCCATAAGTCAACATGTAATCAGGAGCGCCCTCTTCACATTTCGAACGCTTCTTAACCCGCAATGCCATCATTCACCCCCAAGAACATTTCCAACTTGATTTCTATCTTTAGGAGTCAAGAATGTCACCAATTTTTGTTCCAGAATTCTAGGATTATCCCCTGCCTGAATTGACAAAATACCCTCTACTATCATTGTCTTAACTGCTGCCTCTTCAGAATCTATAGATTCCAATTTAATCTGGACAGGAATAAACATTAAATTTGCCATTATTGTACCATAAAGAGTTGTAATAAGAGCAACCGCCATAGAAGAACCAAGCGCAGATTTATCTTCTAAATTCCCAAGAAGGGCTATAAGACCAATAAGAGTGCCTGTCATTCCAAAAGCAGGCGCAAGCTTTGCCCAGGTTCCAAAAAGATTAGAACCCATCTTATGTCTCTCCTGCATTTGATCCAACTCAAGATAAAGCATGGTTCTAATTATTTCAGGATCAGCACCATCAACAACAAGTCTCATCCCAGACTTAAAAAATGGATCACTAATCTGTTCAAGTTCATCATCAAGAGATAAAAGCCCTTCTTTCCTAGCCTTTTCCGAAAGCTCCACCAAAGTCTTTATATTAGAAGCCTTAGCAAAAGAACTCTTCTTAAAGAAAAATCCCAAATAAGTAGGAATCCTCTTAACAGCAATAACTTCTGAAGAAGCCATAAGAGCAGAAAAGGATCCAACAACTGTAATAAAGACAGAACTTAAATCCCAAAAAACCCCTAATCCCGTCGGAGTAAATGCCATAGAAATCAGAATAGCTCCAAATCCAACCCCCCAACCAAGTATACTAGCCAAATTCACAGCCCAACTCCCTCATTTCCTTGTGTAACTTTACCCAAAAAAGTAACTTCTTTTCTATATATCTTAATTCTATCCACTACCTCTTCCACACTCTCCTTTACAACTAACTTCTTACCATTCATCAGCAAGATTGTAGTATCAGGATTAGACTCAATACTTTCAATATGATAAGGATTTAAGTAATAACCTTCCCCGTTTAATTTAGTTACATAAATCATAAGCCAAACCACTAAGCCTTAAGTCTTACAAGTTCCTGAAGCAACTGATCTGAGGTAGTAATAGTTTTAGCATTGGCCTGAAAACCCCTCTGAGTGACTATCATATCAGTAAATTGCTCAGCAAGATCAACATTAGCCATCTCCAAGACCCCTGATCTTATAACTCCCAATCCCGCAAAGCCAGTCTCTCCCACCCTAGCCTGTCCCGAATTACTCGTCTCAACAAAGTTAGTATCACCCGATTTAGCAAGTCCCCCAGGATTAACAAACGATGCAAGAGCAATTTTCCCAATGTCTCTCCTAATGCCATTCGAATAAACCCCCGTTATTACCCCATTTTGATCTATCTCATAGTTCTCCATATATCCCATACCATACCCATCCTGCACAATAGCCTTTGTTGTGCTTGCATCAGCAAACTGAGTAATAGAATTAGTATAACTGCCTACATTGCCAAGCCTAAGATTAACAGTTTGCTCCCCCCCAATCTCCCCAATATTAGCACCAGGCACAACAAAAGTTACGGGAAATTCAAGCAAATCCCCCTCCTGACCTACCTGCCCATTTAAAGAAAGCAAAGCACCCTCATTATTAAAACCTAACGAAAAGCTAGAGTTTTCCTCCCCATTGACTAAAACCGTAGCATTCCATACATTAGGAACAGCTGGATCCCTTACAACCCTAAGTTCCACAACACTAGTGTTCCCAAAGCCATCATAAACCGTCTTATTAACAACCCAAGTACCCCGAGCAACATCTAACTCACTAGCACCTTCTCCAATCACAGGTAACCTTTTATCAAGATTGCAGGCAAAAGTAATATACTCAGTAGCCCTAGCCCCTTCTTTATCCCCAATAGGGATAACTAAATCCTCAACATCAGAAGACGTATTAATAACCTGCTGCCCCCCAAGCATCCTTGACATCCATCCCTGAATCCTCATTCCATTTGCAGGATTTACAAGATTACGATCAGAATCAATATCAAATGCACCAGCCCTCGTATAAAAAGAATCATTGCCTTCTCTTAAAATAAAAAACCCATTACCACTAACCCCAAGGTCAGAAGCTTTCTGAGTACTTTGAAAAGATCCTTGAGTATGAATAGTATCTACTGTAGCAACACTCATACCAAGCCCAACTTGCTTCGGATTAGTCCCCCCTCGAACATCAGAAGGACGAGATGCCCCAGAGATACTTTGGGATATCATATCTTGAAAATTAACTCTTCCCTTCTTAAAGCCAACCGTATTCACGTTTGCAATATTATTACCAACAACATCCATCCTAGTTTGATGATTCTGAAGCCCAGAAACACCAGAATACAAAGATCTCATCATACAATTATTCCTCCAACCCTATTGATAAAATACTTTCATAAGTATAATATTTTCCATCTACCATGATTCCCGGATTTACTCCGGTTTTAACACTAGTAACCTTACCCCTAATAACCTCTCCACCAGCATGCTCAAACTCAACTACTTTGCCTAATAAATCCAAATCTTTACTCAAATTAAGCGCAGAGGAAAGCTTTTCAAAAGATTTACTCATATTCGTCATCTGTTCGAGAGTAGAAAACTGGGCCATTTGAGCTATAAATTCCTTGTCCTTCATTGGATCAGTGGGATCCTGATACCTAAGCTGCGTGATAAGAAGCTTCAAGAAATCATCCCTCCCAAGATTAACACCCTTAGAGCCCCTCTCCATACCAGGACTATTTAATCCCCCAGTCCTACTTGTACTAATCAAACCAGAAATACCATTAATCGTACTCACTCATCCCCCTAAACAACAAAATTAATATTCTTCTCTAAATCATCAGAAATTTCAATATCATCTTCAAGTCTAAACACCTTGCTTTCATTAAAAGATAATCCTCGATCCGAGCCCCCATCCTTAAACCCCGAGAAAACACCAGAATCACCCGCAAGAGAAAGACTCAAACTGGTATTAAAACCATTGTCATCCAGCATCTTACTGATCGAATACATATTCTGCTCAAAAAGAGCCCTTACATTTTGATTATCAACTATTATTCTACCCAATAGATTATTCCCAGAGTCAAGATTTAAATTAATCCGTATGCTACCAAGTTCCCTAGGCTTTATAATCAATCTAATCTCCCCCGTGTCATTCGATTTTAACACAATCTTAGCTTTATCCACAATATTGTGATTCACCTTTAAATTCCACTCTGACATTAAATCACCACCAATGTTGCCACCTAAAGACTCTTTAACATATTTTGTCGTACTAGAACCATAAAGATCACCAACGAAGTCCCCCATCCCGTTATATGCCTCTTTAAGGCTATACTTGCCAACAGAATGCTCGCCATCAACAACCCGAAATTTGGATTCCACACTAAGTAATTCTTTAAAACTGCCATTCTTCTTAAAATTCTTAACATCAACGTTAATAACACTTCCCTTCATATCTCCTCTTTCAAGATCAAAATCCCTATGCTCAGAATCAAGAGGCACACTCAGTACATCAAACCCCAAAGGAGACCCAACGCCCCCAAAAACATCAATATCAAACAAAATATTTTCAATATTCTTTATTATTTCTTTCTGATTAACAGACTCATCACCAAACAAATTTTGATCCAAAGATCTAAAATTTTCAAAATCAGACAAATTGCCCATCTTTTTTATTAAAGACTTCAAATCAGATACAAAACCATCATCACCAAGTTTCTCAAAAGCAAAAACCTTATTCAAAGACATCTTTTTAAATTTTTTATCTATAAGGCCATTGTCCTTTAAAAACCTCAAAAAATCCAAGACAGAACCCCTTACCCTATCTGCACCCTTCACCTGTGAAAAAATAAGATCTAAAAACTTAACTTTACCCTTACCCAAAGAACCCTCTAAACTTATCGGACCCAATCCCCTACTCGACAAATTAAGTCTATTTAAGTCAACTTCACCTAAAACACTCACAAATCACTCCAATGAACTCACGGACATCTTCCTCATCAATACAGCGGCCCTTTTAGCATCCATAAGGGATAACCAATAAGGAACAATAGAAGCCCTTCCATCTTTCCTAGCAATATCTTCCACTTTACGCATATAAGATATGGCGACTTCATCACCAAGCTCTTCAAGCCTTTCTACCGCATCCTCCGGCGGCATGTTTACCAAGTATAGAGCAGCCTGCACAAAATTCGCATCCTCGTCTTTATACTTATCAACAATGTCATCAATAACCTTCTGCTTCAAATCTAAATCTCTCTGCTTTTGGTTAAGCTCTGCTTCAAGCTTATTCAAGTTATCCTCTCTTATCCTCAACTCTTCTCTTAATTTTTCAACCTGTTGACTCTTAATATCAATAGCTTCCCTTTCCTTTATCATCCTGATCTCATCAAGATTAATATTTGCATCTTCAAAAGACTGTATGTCCTCTCCAAAAAGTAAATTCTTTACATACATCGGAAAATAATCCCTAGTTTTATATAATCCAAACAAATCAATCAAAAAAACCGAAAATCCCATTAAAGCAACAATCAAAAAAAGCCAAAAAAACACCCTAGATAAAAATGACAAAACACTATTCATCGCCATCCCCTAACTTCCTACAAATCTCATACCCAACATACTCATCCAAAAACGAACTCTCGCTCTTTTCCCTCCTCCTAATTATAGTATCATTTAAAATTTTTATTAATATTTTAACCTTCTTTTCCTCTCCATACTTTTCTAAATAAGTATCATAGTGTTTTTTGTACTCATGCTTAAACTTTACAAGTTTTTTTAATTCTTCTTTCTTTTTTTTGTTTAAATAATCCAAATAATCTCCCTTACAAAGAACATCCATATTGCCTAATATCTTCACATAATCAGGAATTGCATCCACAAACTTTTCTATTTTTGAAATATTAGTATTTATATCTATTAAATTAAACTCACTACGCTTCTTATCATAAGTTTTAACAACCAATATTTTTCCAAATCTTTCCTTCTTAAGTATTAAATTATTCAAGCTAATAACTCTCTTATTTCATTATCCAAATTTTCAAAATCAAATTCTTCCTGCATGCCCTGAGACACAAAATCAATAATTTTTGGATATTTTGAAATCGCCAGATCAACTTCCTTATTAGATCCCTTAAGATAAATCCCTGTTTTAATCAAATCTTCATAATTTTTATAAATTGACAACAGGTTTCTAACCTTACATATCAACTTCTGTTTCTCAAAATTTACTATTCTATGAAGAGATCTTGAAGTAGAATTTAAAATATTAACGGAAGGGTATACTCCTCTATCAGACAAATCTCTATCCAAAATAATATGCCCATCCAAGACAGCTTTCATGCCGTCAGCTATTGGTTCTGTAAGGTCATCCCCCTCAACAAGAACAGTATAAAAACCCGTAATGCTTCCCTTTCCATTAAGCCCTGAACGCTCAAGTAAAATAGGAATTTCCACAAAAACGGAAGGGGGATACCCTTTAGCAGCAGGTGGCTCTCCTATAGAAAGGCCTATTTCTCTTCTTGCATTTGCAAACCTTGTAATTGAATCAAATAGCAGAATAACATCTAAACCTCTATCCCTGAAATACTCAGCCACTAGTGTTGCAGTGTAGGCTCCCTTATATCTTGAAATAGGAGATTCATCAGACGTTGAGACAACTAAAACACTTTTCCCTAAGCGCTCTTCTCCTAACTCATATTTAATAAATTCATTAAGCTCTCGTCCCCTCTCTCCAATAAACGCAATAACATTAACATCTGCCTTTGAATTCTTGGCAATCATACCAAGCAATGTAGACTTACCCACACCAGCACCAGAGAAAATACCCACACGCTGCCCTTTAGCAATTGGTAAAAATCCATCAAGCGCCCTTACTCCGGTAATTATTTGTTCAGCAAAAACGCCCCTACTTAAGGGATTGATGCTCTTAAAGCCCAATTCTTTATAATACTTGCCACGAAAATGCCCCTTATTATCAATAGGCCTGCCAAGCGAATCAATAACTCTTCCAAGCAACTCATCACCAAGATTAATCTGGAGTCTTTTATTTAAGGAATAAACCCTATCTCCAACCTCAACCCCATCAAAGCTCTCATAAGCCATAAGACTAACCAAAGATCCATTAAAGCCCAACACCTCAGCATATATCTCCCGTCCATTTCTCTGCACAATCAGACACAAATCCCCTATTCCACACTTTGGACCTGAGCTTTCAACTAAAAGACCCTTAATCTTTCTTATCTTACCAACAAGAGAGATAGACTCCACATCATCTAATATTCTTGAATAATTCTTAAAGAATCCGTCCAACAATACATCCCCAAGAAGAGAGGCTTAAGAAAAATTCTTAAGCCTCTCTTCTATCCTGTCAAGTTGAGATGAAATACGAGCATCAATTTCTCCAAAATCAGTTTCAATAACACATCCTCCCTTGCCTATATTTATATCCTCAACAACTTCCAAATTTTCTATAAAATCAAACTTAGAAACAAACTCAGTCTTTTCATGACTAACAATATCTACATCATCAAGATTAACTCTAATAATAATATTAGTTTTATTTTTTACCTTCTTTAAAGCCTCATTCACATTTTCTATAACCACACTCTTTTGCGTATCTACAATTTTCTTAACCACTTTAACTGCAATCTGCATAACAAGTTTCATTATCTGATCCCCTGAGGATTCAAGAATTTCTTTTCTCTTTGCAACCAAAGCAGCTATCATACTGTTTAATTTTCCTACCAATTTATCAAAATCCTCACAGCCCCTACTAAATCCTACTTCATACCCCTCTTTCCTCCCCTTAGCAGTTGCAACCTCAAGCTCACCTTTCAACTTATCCTCATACTCTTTAACTATTTTTTCAATCTCAGAATTAACCTCTTTCTCAATCTCCTCTTTCCTGCCCTCAGCCTCCCTTTGCAATACCTCAGCCTTCTCATTCGCTAAGCCCACTATCCTACTAGCCTGTTCATTAGCTTCTTTAAGAATCCTAGAAGACTCCTCCTCTACTTCCCTCCTAGCAACCTCACGGCCATTACTAATCTCTTCCTGCAGTTTCACTCTCTTATTCATTAAACCCTCAAGCTCGCTTCTAAGACTAGCAACTTGATTGTCAATATTAAAAACTTCACTTTCCTTTTTTCTAACTTCCAAAGACTCAAAAACAGGATTTGCAATCTCAACAAATTCTAACTTCACCGCATTTGCAATCTCTTTTGATTTATATAAAATCTTAGGCAAACAAAGCTCCTTTGCTAAACAAGTACATCTTCTTCACCTCCTCTAGAAATTACTATTTCACCCTGTTCTTCCAATTTTCTAATCAAAGAAACGATCTTCTGTTGAGATTCTTCCACATCCTTACGCCTAGTGGGCCCCAAAAATTCCATATCTTCCTTAAGCATTCCAGCAGCTCTCTTAGACATGTTTTTAAAAATCTTCTCCTGCACAGGCACATCAACAGATTTTAAAGCCTTTGCCAATTCCTGCCCATCTATTTCCCTTAAAACCCTCTGTATTGACCTATCATCAAGAAGAACAATATCTTCAAATACAAACATCTTCTTCTTTATCTCCTCCGCAAGCTCAGGATCCTCCTCCTCAAGAGATTCAATAATAAATTTCTCTGTCTTCCTATCCGCCATATTAATTATCTCAACAACATTATCAACCCCACCAGCTGAGGTATAATCTTCTGAGGATAAAGAAGCCAGCTTTTTCTCAAGAACCCTCTCAACTTCTCTTACCACTTCAGGAGAAGTTCTATCCATCAACGCGATTCTTCTTGCAACATTAGTCTGGATTTCAGTAGGAAGACTTGACAAAATAAACGAAGCTTTTTGGGGATCAAGATACGAAAGTATTAAAGCAATCGTTTGCGGATGTTCCTGCTGTATGAAATTTAAAATATTAGCAGGATCAGCTCGCCTAATAAACTCAAAAGGTCTTGATTGTAAAGCAGAACCCAAATTATTAATAATATCTACAGCCTTCTGTGTACCAAGAGATTTCTCAAGAAGCTCCCTAGCATAATCTATACCACCCTTTTGAATAAACTCTTGGGCCATCATCAATTCTTTAAATTCCAAAAGAACGCTATCCTTAAGTTCAGAGGTAATAGTATCAAGCTTTGCTATCTCAAAAGTTAAAGATTCTATCTCTTCCTGAGAGAGATACTTAAACACCCTAGATGAAATCTCAGAACCTATTGAAACCAACAAAATAGCCGCTTTCTGTTTCCCCGTTAAAGTAGATATATCAAGTTCTTCTTTTTCACTTCTCTCTTCCATAAACCTCATTGCCCTTTATACATTCTTAAAAATCCACGTTCTAATTAGTTTAGCAACATCCTCTGGCTTCTCTCTCGCCAACAGTTCCGCATTATTCTGTAGCTCATCGCCCTCTCTAAGTCCGCCAACAACATCATCAACTCCAATATCATCTCCATCCATTAATGCCTGCTGTCGTCTTAAATGAGCCTGTTTTGCAAATTCTTCTTCTCGAAGACGCCTTCTCCTCTCAAGTTCTCTAGAAACAACAAAGAAAACCGTAAAGATTACTATCAATAATGCAATTATCACACTTAGTATATACAAAAAATACTTAAAATTTTCATTAGCAAAGTAGTCCTCATCTATTTTTCTAAATTCACTCAATCTATCAAATGCAATATTCCTAACCGTAATAGAATCACCCCTTTCGGGTTTATATTCAAAAGAACTCTGTAAAACATCTGTAATATTTTTCAAAGATTCATCGGAAATAGGCTTATATTCTCTTTTACGAATACCATTCTCTATTACAAAATTCCCAGATTTATCATAAACAAAATCCCAAATGCCATCCACAAAAATACCAAGAGAAACTCCCGCAACCCTAGCAGGCTCTTTCTCATTTAAAGATTTCTTCTCATTAAGAGCAACATTCTTTGTCTCCTTAAACTCATTCGACTTGCCAATAATATCACTTAAATCCTGATACTCAGGCGGAGTATTACCCTCCTGCCCAGGCGGCCCCCATGGACTATAACCCTGTCCCTGATACTCCCTTTTATGCACCTGGGAAGAGATCACAGTAGAATCGCTAATTTTTCTTGTATTATAAGAAACTTTTGGATCCTGAGGCTGAAGCTCAATAGGAGAATACTCTTTAGACTCCGTAGTCTGACGTGAAGTGTCCAACTTCACATTAACCCTTGCGACCATAAACCTATCAACAGACAAAACCCTACTTAATGCAAAATCAATTTCATCCCTTAACATAGATTCATACTTTAATTTAAGTTTCCTTTCCTTTTCTGCTAAATCAATTCTATCAACTCCATCCAAATTGGAAAAATCATTTAATATATTCCCCTTATTGTCAACAATAGCAATGTTATCTGATTCAAGTCCCTCAACAGCATACTGAATCAACTTAACAAGTCCCTCTACCTTCTTACGGTTAGTAACAATATCTGAACCAGGCTTGGGAGTAATTCTAACAGAAGCCTTAACTGCTTCCTGTGCTTCCTTAAAAAGAGCTTTCTCAGGCATTACAAGACTAATGCTAACAGCATCAACATCATCAAGAGCAACAATATGTTGCTCTACAGCCCTCGTAATTGATCTTCTAAGATTAATGTTTCTTTCAAAATCCGTAATGGTCCATCTATCGATATCAAAAAGAGACCAAGGGTCCATATGAACAGGTACAAGCTCCTCCCTAACAAGAATTGCCCTCATCCTCTTAGATATACCTTCATCTGTCAGGTAAATCTTTCCGTCAGCAGTAATAGTATACGCAACACCCTCCCTATCAAGTCTTTGAACTATTCTATCTAACAAATATTGATCTTTAATCCCAACGCCAAAAAGAGCAACACTCTGAGCCTTAGTAGAAAAACCCACCAAAAAAATGAATGCAAAAATTACAAATAAAGCAATAACTCCAAAGGCTATCCTTTGAATTACGCTGGCTTTTCTAAAAACCGTTCCCAAAGATGCAAAAAAATTAGTAACAAAATTGCCCAAATCGTGTAGCTCCTTAGCGAATGTTAATTATGTCTTGATAAGCCCTAATACCTTTTTCAACAACAGCCTTTGCGATACTCAAATTCATATTAGCCTTAGCCATTGCAATAATGATATCATGAACATCAACTTTGCCCGGCTCCACAATAGCCTTCTCCGTCATCCTAGAAACATCCAACTGGCTATCGTTCACCCTAGATATTGCATCAAAAAACACGTCCTTAAAAGTTCCAGGCAGCCCACCTCCTTTAACTTCAAGGCCAGTAGAATTTAATTTAAAGTGTAAAGGGTCCTTACGCACCAAATGAACCCCATTGTCATCCATAAAAAAAGAATCAACTCTCATTCTCTAACCCCCTAACTTTGCAATATTGCTAGCGCATTCCTAAACATCGACTTACTACTATTAATAACAGTAGAATTTGCCTCATAAGCACGAGAAGCGGAAATCATATCCACCATCTCTTCAACTACATTAACATTAGGAAGCTCTACATACCCCTTCCGCTCACCAAAACTTATCGCATCAGGATGCGTTGGATCATACTTCAACTTTAAAGGAGCTTTATCCTTTTCAACACCAGCGACCCTCACACCTTGCCCAATTCCATTATCAAGATACTCAGGCACAAAAGGACCCTTCCAATATGGATTTCTAACCCTTGAAGAGAAAATCACCCTCTGCCTTCTATAAGCCCCCCCTTCAGAGGTTCTAGTAGTCCCTACATTGGCAATATTATTCGAGATAACATCTATCCTTAATCTCTGTGCCGTCAAACCCGTCGAAGCAGTATTAATACTTGAAAACAACCCCATAAATTATATTCCTCAAGATAATAGCCTATTTTATTACAATATTCACACTTTTAAAATAATGAGCCTGAATATTTGTAAACAAGTTATACATCATCTGATTCTGGACAAGGCTTTTAATCTCAGAATCAATATTGACATTATTGCCGTTATTATTAAAAGTAGAAGCATAATCAAGCATTCTATGTGGCTTTATATCTAAATACCCCAACTCTCTGGCTCCTTCTAAGTGCTTTTCATTGCTCTTTGCTAGGGACAAGCTGGGAACAATTTCGTCCACAAGAGCTCGCTTAAGCTCGGCTTCAAAAGTGACCCCACTTCTCTTAAAATTTGGAGTATCCACATTCGCAATATTATCAGACACTACATCCTGCCTTAAACTGAGCACATTCAAGTATCTATGTGTCAAATCAACTGACCTTTCAAAATCAACCAAATCAATACCCTCTACTTAAAACAACCTTTACCTATATTATATAATAATTTAAGTCTTTTTTTTCCTTAATCTCTATTTTTTCATTGACATAGTTCAAGTCTATTTCAATTTTTTTCAACTTGCTACCGGGTGCCTCAAAAAAAAGATCAGCAAGAACTTTTTCCATAACTCCATGCAGTCTTCTTGCTCCAAGATTTTCACCTTCAAGATTCATATTAAAGGTAAGCTCAGCTATTCTCTCAATTGCCTCTTCACTAAACTTCAAGGTTAAGTTATATATCTTAAACATCTCAATATATTGTCTTATTAAAGAATTCTTAGTTTCCTTTAAAATATTTTTAAAGTCATCGATACTCAGGCTTTTAAGCTCAACTTTGATTGGAAATCTACCCTGAAGTTCGGGTATTAAATCAGAAGGCTTTGATAAATTAAAGGCCCCTGCTGCGATAAACAAAATATGAGAAGTGTCTACTATTCCATATCTCGTATTGACTTTAGAACCCTCGACAATTGGCAATATATCTCTTTGAACTCCCTCTCTGGAAACATCATTTCCACCTCTATTCTTAGTAGCTATCTTATCAATCTCATCAATAAAAATAATTCCCATATTCTCCACCCTCGATTTTGCAATCTCTACAATGTTCTCATTATCAACCAATTTTTCAAGCTCTTCAGATAAAATGATTTCCCTAGCTTTTTTTACTTTTACCTCCCTCTTCTTTTTCCTATCAAATATATTATTAATCAACCCCCCAAGACTCATGTCAATCTCTTCAAAATTACCACCAGAAAATATTTCTATTGTTGAAACGGGCATTTTACCTGAGACATAAATATCAATCAGATCCTCATCAAGAGATCCACTTCTTAACTGCTTTCTAAATTTATCTCTTACTTTCTCACCAATCTTCTTTTCCTCTTCATCCTCAGAATTCTCAGGCACCTTAAAAAGCTTGTCAATTATTCTCTCCTCTGCACGCTTACTTGCCTCTTCGCGCACAGAATCATACATTTCCTCTTTTACCATACTAACAGCAATACTCATTAAATCTCGAACCATAGATTCAACATCACGCCCCACATAACCTACCTCAGTATACTTAGTAGCCTCAACCTTAATAAAAGGGGCCTTAATAAGCTTAGAAAGCCTCCTTGCAATTTCAGTTTTACCAATTCCAGTTGAACCAATCATAATAATATTTTTAGGCATAACATCATCTCTTATCTCTTTGGGAAGCTTAGATCTTATGTATCTATTAACAAGAGCTATTGAAACTAATTTTTTAGCCTCAGATTGTCCTATTATGTACTTATCCAATTCTGCAACAATCTCCTTAGGAATTATATTATGCTTTTCAAATTTATCCATTAACCAATCTCCTCAAGAACAATATTTGAATTCGTGTATATACACACCCTTGCCGCCACCTTTAAAGACTTAAAAGCAATCTCAACAGCACTTAATTTTTTATCTTCCATATAAGCAAGCGCCGCCGAGTATGCAAAATTTCCTCCACTGCCTATAGAGATGACATCCTCCTCAGGCTCAACAACATCACCAGTACCCGAAATTAATAAAATATTATCAGAGTCCGCAACAAGCATCATTGCTTCAAGCTTGTGTAATATTCTGTCAGACCTCCAATCTTTTGCAAGATCTACAGCAGCTCTTTTAATATCAATAATCCCATCTTCTCTAGCTTTTATCTTCTCTTCAAATTTCTCAAAAAGAGTAATAGCATCAGAAGTTGAACCTGCAAACCCTGCCAAAATCTTACCACCAAGTAATTTTCTTATTTTTATAGCATTGGACTTTAAAACAGTATGCCCAAAAGTCACCTGCCCATCTGCAGCCACCACGGTCTTTCCCTTTCTTTTTATTGCAATCACTGTAGTTCCGTTAAAATTCATACTAAACCCCCTATTTAGATACTTCATTCAATAACTTTTTAACAAGCATACTAGATACATTCTTACACTCAAAATAATCCCCAGGGTCATCGTCGCTAACTGCAGGCTCATTGTGTTGAGCATTAAGTATCTTATAAAGATCTGGTATTCCCTTAATCTCCTGAGCTCCACTTTCATACAAAGCCTTAGAGCCCTCCCCAGAATAATCGATATTGTATACATAAACATCAAGACCTAAATCAAGTCCAATATTGGCAGTAATTAAAGCACCAGATTTTATCGGTGCGTATGTTACAAAAATAGAATCTGAGAGGCCTGATATTATTCTATTTCTCTTCGCAAAAAAATAATTTTTCATTTTTTCATAGGGTAAAGTTTCAGTAATTATTCCTCCTCCATTTTCTAAAAGCTCGGAGACATATCTTCTATTTTGCTTTGGATAAATATTATCAATGTCGGTTGCAATAACAGCGTAAGTTTTTTTCTTATTCTTTATTGCACCAAGATGAGCTTCAATATCAGCACCTATTGCAAATCCAGATATTACCTCTACATTATTTCTAGCAAGGTGATATGTCAACTCTCTGATTTTATTTGCTAAAGCCCTATTGATTCGTCTTGAACCCACTACAGCCCAGGACACAGCATCAGAATCTGGAAGGTCTCCCTTATAATAAATAACAAATGGTGGATCGTAAATTCTTTTAAGCTTTAAAGGATAGTCCCTATCTCCTAAAAAAGAGACCTTTGCGCCTGTTCTATTAATAACCCTATGTTGCAGCTCTATCAACTTCAAATCTGGGAATTTATGTACTTTCCTGAAGTCTCTAGACAAATAGCAAGAAATATCGCTTATGGTTAATTTAAAAACATCATCTAAACCAAAATTATTAAAAATCTTAAGTTTTTCTTCTCCCCTTAAAAACCTTAAACTATCTATGTAGAGTAGTTTAATCATAAATCTATTTAAAATTACTCATTACTCTGTTGACTCCCTCTATTTGCTCCTCTGTTAAAGCCTTACCTTTTGCTTTTTCATAAAACAATAAAGCATTACTAAAATCACCAAGAGAATAGTAATTTGAGCCTCTTAACATAAAAAATTCAAAGTAATTTTCTCCCATAGCTTCAAGTTTACTTAAATACCCCTTGGCATCCACTTGCTTATCAAGATCATAAACATACATAGTAGAGAGAGAAAAAAGAGCCTCTTTAAAATCATTTTTAATAGAAATCGACTTTAAAAAAGAATTTTCTGCAAGGTTTAAATATTCCCCAACCTTTTCTCCACTTTTTATTTCTTTAGCCAAGTTGTAGGAAGATACTCCTACATAAAAATGAGACAAATGATTACCCGGACTATATTCTAAATTTTTATTAAAATACTCAATGGCAGGTCCGTATTGTCCAAGTTTAATAAGTTCAAGTCCGATTAAACTAAAGAACCTAGACTTCTTATCAATAGAATTTAATATATTTAAAATATTTTTCTCTTCTCTATCAATAAATTCCTTATAAACTTCAATTTTCTCCAAAGGACTCCCTCCTGCTACCTCTATCTCTCTTATCCTAAGACCAAGATTCGTCTTCTCCTTAGATCCACTCCCACAAGAGATAACCAAAAATAACAAGAATGAAATCAACTTCTTCATTCAATCATCACCACTTTTTTTATTCAAATTTCTTAAAAATGTTGGAACATCAATGTCATCCTCAAAATAATTAACATTTTTGGACTTTGCTATAAAGCTTTCGCTCATTCCATAAGAATTTCCCGTATTGTCCTGATTCCCTGACATCAAACTATCAAATTCTTTTGAACTTAAAGTATTGTTCTCAGTAGCACCAGACAAGTCTTTTTGCTTTTTAGAAGAAAAGCCAGTGGCAACAACAGTAACGTAAATTTCATCATCAAGGTTCGAATTAATAGCATGTCCATAAATAACAGTAGCTTCATCATCAACACTAGCAGTAATGATTCCCATGATCTCCTCAAGCTCAAGCAATGAGAAATCCTCCCCCCCCGTTACATTAACAAGAAGCCCCTTAGACCCCTCAATTCTAACTTCTTCAAGTAAAGGATTACTAATAGCGGAAGTAGCTGCATCAACTGCCCTATTCTCTCCCTTGCCATAACCAATACCCATTAAAGCATCTCCCTGACCCTGCATAATACTCTTAACATCAGCAAAGTCAATATTAACCTCTCCATGCTCAATAATAAGACCAGCAATTCCCTGAACACCCATCCTTAAAACATCATCTGCTCTTTTAAAAGCATCCTTAATAGTGGTCCGCTTATCAACAACAGTTAAAAGTTTTTGATTTGGAATAATTATTAAGGTATCAACCGATTTTCTCAAATTATTTATCCCCTGCTCAGCGAGTCTCATTTTTTTAGGTCCCTCAAATTTAAAAGGCTTAGTAACAACCCCAACAGTTAAAATTCCAAGTTCTTTTGCCATCTGAGCAATTACAGGAGCCGCTCCCGTTCCAGTTCCTCCCCCCATTCCAGCAGTAATGAATACCATGTCAGCGCCGGCTAAATGATTTTTAATAATATCAATATCTTCCTCGGCCGCAGCCTGCCCAATTTCAGGTTTCCCACCAGCCCCAAGCCCCGCAGTAACTTTGGCACCAAGAGCAATTTTTATCGGAGCAATTGAAGTCTGAAGTGCTTGAAGATCAGTATTTGCCACAATAAATTCAACATCCCTTACTCCATACTCAATCATACGATTAACAGCATTACTACCGCCTCCACCTGCGCCAATTACCTTAAGGACCGTAGGACTTGCAGCAGAGTCAAATCTCCTTGAATGACTGTCAATAATATTATAATCTTTCATTAAATTTCCTCCATGGCCGGTCAAAACCACTCTTTCAAAAACCAACCTTTTAACTTTGAAGATATTTTATTTTGCTTCTTGGATTTACTATTTCCTTTCTTTAATTTATTGAATTTTTGTTGTTCGTGCTTATAAAGAACAAGCCCAAGGGCTGAAGCAAATTTAGGATCAACATACTCCTCGCTTACCCCATTAATATTCATCGGAAACCCTATTCTTGACGGGTATTTAAACACCTCTTCCATTAAATTAGAAATACCGGGAAATAATGCACCCCCACCCGTTAACACAATACCTCCATTGATCTTATTGTAAAGCCCCTTCTTCATTACTTCGACTTTAATCATTTCAAAAATCTCACTTAACCTTGAATTAATAATAATAGCCAATTCTTTCCTACTTTTCTCCTGAGGGGGCCTAGTTCCAAGGTTAGGAATAACAACGCTCTCCATCTGGCTTTCAAGTACAGAAATGTGAGCAACACCCGCTGTTATCTTAATATTCTCAGCAACATCCTCAGGTACCTTCCAAACCTGGGCAATGTCGAGAGTTACTCTATTCGCACCAATAGGCACCACACCCGTATAATAAGGAGAACCATCGACATAAAGAATTACATCTGTCGTCCCTTTGCCCATATCAATAAATAAAACTCCCATCTCCCTCTCTTCCTTAGATAAAGTGGCATATGAGGATGCTAAGCTTCCAAGAACAATCTCATCAACAGAAAATCCAGCACGATTCACACATCTAACTAAATTTTGACTTGAAGAACTAGAACCTGTAATAATATGGACTTCACCCTCAAGCCGAATTCCCATCATATCTATCGGATTCTTTATA